>NZ_JAHXPU010000027.1:0-224715 GCF_047308185.1 Pantoea sp. B65
AAGTACCTGATATTAAATCG
This sequence comes from Pantoea sp. B65, assembly GCF_047308185.1. Lineage (NCBI taxonomy): Bacteria > Pseudomonadati > Pseudomonadota > Gammaproteobacteria > Enterobacterales > Erwiniaceae > Pantoea > Pantoea sp. B65. The sequence goes on from NZ_JAHXPU010000027.1 coordinate 21, forward strand.
TGAAGGATAAGAACCGTAAAGGTTCGGGTCGAGCGAAAGCGAGACAACGTTGCCAGCGGCAACGGCCCGAAGGGCGAGGCCAGAGGCCGAGTCATCCTGCACGACCTGCCACTCTTAAGAAGCACCTGATATTAAATCGTGAAGGATAAGAACCTAAAGGTTCGGGTCGAGCGAAAGCGAGACAACGTTGCCAGCGGCAACGGCCCGAAGGGCGAGGCCAGAGGCCGAGTCATCCTGCATGACCCACCACTCTTAAGAAGTACCTGATATTAAATCGTGAAGGATAAGAACCGTAAAGGTTCGGGTCGAGCGAAAGCGAGACAACGTTGCCAGCGGCAACGGCCCGAAGGGCGAGGCCAGAGGCCGAGTCATCCTGCACGACCCACCAAATTCCAGAAGCACCCATCGGGTGCTTTTTTCGTTTCTGATCAGCGAACTATTTCGTGCAGGGTTCGGACCTGCAGCAGGTTCGGGTCGAGCGCAAGCAAGCCGTTTTAGTTACCCCATTCTCGGGTACACTCCCGGGCCGATGGGCAAACCTGACAGATACCAGGCCAGCAGCAGCAGGCTCCACGCAGCGAAGAATACCAATGGGTAGGGCATGATTAACATGTAATAAGTACCGAGCTGTGCGCCCTTACGATAGCGTTGCAGGAAACTGAGGAACAGAGCCAGGAAAGGTGACGTCGGTGCCAGCGGTATAAAAGCAGAGTCAGCGATGCGGAAAATCATCTGGGCGAAAGCCGGATGGAGACCCAGCAACATAAAAATGGGGATAAATATCGGTGCCAAAATTGACCAGATTGCAGAACCGCTGGCGATAAACATACAGAGGAAGGCGGAGAGGAACATCAAGCAGAGGAAGGCTGACGTGACACTCATTCCTGCAGCTTCAAGCAGATCCGTCAAGCCGATAGCCATAAACTTACCCATGTTGCTCCAGTTGAAAAATGCTACAAACTGCGATAACGGGAACACCATAACGATAAAACCTGCCATATTTTTCATCGGCTCAACCAGATGGTTGGTGATATCGTCTGGACGTCGGATCTGCCTGGTCGCCACACCGTAAGTGATCGCGACGGTGAAAAAGAACAGGATGATAATCGACACGATGCCATTGATAAACGGTGAGGGGATCACTGAGCCCGTTTGGGGATCTCGCAAGGGAGCGGCTTCTGGGAGCACCATCGCAGCGACCACGATGATAAACACCAGTGCGGCGATGCCGCTCATCATCAGACCACGGTTTTGTTGTGGGGTGAGCGTTTCGAGCTTGTCCTCGGCACTGCCCTGCCATTTTGGTAGCCGCGGTTCGATGAATTTATCCGTTAACAGTGCGCCTGTAATGGTCAGCACAATCACCGAGGTGGCCATAAAATACCAGTTGTCGATCACCGTCACCTGGATAGCATCATCCACCGCTTTGGCTGCTTCGGTACTGATACCGGCGAGCAACACGTCGGTGGAGACGATCAGCAGGTGAGCAGTAAAGCCTGAACCAACACCAGCGATCGCCGTCAGCAATCCGGCGATGGGATTGCGCCCAACGGCAAGGAACATCAACGCCCCCAGTGGCGGCATAACAACCAGGGCGGCGGCAGAGGAAATATGGCTGAAAAAGGCAATAAACAGCACCATATAGCTGGCATAACGCGCATTGACGTGTGAGGCAAGTTTGTACATCAGCGCCTGCAACAGGCCGACTTTCTCCGCTAATCCGGCACCGATTACCAACGCCAGGATTGCTCCCAGGGGCGCAAAGCTGCTGAAGTTGTGAATGATATTGGGTAAGATCCATTGTATCCCTTCCGCACTCATCAGGTTTTTTACCTGAACCACTTCGCCAGTGGCCGGGTTTTTCACCACCAGGCCCAACCAGGAAAACAGCGCGGTGGCGATCATCAGGATGACAATCAAGTAAACGAATAACAAAAAAGGATTGGGGATTTTATTCCCGATACGTTCTACCCAGTAAAAAATACGGCCAGGGCTTTTATTGTCTGGCGATGTCATCCCACTCATGCGATTTCCCTCTCTACTTATCCATTTTGAGTACTTTCCTCAGAGATTTTTTGATTCCCATCGACGGTAGGACTCATAGTCTTGCTTTATTTGTTCAGGGTTTTCACTTGCCAGAAAAAATGCCGCAGGGCAGGTAGCCACATCTGCCGTGGGTTTTAATACTGTCCCATCACTCAGTTTCATGACAACGCTGACAAAAGAGTCCAGTTTTGACAAAAATGCCTGTAGCTCTTGATGTGAGAACGGTTTGATAAAGGATGCGATGGCATGTACGCAGCGCAGGTGTTTTCGCAGCCGATAGACTGGATTTATCGTGGACAGAATATCGGGTGCTGTGTAAACGTAGCGCATAAGCATCAACTGGTCCGCGCCCGTTGCCAGACGAATAGCCTGCGGGTTTGCGGCGCCGGATGCCCGGGCGCCGGTCTCAAGAAGTTGTGGGCCTTCTGCGGAAAGAATGAGTTCTGTATGTCCAGCACCAATAAAAAGACCAATAGCGGGTAAAACCTTCAGGGTATAGTCCAGGCAGACGCTTGCCTCGGGGCTGTTCGGATCACACAAATCATCATAATCATAAAGGTTGCGCCCTTCCTTCAGTCTCTTTTGGACTTTCCAGATGTCAGTTAACCAGTTTTGCCCCTCAAAGCTGACGGTATTGACGACATACTCCGTCCCTTCAATAAATTTCTGGATGAGGGCCGCATGATTTTTAACATGCATGATGTTATTTTTGCCGGTAATGATCTGTGCCGCTTTTTCGACTTGCTCTGGTGTCTGGCAGATATAAACATCGTCTGAGCCCGCACTGTCCAGAGGCTTGATCACTACCTTTGTGAATCCCTGTTGCCTGTGCCACTGTTTCAGTTCTGATGGTTCATGGCTGATGTACTGTGGCGTGGTCAGCAGTCCTTGCTTACTGACGGCTTTGTTCATCGCGTACTTATTACGCCGTAAATGCGTGGTCTGCGGGGCGTTACCTGGCAGTGAAAGCCGGTCGGAAAGCCGGTCACTGAGTGCGACTGCGGATTCTTTACCAGGAACAATCGCAATGGGATGGAACGCGCGAAGCGTTTCGATGATTGCGGTTTCATCTTCATCATTCCATGTGAAAAACTCAGCAAACTTGTCTCCGTGAAAACGAGGGTGAGCATGCGCCTTAATAGACGCACAGGACTCAATATGGATGAGTTGATAGTTGCCGAAGAACTCCTCTGTGACAAGTGCTCCAGCTGCTATGGCATCAATGATGATGAGGGTAGGGAATGGGCTCTGTGCATTGTAAGCCATAAATTACTCCGTTAATTTTCAACGTAAAGGGTAGGTTGAACCCGTATTTTTCTTTTTCCCGAAAAACAGTCGGCGCAGGAGGCGCATAAAAATATTTTTAGATTGTTTCTTTTGCTGCTCATTTGAGTACTTTTTCATATATCAGCCTGGCCATTTCCCCATACCCGAGGTCGTTAAAGTGAAGATGATCAACGTAAATATTGTCATTGAGCGCCGGTGATGATTTGAATAATATGTTCATGTCATAATATGGAAGTCCCTCTTTGCTACAGCCCTGTGCAATTAGTGATGTGTATTTTTCATGTAAACCAGGTGTACATAAACGTCCGAATAATCGCCAGAAATTATTTGCACAGGCATCAATGGCGTAAAACATTTCTTCCTCGTCTTTATGAAATGTGTCTTTACTCCACCGTGATAATGGTTGGAGAACATAGTACACGTGGGCACTATGTTTTTTTGCCAACTGATTTATCTGAATCGCTGACTCGACGGTTGAGCTGGCGGCGCGGTTGATGCGTTCATCAATCCCCATATACGTATCGGTGAAAACTTTCTCGGCTGGGTTCTCTTCTGCTTCATCAAGCCAGTTGTTTAATTTCTCCTTGAGCCTGGGGACGAGTTTTTTCGCAGGTGCGTCGCTCCAGGATGCATAGGAGTTTGTCCTGCGCTTCAAATCTTCATTATATTTATTCATATAATGGCTAAACTCATAAGAGTAATAGTATTTTCCGTATTCAGTCGTAAAATCGTCCGGCAATCCTTCAAGAGTCAAAGTATTAAGACCACTTAATATGACGATGTTGTTAATTTTTTTGAACCTGTGCTGGTTCAACATAAAAAGAACTGTTTCCTGAACACAGTTGTAGCCACGGCCACCAAAATTAAGCCATATTTCTCCGGTAAGTTCGGAGAGTACCGAAGAAACTGTGTACGCATCAGAGGTGGTTCCTGTGCCCATTGCAGTTGAGCCACCGATAACGATATTAACGGGCTCATTCGCGGGGAAATCAGTCGTTGAGACCCACCCTGAGGATGATTTACTCAGCCTGAATCCCATATCATCCGTGTTGATCACTTCCGAACGGTAATTTTTATGGTGGAAGAACATGGTATAGGGGAGCCAGCGAACGCCTAAATACATGAATTCATCATATTCACGCAGTTGCGGAGTTAGCTCATAGCATCGGTTGACCGCTTCCTGATGCGTCATAGATTTGAATTTCATTCGCTATCCTCTGTAAAGTTTCAGGAAAATATGTATCTTTTCCGCCGACAGTTCGTCAGGTTGTAGCATGGTATTTTCAGTTCTTTTCGAGAGTAGTTTAGCGCGTAAGATAAAATTCCTGATCTTGTTCATTACGTTAGGCATCCTGCATCCTTGTTTTTTATCGTGACATTAATCCAGTGGGTAATGTTTTTTCCATTCTATTTTTTCTTCCCCGTCTGGCTGGTCCTGCTTTCTTAGAAGATAATTACCCAAAACCAGATAATCCATTGAAGTCCTCATAAAACAGATATAAGCATCCTGTGGTGACTCTACAATAGGCTCTCCCCGAACGTTAAAAGATGTATTAACAAGTACCGGGCATCCTGTTTTCTCGTTAAATGCAGTCAGCAGTTCATAAAAGAGTGGATTATGTATTCCATCAACCGTCTGTACGCGTGCTGAATAATCTACATGGGTGACCGCAGGTATTTGTGAGCGTATCTGATTGAGTTTCTCAATCCCTTCTTTCGCTTCTCCTGCATCCTGAGGGGGTAACTGTTTTTGCTTGCTGACAGAATGGACAAAAAGCATGTACGGGCTGTCGTCTACGTGACTGAACCACTCATGTGCATACTGTTTGAGCACTACGGGGGCAAAGGGCCGAAATGATTCCCGGTTTTTGATTTTTAGGTTCATGACACTTTGCATCTGCACATTACGTGCATCACCCAAAATCGAGCGGGCTCCTAACGAGCGAGGGCCGAACTCCATTCGTCCCTGAAACCAGCCAACCACATTGCCCCGGTTCAATATCTCCGCCACATCGTTGCACAGTTTCTCCTGTGGCAACTGCGTAAACACGGCGTTCTGGCAGCGAAGAAATGCCTCGATTTCAACACAGGTATAGGATGAACCCAGATAGCTGCCTTTCATACTGTCACCTGGATTAACCCGCCGTTTTGCGCCAATCTCCTCATGCCAGCCCGACAGGGCTGCTCCCAGCGAACCGCCACTATCACCTGACGCGGGTTGTATCCATATTTTGTCGAAAATGTTGGCTTCAGCCAGCTTTCCGTTTGCCACACAATTAAGAGCCACACCACCGGCAAGACACAGATTTCTCGCATTGGTCTGTTTCTGCCAGAAGCGGGCAATTCGCAGTACCACCTCCTCAAGTACTGCCTGGACTGAGGCGGCGAGGTTAAACTGACGGGCCGTTAGCTCACTTTCCGGTACTCGGGGCGGTCCGCCAAACAGCGCATCAAATTGTGAAGAGGTCATCTGGTCGCCTGTGGCGTAATCAAAATACGCCATGTCCATGGTGAAACTGCCGTCAGCATGAACCGAGATAAGATGGTCCATGATGAGGTCGTAATAAACAGGCTCACCGTAAGGGGCCAGGCCCATCAGCTTATATTCACCTGAGTCTACTTTGAATCCACAGTAGTAAGTAAACGCGGAATAAAGCAGTCCAAGAGAATGTGGAAAACGCGTTTCCCAGATTTTCGCTAATTTGTTTCCATCACCTTCCCACGCGGTAGTGGTATCCCATTCTCCGACACCGTCAATACATAACACCAGGGCTTTTTCAAACGGACTCGGAAAAAATGCAGAGGCAGCATGAGAGCGATGATGACTAATATATTTAATATTCGGAACTTGCTGGCTGATGGAACGTAATTCTCTGGCGAGTTTTCGTTTGACATAACGTTTGTCCGTCAGCCATCCTGGAATGTGAAAAAATAACGATTTAAGTCCGGATAATCCATTGTTAACTGCGGTGGATAAAACTCTGTTGAATTTTTCTTCCGGGTTCTCATAATAAAAAACAGTAGTGACCTGATCTAACGTGATCCCTGCATGGTTTAAACAGAATGCCACGGCATGCCGCGGGAATTGCTTATCCTGTTTTAATCGCGTAAAACGCTCTTCCTGAGCGGCAGCGATAATATCACCATTACAGATGAGCGTGGCTGCGCTATCATGAAAATAGCATGATAAGCCCAAAATATATGTATTCATGGTCATCCTAATTATTATTTATCAGAATGCGGAAACTTCTTTAAGGGGGGTGAAATCGCGAGATGCTATGAACTCGGGTCTTGGCAAAGAAACCTCTTGTAAGGCATTACTGACAAGACTGTAGGAAATAAAAATACCTTTCCTGTCCCATGGTGAGGAGTTTGCCGTTGAGCAGTGGAGCAGATTACTATGGAAAAAAAGTACCGAACCCTTTTTACCTTTGGCAGCAACGATACCTTTAGCCTCAATTTTTTTACGGAGGTAGGTATCAGATAAACGATATTTAAGTTTTTTTGATGTTGTTATTTCCCAGTTATCTCCACCATCAAGATCTCCATATGGGCGGGAGTGGATTTCATCTATCAGTACATCATGCTGTGTTTCTGGCACCAGTAACATCGGGCCGTTAAACTCATTCACGTCATCCAGAAAAATAACTGCAGTAAAGGCTTTGGCTTCTGGCATGCCATCTTCTTTTTGCCAGAACCAGTAATCCGAATGCCATTCCCAACTCTGACCGCTAAACGCCTGTTTGGTATTTATTTTGTATTGATGAACATAAACCTCACCGCCGAGAATGGCTTTCGCGTGCCGTAAAAGCCGTCCATCAGAGGCCAGGTTTTTGAATAATACACTATGGAAATGTGGGCCGTTGATACTTCTGACGGACTGGCCATTGTCTTCCAGTACTTTACCTTCAATATCACCTGACATAAGTGCGTAGGTATGTTTATTCAGTAGTGTGATTTCGTCATTGTCAAAGAGCTCATCAACAATGATATATCCTTGCTTTTGATATAATTCCAAATCTTTGCTTTTCATTTGTGTTTCCCTACACTAATGATTCAAAAAATAAAGTTAGATGGTGATGGTGCTAATCCGTTGAATCAGACATTAAGTCATTAAGAACTTCTTAATTTACGGATGAAAAATAACTTAGTCAACAAATTGTAATAGTTTAATTTTGAGAAAGATGTTTATGATTTGTCATTACATCGGCGTTATGACACTTAGAGCCTGTTGGGTTAGGCTCTTAATTAACTGTATGACTTTCTCTTAATTTATCAGGCATAAGCGTAGATTCTCCCCGACATCTGCATAGTTGCCTTCTGCCTTTGATTACCAAAAACAACTTCCAATGACACAAACGCGATTACGAGCGTGGGTAGATTGCGTTAATCCTCTACGACATATTCTTCCAGATATGCATCACCGCATAGCTGCGCCACGGACGCCACGCCTGTGACATCAGCTCTGCCTGCTTCGCGCTGACGCCGCCGAGGTTATTCCGTACCGCAATATCTTCTTTTGGAAAGGCATCCGGCCAGCGCAGCGCGCGCATGGCTATATAGTTAGCGGTCCATGGTCCGATACCCGGCAGGCTCACCAGCCGGGCAATCACTTTCTCCGGTTCACTACCGGCTTCCAGACGCAACTCACCCGCAGCACAAGCTTGCGCCATCGCGAGGATACATTTGGCACGTGCGCTAACAATGCCAAGACTGGAGATCTCATCAATGCTGGCGGCGGTAATCCGTGTCGCCAGCGGCGAGAGTCGATTAAGCCCGGCAAAAGGGGTTTCAATTTTGTCGCCAAACGCGGCAGCAAAGCGACCGGCAAGGGTGGTGGCCGCTTTAACGGTAATCTGCTGGCCGAGAATGGCGCGGATAGCCATTTCAAAGCCATCGAAGGCGCCGGCCACACGCAGACCCGGATTGGCGCTGAGACTGTGGCTGAACAGCGCATCCTGCTGCAGATGGCTGACGATCAGGTCCGGACGCGCACTGAGATCAAACAGATTGCGCAAACGCCGCAATAGCACCGGCAACACCATGGTCAGCGAATGAGTGAATTCCACCATTAACGCCGATTTTGCCGCAGCATGAGTGACGCGCACCCAGCCGGTAAATTTCCCCAGACGCACCGTGCGGGCATAGCTGCTATCGGTGATGTACTCGACATCTTTAATGGCACGCATGCTGAGAAATGCCAGCATCGCCTGCCAGTCATAGGGGGGGCGGTAGCTAAGCTGCAGGGTCGAGGTTTCTACCGCCATCAGGTTGCGCTGAGCATCGGGCGCCTCTTTACGCAGACGGCTGGGGGACATGCGATATTGTGTATTAAACGCGTCGTTAAATCGGCGCAGGCTGGTAAAACCGCTGGCGAAAGCGATCTCCGTCACCGGCAGGCGGGTTTCCGTCAGTAACTGCTTGGCCAGCAGCAGGCGGCGGGTTTGTCTGATTTCGACCGGCGACACCCCTAACTCCTTCTGCACAATGCGCCGCAACTGGCGTGAGCTGATGCCAAATTGCGCGGCAATCTGCTCCAGACTTTCCGACTCCGACGCCAGCCCTTCATCAATCCGCTGTATCAGCAGGTCGGCAATACGATGGGCGTTGTCCACCGGCGCATTGCCGGGAGCCAGCTCCGGGCGACAACGCAGACAGGGGCGAAATGCCGCTTTCTCGGCGGCTTCGGCACTGTCAAAAAACAGGCAGTTCTGCTGGCGCGGCGGTTTTACCGGGCAGATTGGCCGGCAATAGATGCCGGTTGAGGTGACGCCGACAAAAAACACCCCATCAAAGCGGGCATCACGTGAGGTGAGCGCCTGATAAGCGGCATTATTATCCATGATGCTGGTTTCCTGAGTTTCGCGAGTATTGGCAGTGTATGCCTGACCAGTCCGGCTAACTGGCCATTTTCGGACATCAAACTATTTTAACCTGATGTCCGAAAACAGCCAGTCAGCGGCGGTCAATCAGCGATAATGCGGATAGCAGTTGATGATCACCACGGAGGATATGCTATGCCTTACTTTTGTAAATTAATCGCCTCACCGGTGGGAATGCTGACTCTGGTCGCCAGCGATCAGGGGCTGACGGCGATCCTGTGGGAGAATGACAATCCGCAACGCGTACGCCTGCCGCCGCTGACAGAAAATAATCAGCATCCGTTGCTGCTGGAAACGGAACGGCAGCTGAATGACTACTTTGCCGGCAGGCGTCAGCGTTTTGATTTGCCGCTGGATTTTGTTGGCACTGAGTTTCAAAAAAAGGTCTGGGCGGCGCTGGTAGCGATCCCGTTCGGTGAAACGCGCAGCTATGGCGAGATTGCCCGCCAGATAGGTCATCCACAAGCGGTACGTGCGGTAGGGGCGGCTAACGGCAGGAACCCTCTCTCGATTGTGGCGCCCTGTCATCGGGTGATCGGCGCCAATGGCAAACTCACCGGCTTTGCTGGCGGGCTGGCAATTAAGGCATTTTTACTGAATATCGAGGCGGGTGAGGCGGGTAACGCGCAGCAGCTTAAATGATCTTCATCACATCCTGTGCTTAATAGGAAAAAATCAGCGACAGGCGCGGACAATTTCGCTATCGTGTTTAGCATATAAAACATCCGTGGGTGTATATCGGATGAAACAGTGATATTTTGCTTAATACGTTAAGTTAAAGAAACGAGACTGGTGCTATGAGCCTGATGTTCGATCCTGAAACAGCTGTTTACCCCTTCCCGCCGAAACCGGCCCGGCTCTCTGTTGATGAAAAACAACACTACCGGGAAAAGATCAAGCGTCTGCTAAAAGAGCGTGACGCGGTGATGGTAGCGCACTATTACACCGATCCGGAAATCCAGGCGCTGGCGGAGGAGACCGGCGGCTGCGTGTCGGACTCGCTGGAAATGGCGCGCTTCGGCAGCAATCATCCGGCCAGTACGCTGTTAGTCGCTGGCGTGCGCTTTATGGGCGAGACGGCAAAGATCCTCAGTCCGGAAAAAACCGTGCTGATGCCAACGCTGCAGGCCGAATGTTCGCTGGATCTTGGTTGTCCGATTGAAGAGTTTACGCAATTCTGCGATCGGCATCCGGATCGTACTGTGGTGGTGTATGCCAATACTTCGGCGGCGGTAAAAGCGCGCGCTGACTGGGTGGTGACCTCCAGTATCGCCGTGGAGCTGATTGAGCATCTCGACAGCCTCGGTGAGAAAATCATCTGGGCGCCGGATCGTCACCTTGGACGCTATGTGACGCAGCAGACCAGCGCTGATGTGATCTGCTGGCAGGCGGCCTGCATTGTACATGACGAATTTAAAACCCAGGCGCTGCTGCGGATGAAAGCGCTCTATCCACAGGCGGCCATACTGGTGCACCCGGAATCGCCGCAGGCGATTGTCGATTTAGCCGATGCGGTAGGATCGACCAGCCAGCTGATTCAGGCGGCGAAAACCCTGCCGCACCCGCAAATGATTGTGGCGACCGATCGCGGCATTTTCTACAAAATGCAGCAGGCTTGCCCGGATAAAGAGTTGCTGGAAGCGCCCACCGCCGGTGAGGGGGCGACCTGCCGTAGCTGCGCCCATTGCCCGTGGATGGCGATGAACGGATTAAAAGCCATTGCTGAAGGGCTGGAGCAGGGCGGACAGCAGCATGAGATCCATGTTGAGGAGAGTTTACGTCAGGCGGCATTGATCCCATTGAATCGTATGCTATCTTTTGCAGCTGAGCTTAAACTTAACGTCAAAGGCAATGCCTGACGTTCTCCCCGCCACAAGGTAGCGTATGGATTTCTTTAGCACGCAGAATATTTTGATTCACATTCCTGTCGGCGCAGGTGGTTACGATCTCTCATGGATTGAAGCTATCGGTACCCTCGCCGGCCTGCTATGTATCTGGCTGGCGAGTAAAGAGAAGATTATTAATTACCCGTTTGGCCTGATTAATGTCGCGCTGTTTGCGGTGATCTTCTTTCAGATTCAGCTGTATGCCAGCCTGCTATTACAGCTGTTCTTCTTTGTCGCCAATATTTACGGCTGGTATGCCTGGAGCCGTCAGAGCGACGATCGCCAGGCACAACTGAAGATCCGCTGGCTGCCGCTGCCAAAGGCGATTGGCTGGGCGGTAACCAGCGTGGTGGCGATTGCCCTGATGACGCGCTTTATCGACCCGGTGTTTGCTTTCCTGACGCAAATCGCGGTGACGCTAATGCAGGCGGCCGGGTTTAATGTGGCGATGCCGCAACTGCAGGCGGATGCCTTCCCATTCTGGGACGCCTGCATGATGGTGCTGTCGATTGTGGCGATGATTCTGATGACGCGTAAATACGTGGAAAACTGGCTACTGTGGGTGATTATTAACCTGATTAGCGTCAGCATCTTTGCCCGCCAGGGCGTATATGCGATGTCGCTGGAGTATATGCTGCTGACGTTAATTGCGCTGAACGGTTGCTGGTTGTGGATAAAAAGCGCTCATCAACAGGGTTCACGCGCGCTCTCTTAACCCTTAGTGGTGATGATGGTGCTGCTGGCTGGCAAAGCCCAGTTCACAGTCACCATCATCACAGTGCTGATACTCCATCTGTACCGTTGCATGCTCAATCTGATAGCGCTGATGCAGATGCTCGTGAATGCGGCGCAACAACGCATCGTGGTCATAGGGCGGGATAACCTGCACATGCAGGGTCATCAGCGGTTTTTCACCGACCTGCCAGACGTGAACATGATGTACATTGCGCACTTCGGCAATACTTAGCGTCAAATCGCGCGTCAGCTTTTCAACATTGACCGCTCCCGGCGTGCCTTCCAGTAGTTCGTGAAAACTCTCGCGCAGCAGTGACCAGGCGCTACGCAGCACCAGCGCCGACACCAGTATCGACAGAATCGGGTCAATCGGTGTCCAGCCGGTGAACAGAATAATCAGCGCGGCAACAATCGCTCCGACCGACCCCAACAGATCGCCGAGTACATGTAGCGCCGCAGCACGGACATTCAGATTTTTCTCTTCGCTACCGCGATGCAGCAGCCAGAATGACAGCAGGTTCGCCAGCAGACCCGCGATGGCGATGGTCAGCATCAGGCCACCGGCGACCGGCTGCGGCTGCCAGAAACGACGCAGCGCCTCCCAGACAATCAGTACGGTGATCGCCAGCAGCGCCAGCGCATTGACAAAGGCTGCCAGCGTGGTCAGGCGCAGCAGGCCAAAAGTATGCCTGCCATTAGGTTTACGCTGCGCAAACTGCACCGCCAGCAGCGCCACCAGCAGAGCGGCGGCATCGGTCAGCATATGTCCGGCATCCGCCAGCAGCGCCAGCGAGCCAGACAGAATACCGCCAGCCACTTCAGCGACCATAAACACCGCGGTAACGATAAATGCCGCCAGTAACCGCTTACGGTTGCTGCCGTGATCTTCAGTGTGATTGTGTTGATGCGCCATAAGTTTCCAGGTTTTTTAATAGTTTCTCGGTTAATGATATCAATAAATTCCATTCTGGCAGGCTATCGTTGTGCTGTTTCGCCTGCTCAATGATTGCCTGACACAGAGCTTCACCCTGTGGATACTGCAGTAGCAACCAGCTGCCTTTAAAACGGTGGGCGATATTCGCCACCTGTTGCCATTGCTGCTGCTGACGGGCAAGCGCCAGCGCCTGACTGTCATTGCGCAGCGCATCGCTTAAGGTGCTGACGATGCGGCGGATATAGTCGGGTTGATAACTGGCGAGGCGCTGAATGCGGGCATCAAGATCGCTAAACGGGGTCTGAAGATGGCGCTGCAGCACCGTATGTATCGCACTGAGCGCGACCGGTTTCAGCAGAAATGTATCGGCAAAAGGGATGGCGGATGGCGTATCGGCGGAGCAAAGCACCAGCGTCTGCGGCGTCGGCTGATAACGCTGACGCCGGCGCAGGATACGCGCCACCAGCGCGCCATCCGGACGTGGCATCGTATAATCAATAAATACCACATCGAACCTTTGCTCAGCCGCCGCCCGCAGTAACGCCCGCCCATGCTCAAACACCGCCGCGTCGATTCCGAACAGTGCCAGTTGCTGCTGCATCACCAGCAGATTGGTCGGATGATCATCGACGATGGCCACCCGCAACGCGCTCAGTGACGGATCACTGGCCACCGGCAGCGCCGGCGCTGCCAGTTCCACGCCGTCGGCCAGGGTTAGCGGCAGCAGTACGGTCACGGTGGTACCCTGTCCGTGGCGGGAGTGCAGATCGATACTGCCGCCCATCCGACTAACAATTTCCCGGCAGATCGATAAGCCCAGACCGCTGCCCTGCACCGACAGGGCCTTACCGGATGGTGTCTGATACCAGGGTTCAAATAATTGCGCCTGCTCATCTGCCGGAATGCCGCTTCCGCTGTCGCTGACCTGCAGACAGAGCTGCTGACCCTCAATCTGCGCCAGCGTCAGGCGGATTTCTCCCTGGCGGGTAAATTTGATGGCATTGGCAATTAAGTTATTGGCCACCTGCTGCAGACGCTCACTGTCGAGCATCACCCGTACCGGTAGCGGCGACAAGGCGCTGATCTGCAAGTCGGGGCCATCGGCACACATCAGCGGATGGTAGAAGTCCGCCAGCTGTCGCAGCCACTGCTGCAGATCGACCGCATGAGGCCGCAGGGTAAAAGTATTGCTCTCGATACGCGCGTGATCCTGCAAATCGTTTAGCAGTGTCAGCAGCGAAGCCGCGCTGCTGTGGATCACCGCTAAATTGCTGGTCTGTGGCTGACGCGCGACTTCCACCTCCAGCAGTCCAAGGATGGCCTGCATCGGCGTGCGTAATTCATGGCTGACGGTGGCAAGAAACTGGCTCTTCATCTGGTTGGCGCGTTCCGCTTCCTCACGCTGTCGCTCAAGCTGGCGCCGCTGACGCAGATCGCGCCGTTGTTGCATATAGCGACGGATCAACAGAATCAGCAGAAAGGCGATGGCAAACAGTGAGGCAATAAACATAAATAGCGAGATCGGACGCATATTGCCGTCGTCACGACTGACAAGCTGCGGGTTATTGCTCCAGTTATCGCGCATACGCTGCTGCGTATCCGGTGGGATCTGCTGTAATCCTTTATTCAGTATCGAACGCAGGAGCGGCTGGCCGCCGCTGACGCCGATGGCAATTGGCCACGCGGTATCGCTGGCGGCGAACGCCAGATGGATAATATCGTTATAACCGGTCTGGATCCGCCAGCGTGCTGACAGCACATTATCCACCACTGCATCCAGCTGGCCATTTGCCAGGGCGTCATACAGCGCTTTGCCATTATCAAACTGGCTGACGTTAAGCGAGGATGGGATCATCTGACGTGCCGGATCGCCACGGCGCACACCGATGCGCATCCCCTGTAGATCCTGCCAGCGCATGACCTGCCGCGAAAGATGACCGACATACACCCCCCACAGCGCACGCCATACCGGCAGGGTATTGCCCTGCATATTGTCATTGCCGCTCAGTGGCAGCATAAGTTGCAGCATCGGCTGCGTCCGGGTCAGCAGACTGGCGGCCTGTTGCGCATTCTCCACCCAGTGCGGCCGAAAACGCAGACCGGTGTTCTGACCGATAGCGTTGAGTAACTCGGCGCTATAGCCGCTGGCTTCGCCGTTGCTGCTGCGATAGCTCCACGGGTAGTCATCGGCCAGGGCAGCATAGTCGACAGTCGGATGCTGCGTGATCCACTGGCGTTCCATCACCGTCAGCCGGGTGGTATTCGTATCGAAGTAGCGCGGCAGCTGGTTGTTCCAGCGCCCCTGAATTTCATTGACCACATCCATTGGCAACTGACGCAGGGTGGTATCCAGCGCGCTGGCCAGCGCGGCATCTGCCGTGATTGCCTGCAGATTCAGCTGCCCGGGTTCAAGGGGAGATTCCAGCTGGTAAATCTGTCCTTGTTGCAGTTGATTAAGCAGAAAACCGGCGCTGGTCTCATCAGCGATCACATAGTCACTCTGTTGATTCAGCAGGGTATAGAGCGCCTGCAGATCGCTGTCAAACGTCAGCCAGTGATGTTGCCGGGCGAATGCGGGGCTGACCAGCGCCTGAGTCTGTCTGCCAATGGCAATACGCGCATCGCGGGAGTTAAACATCACCTGGCGTTGATTGTTGCGGTTGCGATAGATGCGTAACGGGCTGCTGTACCATGGCTGGGTGGCATACAGACCCGCTGGCAGTTGATGCTGCGCGATACCGAACAGCAGATCGAGTTGCCCGTGCTGTAGCGCCTGTAACAGGGCGTCGCGTGACGGATAACCTTCAATATCGAACTGCAACCCGGAACTGTGACTCAGCAGAGCAAGATAGTCAGCATTGATGCCATACAAATCGCCGCCTACCACCATATTCCATGGCGAGCTGTTGTCGCGCAAAATGCCCACGCGCAGCGGTTTATCATGCCACGGGCGCAGCAGATTGTTGGGCTGCATCTCCTGAGGCAGCACAATGCTGCTGATGGCGCGGTAAGCCGCCGGCGTACTCAGGCTGATGCTTATCAGACAGCCAGCCAGCAGCAGACGCAGCCGCTTCACTGTTGCGCTTTCCACAGCGTGGCGAGATCCAACACTGAGGTAGCCCCGGTTTTATCGAGAATATTCTTTTTATGCGTGCTGACGGTTTTATTGCTGATATGTAACTGTTGCGCAATCTGTAAATTCGACAGGCCGCGCGCCAGCAGCGCGAGGATCTGCTGCTCTTTGCTGGTCAGACTGGCAGTAGCCGGGGCATCAGCCGCACTCAGCGCCGGGAAGGCGCGCTGTCCGCCTAATACCGCCAGAATGGCAGCCAGTAGCTGTTCCATTGGCTGCCGTTTCGCAATATAGCCCACCGCGCCGGCGGCGGCGGCCATTAACCGGTACATCCGTTCTTCCTGCGCTGAGTAGATCAGTACCGCCTGCTGCCGATCATGGCTTTTCAGTCGTTTCAGTAGCTCCAGGCCATCGCTATCCGGCAAACCAATATCGAGAATAATTAAATCCACCTGATGATCGCGCAAATAGTCGCGGGCCTGCTGTTCACTACTGACGGCATAAAGCTGCAGGGGGATCGGGGCGCGACTCAGGGCGGCTTCCAGCGCCACCTGAACCAGAGGATGATCGTCGATTAACAGCAGAGTGGCCATGATGATTTCCGTCACTATTCAGGATGTTCAGCATAGCGAAGCGGGGAGGGGATGCAACAAAATCCAGGGAGAGCCGCAGCTCTCCGTTGGTGGATTACTGGGTAGTACCATCGGTTTTGGTATCGACGCCAGTACCGGTTCCGGTATGAACCTTTTTATTTACGTCCGGGCACTTCCCGCTTTTACACACGGAATTTTTATGCACTTCATCCGCGGTCATATTGCTATGATCGGTGGTAGTAGTGGAGGTACTACCGGTGTTGTTGATGGTTGAATTATCAACATTATTCGGCGGCAGATTCTGTTTTGCACCACCGGCGGCGGCACCCGCGTCAGCCGCCTGGTTCGCGGTACTGTTGTTGCTACTGGTGCTTTCCGTCGCAGCCATTGCCGCACTACTGCCGAGGGTCATGGCAGCGGTAAAAAGGATAATTGCAAACTTGTTCATCGTAATGCTCCTGTTCTTTATTGATTTATCGTCGAACCCAACCTGATACAGCGATTAAGTAATCAAAGTGATACAGGCGAAATAAAATCCCGACTAACAATTATAAGCCAACCGTTTGTGGCGTTAATGTCAATTTTTTAAGTGTTAACGTTTAAAAGTGTAGTAAAGAAGCTTTGAAACGCAAATCGGCGCGGCGGCATTGCGGGTGAAAGACGATTTACAGCACAGTGCGCAGCGGCTAAATTGGTCAGCGTGAGCCCGGTGCGCACCGGGCAAAGAATTTAATGGATACATTATGAATTACCAGAACGATGATTTAAGAATCAAAGAAATAAAAGAACTTTTGCCTCCGGTGGCGCTGCTTGAAAAATTCCCGGCCAGCGATAAAGCGGCTGATACTGTCTCCCGCGCCCGTCAGGCGATTCATAATATTCTTAAAAATAAGGATGACCGCCTGCTGGTGGTGATTGGACCTTGTTCCATTCATGATACTGAAGCGGCGAAAGAGTACGGTGCACGTCTGCTGAAACTGCGTGAAGAATTGAGTGACACGCTGGAAGTAGTGATGCGCGTCTATTTTGAGAAGCCGCGTACCACCGTCGGCTGGAAAGGGCTGATTAACGATCCCTATATGGATGGCAGCTTCCAGATCAATGATGGGCTGCGCATTGCGCGTAAGCTGCTGCTGGACATCAACGACAGCGGTCTGCCTGCGGCCGGTGAATTCCTCGATATGATTACGCCGCAATATATGGCGGATTTAATGAGCTGGGGAGCGATCGGCGCGCGGACTACCGAATCTCAGGTACACCGTGAACTGTCGTCCGGTTTATCCTGCCCGGTGGGCTTTAAGAACGGTACCGATGGCACGATTAAAGTGGCGATCGACGCTATCAGCGCCGCCAGTGCGCCGCACTGTTTCCTGTCGGTAACCAAATACGGCCATTCGGCGATTGTTGAAACCAGTGGTAACAGTGATTGCCATATTATTCTGCGTGGCGGTAAAGAGCCTAATTACAGCGCCCATCATGTTAGCGCGGTAAAAACCGGCCTGGAAAAAGCCGGTCTGGCGCCGCAGGTGATGATCGACTTCAGCCATGCCAACAGCAGCAAGCAGTTTCAGAAGCAGCTGGTGGTATCGGATGATGTGGCGCAACAGATTGCCGCGGGTGAACGGGCGATTGTTGGCGTGATGATTGAGAGTCATCTGGTGGAAGGTAATCAGAACCCGGAAAGCGGCGAACCGCTGGTGTACGGTAAGAGCGTAACCGATGCCTGTATTGGCTGGGAAGATACCGAAACCGTGCTACGTCAGCTGGCTGCAGCGGTGAAAGCGCGTCGCGGCTGATCCTCAGGCTCCGGCGGCGTGAATGCCGCTGCTTCATACTCCCCCCGGCGGCGCCCGGCGGAATAAATCCGACGCCGCCAGAAAGTTATCTGAAACAGCGTAGCTACCGTGCTGAAAGTCAGGCGGTAGCTGCAGAGTTGCCATCCTGTCGGCGTCGATTTACTTTCCTGATCTGCCGCGGGCGGGGTGGTTTTTAATCTCCGCCCTTATTGCGCCACTCTTCGGCGGTAAGGGTAAACATCAGGCTGGCCGCGGCATTGGCCACATCGTGTATTTTGCCGCTGTATCTGAGACCAGACTTTTTTAGTACGTTTTGCGAGTCATAATGGTTTTCCCGCACGACGGCAGAAATCTCGTTCAGCCCGAGCTGTCCGAAACCAAAGCGGATGGCGCGCCGCGCGAACTCCGTTGCCAGTCCTTTTCCCCAGGCTTCAGTGGCAAAGCGATAGCCGAGGTTGTTAATGGTGATGGTGTCGATATTGATGTGACTCAGCCCCCCAAAGCCAATTATTTTCTGCGGCTGATCCTGCGGGCAGATTGCCCAGTTGCCAAATCCTCTGTTCTGCCAGTGAGCCAGCCAGCGGTCGAGAACAAATTCAGCATAATGAATATCAGGATACGGACCCGAGGGATTAAATGTGTTGGTTGCCGGATCGCCGTAAATCCGGAACAGGTCGTCGACATCCGCTGGTTGCACCGGGCGAACAATAAGGCGTTCTGTTGTTAACTGCACAGAGAGTCCTTTGCTTATCTTATTATAAGGGTTTTATAACCTGTTTTTTTAAGGCAGGAAAGTGGAGCAGTGATACCGCTGCAGCTGCCAGGGTGACTGGCAATAACTGGCTATAACAGGAGAGCAGCGTGAGAACGCAGAAAAGATGCCTGGGATATGTGGCGATTGTGGTTGACGATTACGATCGTGCCATTGATTACTACACTAACAAACTGGGGTTTACACTGGTCGAGGATACGCCACAGCCGGGGAAACGTTGGGTAGTGGTTACCCCTGATGCGCAAAGTGACTGTAACCTGCTGCTGGCCAGGGCCGCCAGTGAAACGCAGCAGACATTTATCGGCAATCAGTGCGGTGGTCGCGTTTTTCTCTTCCTGCAAACTGATGATTTCTGGCGCGACTACCAGGCGATGAAAAGCAAGGGGGTCCATTTTTGCGAAGAACCACGCCAGGAAGAGTATGGCATGGTGGTAGTATTTGAGGATCTCTACGGTAACCGTTGGGATCTGTATCAGAACGCATGATCCGGCGGTAGGCGGGATTATTAGTGGCCTGTCGCAGCACCGCGCGTCGCCGGAAGCACAAGCCGCCGTCGCTGTCTGGCGGCAGGCGCAGTCCGATGGTCTGGCCGCGTTGCATCAATGCGCATCGGCGGCATGAGCGAATAAGCAAAAAAAAAGCCCGCTGACCGGGGGGATGCGGTGGTCAGCGGGCGATTTAGCTGGCGGTGTTATTACTTGGCTTTACCCTGGTTAGCGACGGCTGCGGCTTTCGCAGCAATCTCATCAGCATCGCCGAGGTAGTAGCGCTTCAGCGGTTTAAAGTTCTCGTCGAACTCATACACCAGTGGCACGCCGGTAGGGATGTTCAGCTCAAGAATTTCATCTTCGCTCAGGTTATCGAGGAATTTCACCAGCGCACGCAGGGAGTTACCGTGAGCGGCAATGATCACACGCTCGCCGCTCTTAATGCGCGGCAGAATGCTTTCGTTCCAGTAAGGGATAACGCGATCGATGGTCAGCGCCAGACTTTCCGTCAGTGGCAGCTCGGCGTCGGTCAGTTTTGCGTAACGTGGATCGTGTCCAGGAAAACGCTCATCTTCACGGGTCAGCTCTGGTGGGGTGATGGCAAAGCCACGACGCCATTGCTTAACCTGTTCGTCGCCGTATTTCTCGGCGGTTTCTGCTTTGTTCAGACCCTGCAGCGCACCGTAGTGACGCTCATTCAGCTTCCATGATTTTTCAGTTGGCAGCCAGGCCTGATCCAGTTCGTCAAGAACGTTCCACAGGGTGTGGATGGCACGTTTCAGCACGGAGGTATAAGCGAAGTCGAAAGCAAAGCCTTCTTTCTTCAGCAGCTCGCCTGCTGCTTTTGCTTCAGTACGACCTTTCTCGGACAGATCAACATCATACCATCCGGTGAAGCGGTTTTCGTTGTTCCACTGGCTTTCGCCGTGACGCACCAGAACCAGCTTAGTTACAGCCATAACTTAACTCCTTAATAATCTTACAGTTCTATGATAACGATTATCATTACATCGCCGAAAGTGCCTGCTTCGACAATTTGATATCCCTCTACCATAGCTGAAATCTGCGCACGGCGTAAGCCTGGGACGAACGCAGTGCGCGTTTTTCATGCTGTTTTCACACCGGGGTCAGGGTATAGCGGGTCACCGACTGATACGTTTCACCTGGCTGTAACCAGCAGCTCGGTTGCGGCCACTCAGGATGGTTGGGCGAGTCAGGCAGAAACTCACTCTCCAGCGCGATGCCCTGAAAGGCAGTATAGCTACCCTGTTCGCGTGCCGGCGTACCGTCGAGGTAATTCCCCGAATAGAACTGCAGCGCCGGCGCCGCGGTATGCACTGTCAGCTGCAGTTTGCCATCGGCTGACCACAATTGCGCGGCAGGCTGGCTACTGTCGCCGGCGCTATTCAGCAAAAACGCATGGTCGTAGCCTTTTACCACGCGCTGATCCTCATCCTGCAGGAACTCGGCGGCGACGGTTTTTGGCTGGCGAAAATCAAAACTGTTCCCGGTCACCGGTTTTAATTCTGCACAGGGGATACCCATGCTGTCGACGGGCAGATAGTGATCGGCCAGCAGTTGCAGGCGATGCTGACGGGCATCGCCATGCTGCGCATCGAGATTGAAATAGGCATGGTTGGTCAGATTCACCGGACAGGGCTGGTCGACCTGCGCCTGATACTCAATCGACAGGCAGTTATGCTCATCAAGACGATAGTGCACCCTGGCCTGCAGCGCGCCAGGGAAGCCCTGATCGCCGTCTGGCGAGGCAATACGGTAGTGCACTTCGCTTTCACTCTGGCTGACGATCTGCCAGCGGCGTTTATCAAAACCTTGTGGGCCGCCATGCAGCTGATGTTCACCCTGGTTGGCGACCAGCTGAATATTGCCCTGCTGCAGCCGGGCCGCGGCGATACGGTTAGCGTAACGTCCGACGGTGGCGCCGAGATAAGCCGCCTGATGAAGATAATCCGACGGCGTCGCGCAGCCCAGCAGCGCTTCACGCACGCTGCCATCTTTCATCGGCACGCGCGCGGAGAGCCAGGTGGCGCCCCAGTCCATAAAAGTGACCACCATGCCGTTCTGATTGCGCAGCACGGTAATTCGCCACGGCTGGCCGTCAGGCGCCAGTGACTGTGGTTGGTTTAGCATTGGCCAGCCCCCGCCGAAGCTTTACAGACGTAAAAGGTCTCTTTAATGCCGGATTTGGCCTGGTACTGTTCGGCTACCGCAGCTTTCACCTTATCGACCAGATCGAACGGCATCAGCGCGACAATACAACCGCCGAAGCCGCCGCCGGTCATGCGTACGCCGCCTTTGTCACCGATCACCGATTTGACGATCCCGACCAGCATATCAATCGGCGGCACCGTAATTTCAAAGTCATCACGCATTGAGGCATGAGATTCAGCCATCAGCACTCCCATACGCGCCAGATCGCCTTTGCTCAGCGCGTCGGCCGCTTCCAGGGTGCGGGCATTTTCGCTCAGCACGTGGCGTACGCGTTTCGCCACATCGGCATCCAGCAACTGCTCAGCGGCTTTAAACTCGGCGAGCCCGACATCACGCAGTGAGCTCTTCTCAAAGAAACGCGCTCCATCTTCACACTGTTGGCGGCGGGTATTATATTCACTGCCGACCAGGCTGCGGCGGAAGTTGGAGTTGATGATCACTACCGCGATCTCTTCCGGCATCGGCACCGGGCGTGTCCCGAGGGTACGGCAGTCCAGCAGCATGGCGTGATCTTTCTTGCCCAGCGCAGAGATGAGCTGATCCATAATGCCGCAGTTACAGCCGACGAACTGGTTTTCCGCTTCCTGACCGTTGAGGGCGATTGCCGCGCCATCCAGCGGCAGCTGATACAGTTCGCGCAGCACCGTGCCGACCGCCACTTCCAGTGACGCCGACGAGCTAAGGCCGGCGCCCTGCGGCACGTTGCCGCTGATCACCATATCCACGCCGCCAAACTGGCTGTCGCGCTGTTGCAGATGTTTCACCACGCCGCGCACATAGTTAGCCCACATTTTGTCCTGCAGGCTGACAATCGGCTGATCCAGTGAGAAAATGTCCTGCTGGTTGTCGTAATCGACGGCAATTACCCGCACCTGACGATCGTCGCGTTTGGCACAGCTGATCACGGTCTGATAATCAATAGCGCACGGCAGCACAAAGCCGTCGTTGTAATCGGTATGTTCGCCAATCAGATTCACGCGGCCAGGCGCCTGAATAAAATGACTCGGCTGATAGCCAAACTGCTCGCTAAAAATCTGTTGCGTAAGGGTTTTTAAGCTCATTGTGATGCTCCGGTCTGGCGGAAATGAATATCGCTGACAGAACGCAGACGTTCAGCCGCCTGTTCCGCCGTTAAGTCCCGCTGGGTTTCAGCCAGCATTTCATAACCGACCATAAACTTACGTACGGTTGCCGAGCGCAGCAGCGGGGGATAAAAGTGGGCATGTAACTGCCAGTGTGAGTTCTCTTCGCCGTTAAATGGCGCGCCGTGCCAGCCCATTGAGTAAGGGAATGAGCACTGGAACAGGTTATCGTAGCGGCTGGTGAGTTTTTTCAGCGCCAGCGCCAGATCTTCACGTTGCGCATCATTCAGATCGACCAGGCGTTTAATCGGCGCTTTTGGCAGCAACAGGGTCTCGAACGGCCAGGCGGCCCACCACGGCACCACGGCCAGCCAGTGTTCGGTTTCCACTACCGTGCGTTTGCCGTCTTGCCGTTCACGCGCGGTATAATCCACCAGCATCGGCGAGCCATGCTGCTGATAGTAAATGCGCTGGCGTTCGTCTTCGCGTTTAATCTCATTCGGCAGGAAACTGTTCGCCCAAACCTGTCCATGGGGATGCGGGTTTGAGCAGCCCATTGCCGCCCCTTTGTTCTCAAATACCTGCACCCACGGATAGTGCTGACCGAGATCGGCCGTCTGCTCCTGCCAGGTGCGCACCACCTGTTCCAGTGCCGACAGCGACAGTTCCGGCAGGGTTTTGCTGTGATCCGGCGAGAAGCAGATCACCCGACTGGTGCCACGGGCGCTTTCACAACGCATCAGCAGGTCGTCACTTTCCGGCGCATCAGGCGTATCGGTCATCAGTGCGGCGAAGTCGTTGGTAAATACGTAGGTATGGGTGTAGTTCGGGTTTTTATCCCCGGTAACCCGGGTATTGCCCGGGCATAAGAAGCAGTCAGGATCGTGCGCCGGTAATTTTTCCTGCGCCGGTGTTTCCTGCGCGCCTTGCCATGGGCGTTTGGCACGATGAGGAGAAACTAATACCCACTGATCGGACAACGGGTTATAACGGCGATGCGGATGATCAACCGGATTAAATTTTTCCATGTTCAGTCCTGATAACCTAATAAAGCAAAGAGAGCCTGGATAAAAAGTAGCACATCGGAGGCGACGAAAGCGTGATCAAGTCTGAATAAATGGAATCGTTTACACAAGCTGAATATTCTTACTTATCAGACCAGCTGGCGGAAGTGGAATGTATCCTTAAAGGAAATTGGTTTAAAAGTGGTAGCGCTTACATTTGCCGGAAGGCGTACAGTGCGCAGCGGCAATCGGGGAACGGCTGGCCGGTAAATTACCGACCAGCGGACTGCGACTTAGCGCAGCGCCTCCTGCTGATAGCGATAAATATCACCGTCAGGGACAAAGGTTAAACGATGGGTAATGCACTGCGGCGCGTCCTCGGCGTGATGGGAAACAAACAGCAGTTGGGTCTGACCTTCGCCAATCAGTACGTCGATAAAACGGCGCACCAGTAAACGGTTAATCGGGTCCAGCCCCTGTAGCGGTTCGTCAAGGATTAACAGTGTCGGATGTTTTACCAGCGCGCGGGCGATCAGCACCAGCCGCTGCTGTCCCCACGACAGGCTGTGAAATGGCGCATCGGCGGTGGCGTTATTCATTCCCAGCAGCGCCAGCCAGCGGTTGGCCAGATGGCGCTGCCGGTCCGATACCGCCTGATAAATGCCAATGGAATCAAAGTAACCGGAAAGCACCACATTCCGCACGCTGGCGCTGACCCGGTAGTCGAGATGCAGGCTGCTGCTGACATAGCCAATATGTTGTTTGATATCCCAGATGGTTTCGCCACTGCCGCGCCGGATGCCAAACAGCGTCAGATCATTGCTGTAACCCTGCGGATGATCGCCGGTCACCAGACTGAGTAAGGTCGATTTTCCGGCGCCGTTAGGGCCAACAATCTGCCAGTGTTCCCCGGCTTGTACCTGCCAGCTAAGCTGGTGCAGGATCGGCCGATCGTTATACGACACCACGCCGTTGTTTAGCACAATGCGGGCAGTATCGGCAGCCATCTGCGGCTGACTGTCGGGGACATCCGCTTCCGGCAACGCCATACCGGCGAGGGTTTCGCTATGCGCCAGTTGCGCTACCAGCGCTTCTGCAAGGATCGCCGCGCGCGCGCCGGTATGGGTCAGGGTACATTCCGCCAGTACGCCAACATTGTCGATATAATCGGGAATATCATCAAAGCGATTAAGTACCAGCACCAGCGTCAGCCCCTGCTGATGGAGTTCGCCCAGCAGCGTTGCCAGACTGGCGCGCGACTGTACATCCAGACCATCAAAAGGCTCATCAAGGATCAGCAAGTCCGGCTGCGCCATTAACGCCTGGCACAGCAGCGTTTTGCGCGTTTCGCCGGTAGAAAGATATTTAAAGCGGCGATCCAGCAGGTGGGTAATCGCAAACTGCGCCGCCAGCTGCTGGCAGCGTGCCGCATCCGGCACCTCCTGCTGAATGATTTGCGCCATGGTGCGCCCGGTATCCTCTTCACCCGGACTGAGCAGATCGGTGTTATTGCGCTCCCACTCTTCGCTGACCAGCTGTTGCAACTGTTCCAGCGAGAGACGGACAGGGCGCTGAAAATCGCAGTGACGCCCCCCTTTCAGCTGGGGAAGTTCACCGGATAGCGCCCGCGCCAGTGACGATTTGCCACTGCCGTTGGCGCCGACAAATGCCCAGCTTTGACCCTTGCTTAAGGTCAGATCGTTCAGCGTCAGAATCTGGCGATCGCTCAGACGAAACGTGCCTTGCGTAATTTGCAACGTAGTCATCATTTATCCCACTTTATGCATTGTACTGAAGGTTGTAACCACTGTGGGCAGCAATGTCAAACGCGGCAGAGGGTTTCACAACAGGGTGGCGATAATTACCCGATCGGCGTTAAAAAATGCGGTGACCGCCATTCCCGGCTGTAGTTGCTGTTGCGCAACCACACTGTTGGGCAGGGTAGCGCACAAGGTTTCCCCGCTGCCAAGTGCGAGCAGCACCTCGCTCTGTTCTGCGCCGTGTTCAATCTGACTGACGGTACAGGGCAACTGATTGTCGGCATCGGTCACCGATCGCGTGACCTCGACCCACGGTGCTTTAATCAGTACCAGCACCTCTTTACCGGCGCTTAGCTGCAGACGGTCGGCGCTCTGCTCGGTCAGTGCGACTTTCAGCCGGGTAAGGCCATCGGCCAGCAACACTTCCACCTGCTGCTGCACCTGCAGGTTATTGCGCTGAGTGATGGTGCCAAATAGCTGATTGCGCGCACTGGTTTGCAGTGAAAAGCGCGAGATAGCCGCCAGCAGGCTATCCAGCGGCAGCTGGTCGTCCTGCAAGATATCAAAGGCTTTCTGCTGGATCTGCTCAAGTAACTGAAATAGTTGAATCAGACGCTCGCCATATAAGGTCAGCAGCGCGCCGCCGCCGCCTTTACCCCCGGTAGCGCGTTCCACCAGCAGCCGGTCAGCCATCTGATTCATCTCATTAATGGCATCCCAGGCACTTTTATAACTGATCCCCGCCAGCTTCGCGCCCTGGCTAATCGAGCCGGTATGCTGAATCTGCTTCAGCAGTTCAATACGGCGCGGATCGGCGAACAGTTTCTGTTGTAGCCTGATAATAAGTGAAATCTCGGCCTGCATAGTCTCTCCTTGCCTTAATCAATCGGTGGATTGTAAAGCGCACAAAAGGTCAGTGCACTTTTTTCTCCTGCCGTTACAATGGTTTTTTTGCACAGTTCAGATGAGGCTCCGATGTTTGAGTTATTAAAAAGTCTGGCGTTCGCCATTATTATGGTGCCGGTAGTGATGGCGCTGATCCTCGGGGCGATTTATGGCCTGGGCGAAGTTTTTAACGTCATTTCCAAAATTGGCCATCGTTCAGATCAGCCAGCGAAAAACCGCCATTAATCCAGTTTCTACTGCCCAGGCCATGCGCCCGGGCATTCTCATCTTTGATTTGCCGCATCTTCTCCTAAACTTCTGCGAAACTGCGCCGATAAAGCCTGTGACAGCTTTTGAATAGTCGTTATATTATGGACTATATAACGTAACCTGGAGATTGCTATGTCTGTCAAAATGAGCCACTGGTTTACCGGTGCAGCTTTAACTTTATCTGTCGCTGGCCATGCGGTCGCGGCCGACAATATTACCGTGTTTGCCGCGGCTTCGTTAACCAATGCGCTGGAAGATATCGCCACGCAGTATGAGCAGGGTAAAGGGGTGAAAGTCGTCTCTTCCTTTGCTTCATCTTCCACCCTGGCGCGTCAGATTGAGCAGGGGGCGCCCGCCGATCTGTTTATTTCCGCCGACCAGCAGTGGATGGATTATGCCATCGACAAAAAAACCATGGATGAAAGCAGCCGCTACACCTTGTTAGGTAATGAGCTGGTACTGGTGGCGCCGAGTTCGGTGAAACCGCAGCCGGTGACCATCAGTAAAACCACCGACTGGAAAAGCCTGCTTAATGGTCAGCGTTTAGCGGTCGGCGATCCGGACCACGTACCGGCAGGTATTTATGCGCAGGAAGCATTACAAAATCTTGGCGCATGGGATACGCTGTCACCGATGATGGCGCGCGGCAACAGCGTGCGCGCAGCTCTGGCGCTGGTGGAACGCAATGAAACCCCGTACGGTATCGTCTATGGTTCCGATGCGGTTGCCAGTAATAAAGTGACCGTGGTCGGCATTTTCCCGGCTGACAGTCATAAGCCGGTGGAATATCCGATGGCTATCGTCAAACAGCATAACTCAGCCGCCGTCACTGCTTTCTACCAGTATCTGAAAGGTCCGGAAGCGACGGCGATCTTTAAACGTTACGGATTTACGCCACGTACATGATACTCAGCGATCTCGAATGGCAGGCGGTTGAACTTAGCCTGAAAGTTTCCACCGTGGCTGTGATTTTTAGTTTGCCATTAGGGATCCTGGTTGCCTGGATTCTGGTGCGTTGCCAGTTTCCCGGTAAAGCCTTACTGGATAGTGTTATCCACCTGCCACTGGTGCTGCCGCCGGTGGTGGTCGGTTATCTGCTGCTGATCACCCTCGGGCGACGCGGGATGATCGGTGAGTGGCTGTATGACTGGTTTGGTTTTACTTTTGCTTTTAGCTGGCGCGGTGCGGCTCTGGCTTCCGGGGTGGTGGCTTTTCCGCTCATGGTGCGGGCTATTCGCCTGGCGCTGGAGGCGGTAGACAGTAAACTGGAACAGGCGGCGCGCACGCTGGGCGCCGGACGCTGGCGGGTATTTTTCACTATCACCCTGCCGCTCACCATGCCGGGGATTATTGTCGGTACGGTTCTCGGATTTGCCCGCTCCCTCGGGGAGTTTGGCGCCACCATCACTTTTGTATCCAATATTCCGGGTGAAACCCGCACCATTCCCAATGCCATGTATACCCTGATTGAAACGCCCGGCGCGGAAGATGCCGCAGCCCGGCTGTGCGGGATTTCAATCCTGCTGGCGCTGGTCTCTCTGTTGCTGTCTGAATGGCTGGCCCGCTGGGGCCGTAAACGTCTGGGGGCGTGATGCTGGAACTTAATTTCAGTCAGCAGCTGGGCGATCATCAGCTGACGATTAACGAAAATCTGCCGGCGCAGGGGATTACCGCCATTTTTGGCGTATCGGGCGCCGGAAAAACCTCGCTGATTAATGCCATCAGCGGCTTAACCCGGCCGCAGCTGGGCAGTATTCGCCTGAATAACCGGCTGCTCAGCGATGCGGAGACCGGCGTTCATCTGCCGCCGGAACAGCGGCGCGTTGGCTATGTGTTTCAGGATGCGCGTCTGTTCCCGCACTACCGGGTGCGCGGCAACCTGCAATACGGTATGGCAAAAAAAATGAAGCCGCAGTTTGATACGCTGGTGCAGTTACTGGGGATTGAACCGTTGCTGACGCGTTTCCCGTGGTCGCTGTCCGGCGGTGAAAAACAGCGGGTGGCGATTGGCCGGGCACTGCTTACCGCGCCGGAGATTTTGCTGCTGGATGAGCCGCTGGCATCGCTGGATCTGCCACGCAAGCGAGAGCTGTTACCCTATCTGCAGAAACTGGCGAAGCAGGTGGATATTCCGATGCTGTATGTGTCGCACAGCCTCGATGAGATCCTGCATCTGGCCGAAAATGTGCTGGTGCTGGATCAGGGCACGGTGAAAGCCTGGGGGCCGCTGGAGGAAGTATGGAGCAGCAGCGCGATGCGTCCATGGCTGCCGCGCGCCGATCAAAGCAGTGTATTGCGCGTGCAGGTGCTGGAACATCACCCCTACTATGCAATGACCGCGCTGTCACTCGGCGACCAGCATATCTGGGTCAGCCGCGTCGATGCGCCGCCAAAAACACCGTTACGCATTCGTATTCGCGCGGCGGATGTTTCGCTGGCGCTGCAACCGCCGCAAAATAGCAGTATCCGTAACGTGCTGCCGGTACAGGTCGCTGAGCTGCTGGAGATTGACGATCAGATTGAGGTCAGGCTGCAGATTGGCTATCGCGAGCTGTGGGCGCGTATTACGCCCTGGGCTCGCGATGAACTGGCGATCAAGCCGGGGATGTGGCTCTACGCGCAGATTAAGAGTGTGTCGATTACCCCCTGATTACAGCACTTCGCGATAAATAGTCCCGGCGATACCAGGCTCGAGATTGGTGCCGATCACCCGATGGGCGCGCGCTTTGATCGCCTCATCGGCATTGCCCATCGCCACCCCCAGCCCGACGCTTTCCAGCATACTGAGATCGTTATAGTTGTCACCAAATGCCAGTACGTCACTCATCTGGTATCCCGCAGATGCCACCCACTGTGCCAGGCGTTTACCTTTGCTGTTGCCTTCTCTGGCGATATCAACCTGATCGTGCCATGACCATTCGCAGGCCAGTCCCAGCTGCTGCTCTACCTGTTCGGCAAATTGTTGCAGCGCGCGGGTATCCGGGTGGGAGAGGGCAAATTTCCAGATCGACTGCGCGGCGTCAGCGGCGGCGCTCAGGCTATCAACCTGTAAAAAGGTCGGACGCTGATGTTCCGGCAGGGACGCAGCCCAGTTTATGGTCCGCGTGACATGGCCGGTAGCGGTCTGATACAGCATCGCATCATCGACATACAGCAGGCCGTGAATCGCCTGTTGATCCAACATGGTAATCACCTGCTGCGCCTGCGCGGCCGGGAGCGGGTCGGCACTTAATACCTTTTTTGCATGATAATCATACAAATAGGCACCATTACAGCAAATTGCAGGTGTATCTAACGCCAGCGCCTGATAAAAAGGATGGATAGCGACATGATGGCGACCGGTGACGATCAGCACCTTTACGCCAGCCTGTTGGGCTTTCGCCAGGGCTTCCAGTGATTCAGGGAGTATGGTCTTATTGGGGGTCAGCAGCGTGCCGTCGAGATCAAGGGCGATAACGCGATAGCTCATAAGTCATTCCGGTGGTTATTATTAACAAACCAATGATACTACACTTTGCTGCTCTTTCGACCAAACCAGCAGGAAACAAATCATCTGACAGGCTGCCGTAAAACAGGCTACGCTTTGCGGCAGGTCTTACATCCAGGCATTGAACAGGAGCATTCATGAAACAAGTTGTCTACACCGCCAGCCCCGAGAGCCAGCAAATTCACGTCTGGCAGTTAAACGCGCAGGGTGAGCTGACGCTGTTGCAGGTAGTTGATGTCGCCGGCCAGGTGCAACCGATGGTCGTCAATCCGACTCAGGGTTTTCTCTATGTAGGCGCCCGTCCTGATTTTCGTGTGATTGCTTTCCGCATCGCTGAAGATGGTAGTCTGAGCGAAGCCGGACATGCGCCGCTGCCGGGTAGTCCGAGCCATATCTCTACCGATCGCCACGGCCGCTATCTGTTCGCCGCCTCTTACAATGGCGCTTCCGTCAGTATCTGCCCGATTGGCGCCGATGGCCTGCCCCTGGCGCCCTCTCAGGTGATTGAAGGACTGGAAGGTTGTCACTCCGCCAATATCGATATCAGCAACCGCACCCTGTTCGTTCCGGCCCTGTTGCAGGATCGTATCTGCCTCTATCAGCTGACCGACGACGGCAGACTGGAGCCGCGCGCTCAGCCGCAAATCACTACCGTTGCCGGTGCCGGTCCGCGCCATATGGCGTTCCATCCTAATCAGCAGTATGTCTACTGCGTGAATGAGCTGAACAGTACGGTTGACGTCTGGCAACTGAGCAATGCCAACGGCGAAGTGGAACGGGTTCAGTCGCTGGATATGATGCCGGCAGATTTTAACGGCACGCGCTGGGCGGCGGATATTCATCTGACGCCGGATGGCCGTCATCTGTATGCCAGCGATCGTACCGCCAGCATTGTCACCGCCTTTAATGTCAGTGACGCGGGCGATCGGATTAGCGTTAGCGGTTTCCAGCCGACGGAAGCGCAGCCGCGTGGCTTTAATATCGATCATAGCGGGCAGTATCTGATCTCTGCCGGGCAGAAATCACACCATATTGAAGTGTATAAAATCGATGGTCCGCAGGGACAGTTGCAGCCGCTGGCGCGTTATGCGGTCGGTCAGGGACCGATGTGGGTGGTCATTCACCAGCTGTAGTTTTGCTTTTTATCGGAAATATATCAGGGGAGCCATACTGGCTCCCCTGGGGTTAATTGATGGTGAAACAATCGATTAACTATACATCGCCGTAATTGACGCGCTGGCTAAGCTGTGAAAATGCACATTAAAGCCGAGCATCGCGCCACTGGCGTGCTCATCCACTTCCAGTTTCTCCACATCCAGCGCATACACGCTAAAGATATAGCGATGGGATTCACCCTTCGGTGGCGCCGCGCCGCCATAGCCGGCTTTACCGAAATCGGTACGCGTCTGTACCGCTTCTTCCGGCAAATCAGCAATGCCGGAACCGGCGCCCTGCGGTAATACCGTCACGCTGGCAGGAATATTCGCCACTCCCCAGTGCCACCAGCCGGAACCGGTCGGCGCGTCGGGATCATAGCAGGTGACGACAAAACTTTTCGTTCCCGCAGGAACGTCATCCCACGCCAGCTGCGGGGAAAGGTTATCGCCTGCGTAGCCCATGCCATTAAACACATGGCGCTCAGGCAGTTTTTCCCCATCGTTAAAATCGTGACTGAAAATTCTCATCAACGCTCCTCTGTAAGTGAGTTTATAGGTGAAGCAGTTTCAGCAACTCCTCAGCGGCGGCAGCGGAAGAGGCGGGATTCTGTCCGGTGACCAGATGACCATCGGTCAGAGTATACACTCCCCAGTTGTCGGTATGCTCAAAGTGCGCGCCGAGCCGCTTCAGTTCGTCTTCCACCAGGAAAGGTACCACGTCGGTCAGGCCAACCGCCTGCTCTTCACTGTTAGTAAATCCCGTTACGCGTTTTCCTGCCACCAGCGGTGTGCCGTCAGGCTTTTTAACATGACGAAACACCCCCGGCGCATGACAGACCGCAGCCACCGGTTTGCCGCTGGCATACAGATTCTCAATCAGCGCAATGCTGAACTTATCCTCCGCCAGATCCCAGAGCGGGCCGTGGCCGCCGGGATAAAATACCGCGTCATACTTGCTGCTGTCGATGGTATCCAGCCGCAGGGTATTCGCCAGCGCCTGCTGTGCGCCGGAGTCGTGACGAAAGCGGTCGGTATCGGTGGTCTGCGCATCCGGCTGATCGCTGACCGGATCCAGCGGCGGCTGGCCGCCTGACGGCGACGCCAGTACCACATTTACCCCGGCGTCTTTCAACACATACCAGGGGGCGGCAAACTCTTCCAGCCAGAAACCGGTCTTCTTACCGGTATCACCGAGTGTATCGTGTGAGGTTAATACCATCAGGACTTTCATGACTTCTCTCCGGGTTTATCCGCCGCCACCCGTACCAGCACTTTACCGAAGTTTTTCCCCTCCAGCATGCCGATAAAGGCTTCCGGCGCGTTATCCAGGCCGTCAATCACATCTTCACGGAAAACAAAACGCTCTTCTGCCACCCACTGGCTCATCTGACGGAAAAACTCGTCAAAGCGGTGGGCGTAGTCCTGGGTGATTATAAATCCCTGTACGCGCAGACGTTTACGCAAGATAGTCCCCTGAAACTGCGGCAGACGGTCCGGGCCCGGTGCGGCTTCGGTGGCATTGTAATCGGCGATCAGTCCGCACAGCGGGATGCGGCCTTTGCTGTTCATCAGCGGCAGTACGGCATTAAACACTTTGCCACCGACATTTTCGAAATAGACGTCAATACCGTCCGGGCAGTAACGCTTCAGTTTGCTGGTCAGATCGTCACGCTGGTGGTCAAGACAGGCATCAAAGCCCAGAACCTCTTCGGCATAGCGGCACTTCTCGGCGCCGCCAGCGATACCCACCACATGGCATCCTTTCAGTTTGGCGATCTGTCCGACCATCGAGCCTACTGCGCCGGTGGCGGCGGCGACCACCACGGTTTCCCCCGCCTGCGGCTGACCAATATCCAGCAGCCCCATATAGGCGGTAAATCCGGTCATTCCCAGCATGCCCAGCGCCCAGGAGGGATGCTTCAGGACCGGGCCGGATAATTTAAACAGTCCCTCGCCACGCGACAGGGCGAAGTCCTGCCAGCCGTTCTGGCTGACGACCCAGTCGCCCGGCGCATAATCAGCATGATGCGATTGCTCAACCACCGCGACGGTTCCGGCACCCATCACTTCATTGATGCCAACCGGTGGCACATAAGAGGGCGCATCGCTCATGCGTCCGCGCATATAGGGATCCAGCGACAGCCAGACGGTGCGGAGTAATACCTCGCCGTCAGCCGGTACGGGAACATGCTGGTGCTCAAGGCGGAAATTGGCTTCTACAGGTGCACCGTGTGGACGCGACGCTAACACCACTCGGCGGTTTGTGTCTTTTTGCTGCGACATAATCGGCTCCTCTGTGTTTATAAGTGATAAAAGCGTAGTGCATCACAACCGCTCGTGCCCGCCGCCGCAGGAATTACCGGGGGTGAAACAGCGCAGGTTGCTGCAGGGCGGCGCTAATCGCCGTGGTCAACCGCTGCAGATCCTGCATCTCAATCACATACGGGGGCATCAGATAGATAAGCCGGCCAAATGGCCGGATCCATACCCCCTGTTCCACAAAAAATTGTTGCATCGCCGCCATATTCACCGGCTGGTGACACTCAATCACCCCAATCGCCCCCAGTACGCGGGCATCGGCGACCCGCGGCTGCGCGCGCAGCGGTAACAGCGCCGCGCGCAGCTGCTGTTCAATTTGCGCGACCTGTGCCGGCCAGTGATTTTCCGCGATCATTGCCAGGCTTTCACTGGCCACCGCACAGGCCAGTGGATTGCCCATAAAGGTCGGGCCATGCATAAAGCAGCCCGCCGCACCGTTACTGATGGTTTCTGCCACCGCCCGGGTGGTCATTGTCGCCGAGAGCGTCATCGTGCCGCCGGTTAACGCTTTACCGACGCAGAGAATATCGGGCGCAATCGCCGCATGCTCGCAGGCAAATAGCTTGCCGGTACGGCCAAAGCCGGTGGCAATTTCGTCAGCGATCAGCAGCAGCGCGTAATGGTCGCAGAGTTCGCGCACCCGTTGCAGATAGCCGGGATGATAAAAGCGCATGCCGCCGGCGCCCTGCACAATCGGTTCCAGAATCACTGCCGCCAGCGTCGCATGATGTTGTTCGATCAGCCGGGTAAAGGAATCGGCGTCGTCCGGCTGCCAGCTATCGTCAAAGCGACACCGGGGAGCATCGGCGAAGTGATGGTCGGGCAGATAACCCTGATACAGGCTGTGCATCGAGTTTTGCGGATCGCAGACCGACATCGCGGCAAAAGTATCACCGTGATAGCCATTGCGTAGCGTCAGAAACTGCTGACGTTTTTCACCGCGCGCCTGCCAGTATTGCAGCGCCATTTTCATCGCCACTTCCACCGCCACCGAGCCGGAGTCGGCGAGGAATACGCACTCCAGCGCTGCCGGGGTTATCGCAACCAGCTGACGACAGAGCGCCACCGCTGCCGGGTGAGTGATGCCGCCAAACATCACGTGCGACATCTGCGCCATCTGCGTCTGCAACGCCTGATTGAGGCGTGGATGGTTATAACCATGGATCGCCGCCCACCAGGATGACATGCCATCGACCAGCTGACGTCCGTCACTGAGTTGCAAGCGGGATCCGCTGGCGGCCACCACCGGATAACAGGGCAGGGGATCGGTCATTGAGGTGTAAGGGTGCCAGATATGCCGGCGGTCAAAAGCGAGGTCGGATGGGGTCATAGCGAGACTTGTAAACCAAAATAAAAAGATTTAGTTTACAAGTATAACTCAGCAGTGAAGATAAACGACAGACCTTTTTGGAGCATGCAATGGCACAACGCTGGACAGTTTCACAGGCGCAGGACCTGTTTAATCAACCTTTTCTCGAACTGATGTTCGCCGCGCAACAGGTGCATCGTCAGCATTTCGATCCGCGTCAGGTGCAGGTCAGCACCCTGTTATCGATTAAAACCGGCGCCTGTCCGGAAGACTGTAAATATTGCCCGCAAAGCGCGCGCTATAAAACCGGTCTTGAATCAGAACGCCTGATGGAAGTGGCAGAGGTACTGGCCTCGGCGCGTAAGGCGAAAGCCGCCGGTTCCAGCCGGTTCTGCATGGGGGCGGCGTGGAAAAACCCGCACGACCGCGACTTGCCTTACCTTGAGCAGATGGTCAGAGGGGTGAAAGCGCTGGGAATGGAAACCTGCATGACCCTCGGCACGCTGAATGACAGCCAGGCCCATCGTCTTGCCGATGCGGGACTTGATTACTACAACCATAACCTCGATACCTCGCCGGAATTCTACGGCAGCGTGATTACCACCCGCAGTTACCAGGAGCGTCTGGATACGCTGGGTAAAGTGCGCGACGCCGGGATTAAGGTCTGCTCCGGCGGCATCGTCGGACTGGGTGAAAGCGTCAGCGATCGTGCCGGTCTGCTGGTGCAGCTGGCAAATCTGCCGGTGCCGCCGGAAAGCGTGCCAATCAATATGCTGGTGAAAGTGAAGGGCACGCCGATGGCGGATAACGAGGATGTGGATCCTTTTGATTTTATCCGCACTATTGCTGTGGCGCGCATTATGATGCCCGGCTCCCACGTGCGCCTGTCTGCCGGACGCGAACAGATGAGCGAGCAGACCCAGGCGATGTGTTTTATGGCCGGCGCCAACTCGATTTTCTACGGCTGTAAACTGCTGACGACGCCAAATCCGGAAGAGGATAAGGATCTGCAGCTGTTCCGCAAACTGGGACTGAATCCGCAGCACACCACCACTGAGTCGGGCGATAACGAACAGCAGCAGTTGCTGACCGGTCAACTGCTGACCGCCGATAGCGGGCTGTTTTATAACGCGGCGGTCTGATGAGCTGGCAACATCGTATCACTACGGCGCTGGCGCAGCGGCGGGAAACCGGGCGTCTGCGCCAGCGCACCCTCAATCAACTGGGCGATGCGCGCTGGATTGAGGTTGACGGTCAGCGCTATCGCAATTTTTCCGCTAACGACTATCTGGGACTGAGCCACGATGTACGGCTGATCCGTGCCTGGCAACAGGGGGCGGAACGTTATGGCGTCGGCTCCGGCGGTTCCGGACATGTGACCGGCTATTGCCGCCCCCATGCGGAACTGGAAGTGCAACTGGCTGACTGGCTGGGCTATCCGCGCGCCTTACTGTTTATTTCTGGCTTTGCCGCCAATCAGGCGTTAATTAGCGCGTTAGCCGGCAAAAATGAGCGCATCTTCGCCGATAAGCTGGCGCATGCGTCGCTACTGGAGGCGGCCAGCCTCAGCCCGGCAACGCTGCGTCGTTTTAGCCATAATCAGCCTGACAGCCTGCAAAAACTGCTGACGCCATACTGCGCCGGAGAGACGCTGGTGGTAACCGAAGGGGTGTTCAGTATGGATGGCGACAGCGCGCCGCTGGCCGATCTGCAACGGCTGGCGCAGCAGAGTGACGGCTGGCTGATGGTGGATGACGCCCATGGCATTGGCGTGGTGGGGGCGGAGGGGCGCGGCAGTTGCTGGCAGCAACAGGTGCGACCGGAACTGCTGGTGGTGACCTTTGGCAAAGCCTTTGGCGTAAGCGGCGCCGCAGTGCTTTGTGACGCTGATACGGCTGATTATCTGCTGCAGTTTGCCCGTCATCTGATTTACAGCACCTCAATGCCGCCCGCCCAGGCATGCGCATTGCAGGCCGCGTTGCAGGCGATTCAGCAGGGCGACGAGCTGCGCCAGCAACTGGCGGAAAACATTGCCCGTTTCCGGCGCGGGGCGGGTGATTTACCCTTGCGCCTCGGCGATTCCCTTACTGCGATTCAGCCGTTGATCGTCGGTGAAGATCAGGCGGCGCTGGATTTGGCCGCGCGTCTGCGTGCGTGCGGTTATTGGGTTAGCGCCATTCGCCCGCCGACGGTGCCGGTGGGCAGCGCAAGGCTGCGCATTACGCTGAATGCCAGCCATCAGCCGCAGGATATCGACGGCTTACTGGAGAGGTTATATGACGCCCAAGGTGAATAAGCAGGCGGTGGCGCAAGCTTTTGGCCGCGCGGCGCAAAGTTATAACCATCACGCACAGTTACAGCGACTCTGTGGCGACAGATTAATGTCTCTAACCGATGTCTCCGGCTATCGTCAGGTGCTTGATGCCGGTTGCGGCAGTGGCTGGTTCAGCCAGCGCTGGCGCGAGCGGGGTTTTCAGGTGACAGCGCTCGATCTGTCACCGGCGATGCTGGCAGAAGCGGAGAGCGGTCAGGTGGCGCACCACTACCTGCAGGGTGACATTGATGCTTTACCGCTGCCTGATGGTGCTGTCGACCTGTGCTGGAGCAATCTGGCGGTGCAGTGGTGTGACGATTTACAGCATGCCGTTAACCAGCTTTGCCGGGTGACGCGCGCCGGCGGCAAGGTGTTGTTCTCGACGCTGGCCGCCGATTCGCTGAGCGAAGTGCGTGCCGCCTGGCGGCAGCTGGATGCTGCGCAGCATGTTAATCACTTTCTTAGCGTCGAACAGATAGCCGGCGCCTGCGCGGGTAAAAATCTGCAGCTGAGTCAGCAGCGCCTGACGCTGGCATTTCCTGATGTGCTGGCGGCGATGCGCTCACTGAAAGGTATTGGCGCCACCCATCTGCATCAGGGGCGCAGTGCCGGCCTGATGACGCGCCAGCGTTTGCAGCAACTGGAGCAGTTCTGGCCGCGCGACGGACGCGGCTGTCTGCTGAGTTACCATTTAGTTTTTGGAGTGATTTCGTTGTGATTAAACGCTGGTTTGTTACCGGAACGGATACCGACGTGGGCAAAACCGTTGCCAGCAGCGCCTTGCTGCAGACCGCGGTACAGGCAGGCTATCGTGCCGTCGGCTATAAACCGGTGGCGTCAGGCTGTGAGTTAACGCCGCACGGGCTGCGCAACAGCGATGCGCTGGCGTTGCAAAAGTACAGCGCGCTGACGCTGCCTTATGAGCAGGTAAATCCGCTGGCATTTCTGGAACCGACCTCGCCGCATATTGTCAGTGCGCAAGAGGGCAGGCCGATTACGTTTGCGCAACTGTCGGCAGGGCTGGCGCAGCTCAGTGCGCAGGCTGACTGGGTGTTAACGGAAGGGGCGGGCGGCTGGTTTACGCCTCTCTCGGCGCAGCATACTTTTGCCGACTGGGTGATCGAACAGCAGTTACCGGTAATTTTAGTGGTGGGCATCAGGCTGGGCTGTATTAACCATGCGCTGCTGACCGCACAGGCGATAGCGGCCGCCGGGTTGCGCTTTGCCGGCTGGATTGCCAATGATGTGCAACCGCCAGGCAGACGTCATCAGGAATATCTGACCAGTTTGCGTCAGCGGCTTCCTGCGCCGTTTTTAGGTGAAATTCCCTGGCTTACCGACAGCGCGGCGTTTGACCATCTTGGCGACTATTTGCGCCTGCCGGATTAAAGCTGTGGGACGACCGTTTCGTCCCGCAGCATTATGATACTGGCATCCACATGTTAACCATGCTGTCATCCAGCTGAGCGACTTTGCCCTGCGCCACATTGCGCCCGCGGTGCAACAGCAGAAAGTAATCGGCGACACGGCGGATAAACGACAGCCGCTGTTCCAGTAGCAGAATGGTCAGGCCAAAGTCGTGGTTCAGACGGTGGATCAAATTGCCCATCTCCTCTTCCAGCCATGGCGACATCCCTTCCGTTGGCTCATCCAGGATCAACAGTTTCGGTTGCAGGACCAGCGCCCGTGCCAGCGCCAGCTGTTGTTGCTGATCCGGCGGTAGCTCGCCGCTGCGTTTATGCCGCAGTGAATAGAGCTGAGGAAACAACTCATACACCATCGGCGGGATGGCGCGATGACGATCGTCCTGACCGGCCAGCAGGGCAATCAACAGATTATCCTCCACGCTTAACTGCGAGAAAATCTGGCGCCCCTGCGGCACATAACCAATTCCCATGCGTGCCCGCGTCTCCATCGGCTGCAGCAGCAGGTTCTTGGGTGGCGAGCCATCTTCCTGCCAGGTCATGCTGCCGCTATTAACCGGCAAATTGCCCATAATACAATTGACCAGCGTGGTTTTCCCCATGCCCGGGCTGCCCAGTACGCCGGTACAGGTGCCTGGCGGCAGATCAAGATCCACATCCCACAGAATATGGTTCTGTCCGTAAAACTGATTTACTGCGCGTAAGCTCAACATCTGACACTCTCCTTCCAGACAATATTCCGCTGGCACCTGATTGTTTCCGCTTGTGGCATTAAGCAAACTGTCATCAATGGCGCAAAACGTTGTTGCCACGGCTTCGTGCTATCGCTCTGGTGTAATGAAAGCGCGAGGTGGTATAGCAATCCTGCAATTATCAGGCCAGAAATAGCTGACAGTGATGGTTTTAATCGCGCCGCTAAAGTGATTACCTGCGCTAATTGGTGAACAGTATTTAACAATAGCTTGCCGGGGAGGGGCGTGCTGCACTGATGCGGTGCTTTTTTGCTCTATGCGCTGGTGCAAATGGTCCGGCACAAGGCATTTTCGTACCAGTTGTGACACGAATATTAGTGGGTAAAAAGCGCTGGAATCGCGGCATAAGATATGCATTGCATAATCACTCTGGCGCTAAGTTAAGATGAAAAAAAACCAAAAAAAAATAATTCAGCGCGCAAATACCGTGCAGCACAGTTTTATACACCCCAGACGTTTCGGGCGCTGTAATCAGTTATCCACTATTCCTGTGGATAACCATGTGCATTAGATAATGAAAACATGTGACAGACGAGAGCGGACGCGGCTTGCGCTTTAACTGCTGCTAAACTCGGCTTGTAAATCATTTTGAATTAAATCAATACGTTAATGAAAATCAAGCCTGAGGGTTTTCCGCCTTTTTTCAGATGACGGTTTCACTACAGTATGCTTGACAAATGTTAAACGACAGAAACTTCTGGGGATAACCTTGCACGCCAATCCTCGGGCTTCTGCCCAATAATGGCGAGTAAAAGTGACGCTTTGCTATCTGGCGAAGCATTGCGCAGAACAACTGTTGTTATATCCAGTGTAATTTTCTGGAAAAATCGTCAGAGGCGAGTAGAATTACACTCCGGTTCGCGCATTTCTTCATCAGGTAGCCCATCAATGAGCAAAGTTTTTAAACTCAATTCTGCATTTCAACCTGCTGGCGACCAGCCGGAGGCGATTCGTCTGCTTGAGGACGGACTGGAAAATGGCCTTGCCCATCAGACGCTGCTGGGCGTTACCGGATCGGGCAAGACTTTCACCATCGCCAATGTGATTGCTGATCTGAATCGCCCAACGATGGTGCTGGCGCCGAATAAGACCCTCGCTGCTCAGTTGTACGGTGAGATGAAGGAGTTTTTCCCCGATAACGCCGTAGAGTATTTCGTCTCTTACTATGACTACTATCAGCCGGAAGCCTATGTGCCGAGTTCTGATACCTTTATTGAAAAGGATGCCTCGGTTAACGAGCATATTGAGCAGATGCGTCTGTCAGCGACCAAAGCCCTGCTGGAGCGACGTGATGTGATTGTGGTGGCCTCGGTATCGGCGATCTATGGTCTGGGCGATCCCGACCTGTACCTGAAAATGATGCTGCATCTGACGCGCGGCATGATTATCGATCAGCGTTCCATTCTGCGGCGTCTGACCGAACTGCAATATACCCGCAACGATCAGGCGTTTCAGCGCGGTACTTTCCGGGTGCGCGGCGAGGTGATCGATATTTTCCCGGCGGAATCCGATGAAATTGCCCTACGCGTTGAGTTATTTGATGAGGAAGTTGAACGCCTGTCGCTGTTGGATCCGCTGACCGGCCAGGTGCTTGAGGTACTGCAGCGCTATACCATCTATCCGAAAACCCACTATGTCACGCCGCGCGAGCGTATTTTGCAGGCGATGGAAGAAATTAAAGTCGAACTGGCCGATCGCCGTCAGGTATTGCTGG
The DNA here is from genome assembly GCF_047308185.1 of Pantoea sp. B65. Classification (NCBI taxonomy): domain Bacteria; kingdom Pseudomonadati; phylum Pseudomonadota; class Gammaproteobacteria; order Enterobacterales; family Erwiniaceae; genus Pantoea; species Pantoea sp. B65. The sequence continues at coordinate 41,222 of NZ_JAHXPU010000027.1, forward strand.
CGAATAACAAGCTGCTGGAAGAGCAGCGGCTGGCGCAGCGTACCCAGTTTGATTTAGAAATGATGAATGAGCTGGGTTACTGCTCAGGTATTGAAAACTACTCGCGCTACCTTTCCGGGCGCGGGCCGGGTGAAGCGCCGCCAACGCTGTTTGACTATCTGCCGGCTGACGGCCTGCTGGTGGTCGATGAATCGCACGTGACTATTCCGCAGATTGGCGGTATGTATCGCGGTGACCGGGCGCGCAAAGAGACGTTGGTGGAGTATGGTTTCCGTCTGCCGTCAGCGCTGGATAACCGGCCGATGAAATTTGAAGAATTTGAGGCGCTGGCGCCGCAAACCATCTATGTGTCGGCGACGCCGGGCAACTACGAGCTGGAGAAATCCGGCGAAGATATTATCGATCAGGTGGTGCGGCCGACAGGTCTGCTCGATCCGCTAATTGAAGTGCGCCCGGTCACCACCCAGGTTGACGATTTGCTGTCAGAAATCCGCAAGCGCGTGGCGATCAACGAACGGGTGCTGGTGACGACGCTGACCAAACGTATGGCAGAGGATCTGACCGAATACCTTGAAGAGCATGGCGAGCGGGTGCGTTATCTGCACTCCGATATTGATACCGTTGAGCGGGTGGAGATTATTCGCGATCTGCGCCTCGGCGAATTTGATGTGCTGGTGGGGATTAACCTGCTGCGGGAAGGGCTGGATATGCCGGAGGTATCGCTGGTGGCGATTCTCGATGCCGATAAAGAGGGTTTTCTGCGTTCCGAACGCTCGCTGATCCAGACCATCGGTCGTGCGGCGCGTAATATCAATGGCAAGGCGATTTTGTATGGCGATCGCATTACCGCCTCAATGGCGAAGGCCATTAGTGAAACCGAGCGCCGTCGTGAGAAACAGGACCAGTACAACAAAGAGAACGGTATTGTACCGCAGGGGCTGAACAAAAAGATTGCCGATATTCTGCAACTGGGGCAGGGCAGCGGCAAAAACAAAGCGAGAGGGCGCGGCAAATCCTCCCGTGTGGCAGCAGAGGCGGATAACGGCTATCTGGCGCTAACGCCGCAGGCGCTGCAGAAGAAAATCCACGAGCTGGAAGCGCAGATGCAGCAGCATGCGCAGAATCTGGAGTTCGAAGAAGCGGCAGCGGTGCGCGATCGGCTGCATGAAGCGCGTGAGCTGTTTATTGCCGCTTCGTGATAAAGGGTAAGCAAAGACCCCTGGTTATCGCGTTTAATTTAATCAGCAGAGCACATACTCGATTCAAATCCGAATGCCTGGCGTGTCTGCTTTTCATTTTTATGCAGCTTGCGGCTATTTCTGCATGCTGATATGAGGCAACGGTGGTAATCGCGTACCATAGAAGCAGTACGGACATGCCATTCCGGCTGCCACACAAAGTGGTGTCAGGAGAATCGATGTATTCGGGGTGAGTTATTATTTCCAAAATATAGGGTAATCTACTGCCGATAACCTCTATTCTCGTTGCTGCCATGATGCATGATATATTAATGTATTGATTTATATTAATTTGTTTTCTTTACTGGTGGCGCAGAAACAAGCCTGAGTTCGCTACCTAAACTAATGGCATGTTTTGCATTATTGACACCCAGTTTTTTCACAATATTTCCCATATGGAATTTCACTGTACTAACAGAGATGTTAAGGATATGGGAAATTTCTGGATAGGTCTTTCCAATGCTGCACCAGTAAAGTATTTCAGACTCACGGGGCGAGAATATATTTTTATCAATTTTTGCACTGTTATTTTTTTGGTCTTCGCGATAGAGAGAAAACAGCATTTCATGAATATTAATTAAAAGCCCTTGAAGATCATTTTTGTGTTTTTTAACATTATCATCAATATCCACCATTAAAAGTTTGTTAATATAAAGTGATAATAACGCCAGATTGTCATTATGATCATGTAAAACAAAGGTTTGCCCGCTGATAATATTATAAGGTGCCACTGAATTGAAGATGATTGTCCACTGAGAACTAATCATCAGGTTTTCATCCCAGACAAGAGGTGAAACACGATTTAGGGTATTGATAATAACAGGATCTATGCTTTGAAATTTGTTTCTCAAGTAAATATCTGTGAAGTAGTCTTTTAAATCACTGATAACTAATATTTTATCTATATCCTCTTTATCCATTATTGAAAATGCGTAGTGCATCTTACCATATCTCGCCAGCTGTTTTTCCAGGTATTCCTTTATATAATTATTCTTTGCAGTGTCTGAGAAAAAATCTTTATTCATTAATGTATTCCTCCTGCTTTTGGCGTGGCCGCAGTAAATTATCGTTGATGTCGAAGAAGCTGCGCTAAAATTGGCATAAGCAGCCTGGTTGATGCGATTTATTGCGATAATAACAATATTTATTACTATTTTCTAACGGCGGATAAAAATAGTTTAAAATTTGAGATTGCGATCACTTTAAACTCATTGGTAATATGCGGCCGCGCCATGCGGAAAATCCCACTATGACAATTATATAATATTAGAACTATTTCCTAATGAAAAATAAGCCCATATAATAATTGCACTATGTCTTCCCATAGAAAATCATCTGCAAGCCAGCGAATAACCACGGGCTTACTGGAAAGTAACTGACTGGATATCACGCCGGCGGTAAGAATATCGATAACCAGCCAGAGTCCGGAGTATTCAATAAAAGTCGTGCTCATTACGACCATCTTGTCGTGCTGATGGCGACAATCGCTGCTGTCGCCATCAGCGATTGTCGCTAAGACAGTCAGCCAATCGCCTGAATCGCGCGTTCCAGCGCCATGCGCAGCAACTGCCGATCGTGACGGTACTTAATATCCGCCGCTTCCAGCGGTTCGCGGATCAACAGGCGATCTTCCACTCCCTGGATATCACTGTGCGGGCTGATCACTACCGCATCGATCACCTTCTTACCAATATGTTTTTCCATCAGCGCCAGCTTATCGGCCAGCGTCAGACTGGCTGCCGCAGGACTGAGTTCGCGCCCCAGATTGCCAATAAATACCATCGGCGCCGGGGTGCGGCGCAGCGCCTGCGCCATGTCACTCAGTAACAGCACCGGCATCAGGCTGGTATAGAAACTGCCGGGGCCGATGATGATCAGATCGGCTTCCGCAATCGCCTCAATCGCTTCCCGGGTGGCGCTCACCGTCGGCGACAGCATCAACTCCTGCGGCGGCAGCGCCATCTGATCAATATCGGTTTCGCCGTAAGTCAGATGGCCTTCGGCATCCACTGCCACCAGGTCGACCGGCTGTTCTGACATCGGGATCAGAAAAGCATCGACTTTCAGCAAATTGCGGATCAGGTTAATCGCCTCAATCGGCCGCACGCTGAGGTGATCGAGGGCTTTTAGCATCAGGTTGCCGAGATTATGGCCAGAAAGTTCACCGTTGCCGCTAAAGCGGTATTCAAACATGGCCGACGCCACACTGGGTTCGGTAATCAGCTGATTCAGGCAGTTACGCATATCGCCCCAGGCGATACCGCCTTCGGAGCGGCGAATACGTCCGGTGGAGCCGCCATTATCGGTGGTGGTGACGATACCGGTCAGGCGCGAGCCAAGCGGCGACAGTGCCGACATCACCCGGCCTAATCCATGTCCCCCTCCGAGGGCGACGACGCGGTCCAGATCCGCCAGCGTGCGATTACGCATTCACCATAACTCCTTAATATATCCGGGGCGGTACACCGACCGCCGGGTTAACAGCACTAACTGCTTAGCAGGCCATGATCAGGCGCTGCCGGGCTAATTTTGGCGCATTTTACCCGATCGCGCGGCGAAAATCGGCGGAAAATCGTTATATATCATAATATATAGCGAAAAGTGTTGGTGGCATCACTCTGTGGTTAGCGCTAGAATTCACCTCACCATGATTTGCCGCCGCGCGGTAAATTACACTCAAAGCCTTTGTACCTAAGTCCTTGCGATAGGGTGCACTGGCCGTAGCCTTTGAGCTGCCAGGGTGCAGAAAGAAATGACTGCATCTCCCGTATTTGGAAAGGTGTTCTGGTGTTACAGCTTATTGATAATTTTGAGCGCAAGTTTTATTACTTGCGCTTGTCGATCACTGACGTATGCAACTTTCGTTGTACCTATTGCCTGCCCGAAGGCTATAAGCCGCAAGGGATCACCAATAAAAGCTTCCTGTCGCTGGATGAAATCCGGCGCGTTACCCGTGCCTTTGCCGCGTCCGGCACCGAAAAGGTGCGGCTGACCGGCGGCGAACCGACGCTGCGCCGCGATTTCTGCGAGATTATTGCGGCGGTACGGGAAAACAGCGCCATTCGGCAACTGGCGGTCACCACCAATGGCTATCGTCTGGAGCGTGATGTCGCCGCCTGGCGCGACGCCGGTCTGACGGCGCTCAATGTCAGCGTCGACAGTCTTGATGCCCGCCAGTTTCACACCATTACCGGTCAGGACAAATTTCACCAGGTGATGCGCGGCATTGATGCCGCCTTCAGCGCCGGTTTCAGCAAAGTCAAAGTCAATACCGTCCTGATGCGTGATGTTAATCATCATAGCCTGAATACCTTTCTCGACTGGATCCGTACCCGCCCGATTCAACTGCGTTTTATCGAACTGATGGAGACCGGCGACGGCGGTAAGCTGTTTCGCCAGCACCATATCTCCGGTGAAGTGATCCGCGATCGGCTGCTGGCGCGCGGCTGGCAGCAGCAGCCGCGCGCGCGCAGTGATGGTCCGGCGCAGGTCTTTCACCATGCGGACTACCTGGGCGAAATCGGTCTGATCATGCCTTACGAAAAAGATTTTTGTGCCAGTTGTAACCGTCTGCGCGTTTCCGCTGTCGGTAATTTGCATCTCTGTCTGTTTGGCGATAGCGGCGTGTCGCTGCGCGATCTGCTGGTCAGTGACGATCAGCAGCAGGCGCTACAGGCGCGTATTGCCGCCAGCCTGAACAGCAAAAAACAGACGCACTTCCTGCATCAGGGCAACACTGGCATCACTCAGAATCTGTCATTTATTGGTGGCTAACCGGCCTGGAGAAGCGTAATGGACAAACCCAATTCAGAGTTTACAGCAACGGCAATCGCGGTATTAACCGTTTCCGACCATCGTGACGCGTCGAACGACAGTTCCGGCGACTATTTGCGTGAGGCGGTCAGCGAAGCGGGCCACAGCGTGATTGATCACGCGATTGTTCAGGATAATAAGTACCGTATTCGCGCCGTGGTCTCCAGCTGGATCGCCAGTGACGATGTACAGGTCATTCTGATTAATGGCGGCACCGGCTTTAGCGCCGGCAACAGTACCCCGGAAGCGCTGCAGCCGTTGTTTGACCGTGAGATTGAAGGTTTTGGCGAACTGTTCCGCATGGTCTCTTATGAAGATATCGGCAGCGCGACCCTGCAATCGCGCGCCCTGGCCGGTATGGCCAATCAGACGCTAATTTTTGCGGTGCCGGGTTCCGGCAATGCCTGCCGTAGCGCGTGGGAGCGTATTATTGCCGACCAGCTTGATGCCCGCACCCGTCCCTGTAATTTTGTTTCGCATTTGAAGAAGCCGTAAGTTATGTCGCAATTAACCCATATCAACGCCTCGGGCGAGGCACACATGGTAGATGTTTCCGCCAAAGCTGAAACGGTGCGTGAAGCGCGCGCCGAAGCTTATGTGGTGATGCACCCGGATACTCTGCGGATGATTATCGACGGCAGCCATCACAAAGGCGATGTGTTTGCCACCGCGCGCATTGCCGGCATTCAGGCGGCGAAACGTACCTGGGAATTGATCCCGCTCTGCCACCCGTTAATGCTGAGTAACGTTGAAGTGAACTTAAGCGCCGAGCCGCAACAGCACCGTGTACGCATCGAATCCTGCTGCCGTTTAACCGGTAAAACCGGGGTGGAAATGGAAGCGCTGACCGCTGCATCAGTGGCTGCGCTGACCATTTATGACATGTGTAAAGCGGTGCAAAAGGATATCACCATCGATAATCTGCGCCTGCTGAGTAAAAGCGGCGGTAAATCCGGTAATTTTCAGGCGGTGCCCCATGATTAAGGTGCTGTTTTTTGCGCAGGTTCGCGAGCTGGTGGGCGTCCACCAGCTGGAAATAGCGCCAGAGTTTACCAATGTGGAAGCCCTGCGTCTGATGCTGGCCGGTCAGAGCGACCGCTGGTCGCTGGCGCTGGAGTCCGGCCGTCTGCTGGCGGCGGTCAATCAAACGCTGGTGGCGTTGCAGCACCCATTGCAGGATGGCGATGAAGTGGCTTTTTTCCCGCCGGTGACCGGAGGTTAAGATGGAAACCCGCATTCGCGTCGGTCATCAGCCGTTTAATATGGCCGAAGAGTATCAATGGCTGGCCGCCTGTGACGAAGATGGCGCGGTGGTGACCTTTACCGGCAAAGTCCGCAACCACAATCTCGGGGATGATGTTTCCGCACTGACGCTGGAGCACTATCCCGGGATGACGGAAAAAGCGCTGGAAGAGATTGTCGCCGAAGCGCGCCAGCGCTGGCCATTGCAGCGCGTCACCCTGATTCATCGTATCGGCGCACTGTTTCCCGGCGATGAGATTGTGATGGTGGGCGTGACCGGCGCCCACCGCAGCGCCGCCTTTGCCGCTGCCGAATTTATCATGGACTATCTGAAAACCCGTGCGCCATTCTGGAAGCGCGAAGCCACGCCGCAGGGCGACCGCTGGGTCGATGCGCGTGACAGTGATAAACAGGCGGCAAAACGCTGGGAGTAATCATTGACGACGGGTTACTGCCCCGATCCGCGTCACGGACGCCAGCGCGGATAACCGCTGGCATATTGTTTATCATTTCACCTTTTCATTTTTTCCGTTCTCTTCCAGAATATGCATCCTCCCTTCAGATTGACTATTAGCATGCTATGAACCATGAAACCGATCCCTCCGGGCCGCGTAAGGCGCCGGTGCAGGCGCGTTCTATCGCCACCGTTGACGCCATCCTTGATGCGGCGATCCAGGTTTTACTAAAGCAGGGGCTGGCGCGCTGTAATACTACGCGGGTGGCGGAACGTGCCGGCGTGTCGATTGGCTCGCTGTATCAATATTTCCCCAATCGCGAGGCGATGATGGTGGCGGTGCTGGCACGTTATCTTGCTACGGTCGCCAGTCAGCTGGAGCAGGCTTGCGCGGCGGCGCACTATCAGCCGGTCGACCGTATGGCGCAGGCGCTGGTACTGAGCTGGCTGGAGGCTAAATTGTCGCAACCGGCGCTGTCGCGTGCGCTGTATGCGGTGGCGGAGAGCTATGGTAGCCATCCGCGCGTCAGGGCGGCACAGGAGCGTCTACAGGCAGCGGTGCGACAGATGCTAAATACCGCCAGTGACGGTAAGATTAGCCCGCTGCCGGTGGTGACAGTGATGCTGCTCGGCGCGATAAATGGCCCGGTACGGATGTTACTGGAAGGGAGTATCGATCCCGCACAGATCGAGGTTTTCCGTCAGCATCTGATTGTACTGGCCAGCGCTTATCTGCACAGCGTGCTGACCAGATCATCGGAGTGACGGCTGGCGGTATCGCCACTGGCGAAATTTCGCTTTTTCACCGGAATAAAAAAGGATTTTTTATGTGGATGTTACTTGCGGCCTCACTGCTGGTTTCCGGCTTTGATCGCCGGGTTGCTCTATTTCTGTTGCTGGTCGCCACGGTTTGGGCAGGATACAGCGGCGTGCTTCAACCGGCTGGCGTTGGTGTGATGGCGGTGCTGGCGATCATGGCGTTGCTGCTGCATCGCTATCGGCAGATCGGTGCCGTCGCGGTTGGCGCAGAGCTGGGGCTGCTGTTTATTGCCATCAATTTGCTGAGTCATTTCGCCCCCGGTTTTAACAACCTGAGAGTACTGGATCAGGTGCGCGTTGGGGAGATGAGCGCGCCCTTTTCGATGTACTATAATTTTGATAAAGCACTGTTGCCTTTCGTTTTCCTCGCTATTATCCCGTCACTGTTCGCTACCCGCCCGCTACGCCATGCGCAACGTCGGCACTGGCTATTGCTGATTGTCAGTTTGCCTGTGCTGTTACTGCTGGCGACTGTCGCCGGTGGCTTAAAAATTGAAATGCATTTCCCGCAGTGGTTCGGCCAGTTTTTCCTCGCCAATCTGTTTTTTGTCAGCCTGGCGGAAGAGGCGCTGTTTCGTGGCTATTTGCAGCGGCGCCTCAGCCAGCTGATTGGCCCGCTGGCGGGTCTGCTGGCCAGTGCCGTACTGTTTGGCATCAGCCATCTGGCCGGCGGAGCGCTACTGGTGGGCTTTGCCACCGTGGCCGGGGTGATTTATGGGCTGGCGTGGATGTGGAGCGGCCGTTTGTGGGTGGCAACCCTGTTTCATTTTGCCCTGAATCTGCTGCATCTGCTGTTTTTTACTTATCCGGCCTATCGTCCCTGATAGGGTGCCGATACGGAAAAATGGCCTAATCTGATGGATTCATTGCTGTAGGTTAGTTAAGGTGCCTGCAGCATTAAATATCCTGAGGATCTGCATGTTATCTCCATTTTCCCCGCGTGGCATTACGCTGCTGGCCCTGTTGGTGCTGGCAGGTTGTAGCAGTAAAAAAAACATTGCACCGCCGGCGAAAAATCCGGCCGATGTGCAAGCGGAGATCGTCAGGCTGATGCCGGCAAAGGTCAGCAATAAAGCGGCCTGGGCTACGGATATTGCCGCCGCGTTCCGCACGCAGGATATCGAGCCGACGACCAGTAACCTGTGTGCGGTGATGGCGGTCACCGACCAGGAGTCGACCTTTAGTGCCGACGCGGTGGTTCCCGGCTTGCCGGGTATTGCCTGGGGGGAGATCGAGCGCCGCGCCGCGCAACTGCATGTACCGGCATTTGTGGTGCATACGGCGTTACTGATTAAATCGCCGAACGGTAAGAGTTATAGCGAACGTCTCGACAAGGTGCGCAGTGAAAAAGAGCTGAGTGCCATTTTCGATGACTTTATTGAGATAGTGCCGATGGGGCAGAAGCTATTTGGCGATCTGAACCCGGTTCATACCGGCGGGCCGATGCAGGTGAGTATCGCCTTCGCTGAAGCTCATGCCAAAGGTTATCCATACCCGATTGACGGCAGCATTCGTCACGAAGTGTTCAGCCGTCGCGGCGGCATCTGGTTTGGCACCCGCCATCTGCTGGGGTATTCTGCCGGCTATAGCCAGCCGCTGTATCGTTTTGCCGATTTCAATGCGGGCTGGTATGCCAGCCGCAATACGGCGTTTCAGGCGGCAGTGGCGCGCACCAGCGGAATAGCACTGGCGTTGGATGGCGATCTGATTATCTATGGTTCCGATCGGCCCGGCGCGACGGAGCTGGCGGTGCGAACACTGGGTAAACGGCTGGATATCAGTGACCGGGCGATTCGCCAGGCGCTGGAGAAGGGCGATCGCGCAGAATTTGCGCAAACCGATCTTTATCGCGATCTGTTCGCCCTCGCCGATAAAATGGCTGGCAGGCGCGTAGCGCGCGAAGTGTTGCCGGGTATCAAACTGGAAAGCCCGAAAATAACCCGTAATCTGACGACCGCCTGGTTTGCCCACAAAGTGGACAGCCGTTACCAGCAGTGTATGGCACGTTAATCATGCGCTGTGACGTGCCGGCACAGTATTCCCTGGTGTGGCGTGAAGTTATAACCTTATTGACAGAGATAACTTCCTGTCTGAGTGGCTCCGTATTACTCTTTGTATCGGCACGGCAGTGCGCAACTTTAGCTTTATTTTCCGCGGCTGAAGAGAGCAAAACTCAGCGAAATGAATTGTAAAACTGCATTGATAGCTAATTTGCGTCGGGTTGTGCCAAACTTCAAAGGAATCACTTTCACTCAATGCTAAGGAGCACATCATGGATCGATTTCCACGGTCGAACGATTCAATAGTTCAGCAGACGAGCACCGCACTACAAACCTATATGGCCCAGGTGTATGGCTGGATGACCTGCGGCCTGCTACTGACGGCATTTGTCTCCTGGTTTGCCGCTAATACGCCGGCAGTGATGGAGCTGGTGTTTGCCAACCGCATTACTTTTTTTGGTCTGATTATTGTGCAGCTGGGGGTGGTTTTTGTGCTGTCCGGGATGGTGCATAAACTCAGCGGCGCGCTGGCCACCGGGCTGTTTATGCTCTATTCGGCGCTGACCGGCCTGACGCTGGCCAGTATTTTCCTTGTCTACACTTACTCCTCGATTGCCAGTACCTTTTTTATCACTGCCGGGATGTTCGGCGCGATGAGTTTCTGGGGTTACACCACCAAACGCGATCTGAGCGGAATGGGCAGCATGCTGTTTATGGCGCTGATCGGGATTCTGCTGGCGTCGCTGGTGAATATCTGGCTGAAAAGCAGCGCCCTGATGTGGGCGGTGACCTATATCGGCGTGGTGGTGTTTGTCGGCCTGACCGCTTATGACACCCAGAAGCTGAAAAATATCGGCGAAGGGATTAATGTCGATGACAAAGAGAATCTGCGTCGTTTCTCGATTATGGGGGCGCTGACGCTTTATCTGGATTTTATCAACCTGTTCCTGATGTTACTGCGTATTTTCGGCAATCGTCGCTAAATGTGAAGCAGGGGGACGGCGTAGTACGCCGTCCCCCTGCGATCAGGCTGATGACCCGCGATCCAGCTGATTCTTTTTTCGCAGCGCGCTGGCGCGTCCTTCCAGCCACAAATAGAGCAGCAGCGCCAGCAGCAGCGGGGCGATAAAATAGATCACCCGATAGGCCAGCAGCGCGGCGATAATCGCGCCATGCGAGGCATGGTGACCGCTTAATAGCGCAAGGAACACCGCTTCCAGTACGCCAATCCCTGCCGGAATATGAATAATTACCCCGGCAATACTGCTGATAAGCAGTACCCCGAGCACCAGCGGATAATCCACCTTTTGCGCCAGCAGCAGCCAGATAATGGCGCCCATCACCATCCAGTTAGCGCTGGAGACAGCAAACTGAAACAGCGCCATACGCAGGGACGGCAGCACCAGCTTGTGTCCTTTTACTGTCCAGTGTCGGCGTTTTGAGAAGGCGCTCAGGCCAAGATACAGCAGCACCAACGCCAGCAGTCCTGCGCCGATAATACGTAGCGTGCCCTCACCGATAAACCAGCCGGCAGGAATCGGCACCATTCCGCTGCTAAACACCACGCCAGCCAGCAAAATATAGCCGAGCCAGTTGGTGGCAATACTCAGGGAGAAGATGCGCGTAATTGTGCTGCCGGAGAGCCCCAGACGGGAATAGAGACGGTAACGCATCGCCACGCCGCCCACCCAGGTACTGAGCGTCAGGTTAAAGGCGTAGCAGATAAACGATACCAGCATCACCTGACGCTTCGCCAGTTTATGGCTACACCAGGCGCGGCCAATCAGGTCATACAGGCCATAGGTCAGATAGCTGACTACCACCAGCGCCAGCGCCAGCAAAATAGTGGTGCGGTTGTAGTTAATAATCACTTCACCGACATCTTGCCAGTTTACCTTTCCGGCATAGATCGCCAGCAGGGCGATCACCGCAATAAAAAACAGCCACGTCAGCGCTTTTTTAAGCCGCGTCCGGGCAGGATGAGCTTTCGACATCAGGATTTAGCCCCCGGATTATCGGTTTCAACCCGGTCCTGGGTCTCCATTTCCGGCTGTACCGGCGGTTCCACCAGCGCCAGTTTCGGCGTATGGGCCGGCAGCCAACCGGCAATCGCCGGAAAGTGGCGTAAAAAGTGAAACACCAGCACGCTTTTGCTTAACTGCCACCAACTGCGTTTCGGCAGCTTGCTGCCGTCGACGCGCTGACAGTCGCGCGCGATTAACCCTTGCAGGTTGTCGCGCAGCAGCTGGTTAAATTGGCGATCGTGAATAATCAGGTTGGCTTCCAGGTTGAGCGACAGGCTGAGGGGATCGAGATTGCTCGAGCCGACGGTGGCCCACTGCTGATCCTTGACGGCGATTTTACCGTGCAGCGGCCGACGGATGTACTCATAGACCTCCACCCCGGCATCCAGCAGATAGTTATACAGCAACTCCGCCCCAACCTTGACGATTGGCATATCCGGCTCCCCCTGCACAATCAGCTTAACTTTTACTCCGCGCCGGGCGGCATTGCGCATTTCACGCAGCAGGCGGTAGCCGGGGAAGAAATAGGCATTGGCGATAATCACATCCTGTTGCGCGCTGCGCAGCATATCCATGTAGTGCTGTTCGATATCGTCGCGATGCTGATCGTTATCACGCCAGACAAACAGCGCCTGGGCATCGCCCGGCGTGTTGTTGTGCGCCGGGCGGTGGGAGCGGTGGCCCCACCAGCGGCGTGTGATCTGCTGGCTGCCGATCTCCTGCTGCACATAGCGGGTAATATCCGCGACAACCGGCCCTTTTACCTCCACGGCATAGTCCTGCTTGGCTTGTGCGCCATAGCTGCTGTTATGCTCCTCAGAGAAGTTAATCCCGCCGACGAAGGCTATCTCGCCATCTGCCACCACGATTTTACGATGCAGACGGCGAAACACATTGGTGCGCATACCGAACACCAGCGGACGGGGATCGTAATAGATAAAACGCACCCCGGCGGAGGTCAGACTGTGTACATAGTTATCCGACAGATCCGCTGAGCCGTAGCCATCGACCATGATTTCAATTTTCACGCCGCGCTGTGCGGCTGCCAGCAACTCGCCATGCAGCTCATTGCCCACGGCATCTTCAAACAGAATAAAGGTTTCCAGTAGCAGACTCTGTTCTGCCCGGCGGATCGCGCCGTAGACCCGCGGGAAAAACGCTTCGCCATTTTCCAGCAACCGGATGCGGTTGCCATCGCGCCATTGCATATTCATAGATGGATCTCCACTGCCAGTGGCGCATGATCGGAGAGATGGGACCAGGGTTTGCGCGGCAGCGCCTGAGGATGACTGGCACTGGCGTTGCGCACATAGATGCGATCCAGACGCAACAACGGGAAACGTGCCGGGAAGGTGCGTGCCGGCCGGCCGGTTTCACGGCTGAACACCTCTTCCAGACCGGCGCATTGCAGCAGCCGCTGATTGGCTCGTTGCTGCCAGTCATTGAAGTCTCCGGCGACCACCACCGGCGCATCGGCCGGCAGCGAACGCAATAATTCACACATCATCTCCATCTGCGCATTGCGGTGCGCATCGCGCAATCCAAGGTGAACGCAGATCACATGCAGAGTAATATCACGGTCGGGCACCTGTAGCTTGCAATGCAGCATGCCGCGCTTTTCACTGTCGGCAACGGAAATATCCAGATTTTCGTAAGCGGCGATCGGGAAACGTGACAGTACGGCGTTGCCATGGTGACCTTCGGGATAAACGGCATTACGGCCATAGGCATAATCATTCCACATGGTATCGGCAAGAAATTCGTAATGAGGGGTATCAGGCCAGTTATTAACGTTCAGCAGATGCGTTTCATGGGTGCCCATCACTTCCTGTAACAGAACAATATCTGCGGCGGTGGCGCGCACTGCTTCGCGCAGTTCTGGCAGAATAAAACGCCGGTTTAAGGCGGTAAAACCCTTGTGAGTGTTAATCGTCAGGACTTTAAATGAAAATCCTTGCGCATTTTGTGACATACTGTGTGCGCTCTCCTTTTCGTTTTGTTAAGGATAAAGTGTAGTCTTTGTCACAAAAGAGTGCCGATATGAGCGGTAATTTGCGGCATTATCCGAAAATTGCGTTAGTCTGAGAGAATTCGTCACCGGCACCTGCCGGTAACAGCTTGGGCGACCTTTCGTTGGGTCTGCCAGGAGAAGAAGATGAAATGGTCGAACCGTATACAGATTGTCACCGGACAAACCTGCGTACATATTTCACTGCATCTGTTGCTTATCGCTGCCCTGGTATTGGGCTGGAAGCATCAGGCGCTTATCCAGGTCAGTATGGTGTTACTGGCGATGTACAGTAGTGTATTCATCGCCATGATGCTGACCCAGCGCACGCCGCGCCTGCGTAACCTCGGGGACTTCCTTGAGGATGTGACTACCACTTACTACTTCGGCGCCGCGATGCTGGTGTTGTTACTGCTGTCACGAGTTATTCACAATAACCTGCTGCTGGGCGGTATTGGCGTACTGATGCTGGCCGGGCCGGCACTGGTCTCGCTACTGGCGAAAGAGCCGGGGCGAGCCGCGGCGAAAAAGCGCAGCTGAAGGCGGCGCGGAAAAAGAGGCTGAGCGATCGGCCTCTTTTTTTTGTCTTAAAAAAAGTTTGTTATTACTTTTTCATCTGAATAAATTTCCTTCCCCGGCTATTTCCTGGCGCGCATCTGCCTGGCTATGACCAGCAGCAGATTGCGCAAATCCTTTATCCCGACCGGCAATTCGGACCACTGGCGCTGTGTATTACCCGTGCCAGCCAGGCAGATGAGCAACCGCCGGATCAGGAAGTACGGCACGGGATGAATGTGGTGTACTGGCGGCGGCGGCAATTTAACTACATGCTCATTGGTCATAAAACGCCGCCAGCGCTACAACAGCTGGCCGCGCAGCTGCGCGCGCGGGTGTAAGTTTTTGTACATATTACGCGCTGCTGGCAGAAGAATTAGGGAGTTGGCACGGGTGATGTTACAATCCGAAGCTTACGCACCGTAGTTTGTGCCCCCCTTTCAAACGTCAGGCTTGCCTGGCGTCAAGTTATCCCCCTGGAAACTGCACCGTTGAACACGGTCAGGGCGGACCCGGAGTTACTTTAATTTATGTCATTTGATTCTCTCGGCCTGAGTGCCGACATTCTGCGCGCTGTTGAAGAGCAGGGCTACCGTGAACCTACCCCAATTCAGCGTCAGGCGATCCCGGTCGTGCTGTCCGGTCGTGACCTGATGGCCAGTGCGCAAACCGGTACCGGTAAGACTGCCGGCTTCACCCTGCCATTGCTGCAGATTTTAACCAACAGCAATCCCCATGCCAAAGGGCGTCGCCCGGTACGCGCGTTGATCCTGACCCCCACCCGTGAACTGGCGGCGCAGGTCGGCGAAAACGTCAGCGAGTACAGCAAGTATCTGAATATTCGTTCAATGGTGGTATTTGGCGGCGTCAGCATTAACCCGCAGATGATGAAATTGCGCGGTGGCGTAGATGTGCTGGTGGCAACCCCTGGCCGTCTGCTCGATCTTGAACATCAGAATGCGGTTGACCTTTCCCACATTGAAGTGCTGGTGCTCGACGAAGCGGACCGTATGCTGGATATGGGCTTTATCCACGATATCCGACGCGTACTGGCCAAATTACCGGCAAAACGTCAGAATCTGCTGTTCTCCGCGACCTTCTCCGATGAGATTAAAGGGCTGGCTGAAAAACTGCTGACCAATCCGGAACAGGTGTCAGTAGCACGTCGTAACACGGCTTCCGAGCAGGTGACGCAGCATGTGATGTTTGTTGATAAGAAACGTAAACGCGAACTGCTCTCCTTCCTGATTGGTCGCGATAACTGGCAGCAGGTGTTGGTATTTACCCGTACCAAACACGGCGCTAACCATCTGGCCGAGCAGCTGAATAAAGATGGTATTACCTCGGCCGCTATCCACGGTAATAAAAGCCAGGGCGCACGTACGCGCGCACTGAGTGATTTTAAAGAGGGCGGCATTCGCGTGCTGGTGGCGACGGATATTGCCGCGCGTGGGCTTGATATCGAAGAGCTGCCGCATGTGGTCAACTATGAGCTGCCTAACGTACCGGAAGATTATGTACACCGTATTGGCCGTACCGGTCGCGCTGCCGCCACCGGCGAAGCGCTGTCGCTGGTGTGCGTCGACGAACATAAACTGCTGCGTGATATTGAGCGCGTGCTGAAGCGTGAAGTGCCACGCAGCGCGGTGGAAGGCTATGAGCCTGACCCAAGCATCAAAGCTGAGCCGATCCAGAATGGTCGCGGTGCAGGCGGTGGCGGCGGTCGTGGCGGTAATGGCGCTGGTCGTGGCCGCGCGCCTGCTCAGGGACCTCGCGGTCAGAGCAGCGAACGCAGCGCCGCTAACGGCGAGCGTAGCCAGGGTAACGCTCAGCGTCGCCAGGGCGCGGCTCCTGCCGCTCGTGGCGGTAAACCAGCCGGTAGCAAACCGTCTGGCGCGCCACGTGCTAATGTCACCCGCCAGCGTCGTTCGAACCCGTCAAATAACGGCTAATCACCGTCTGCAGGCGGCGCATTAATGCGCCGCCTGTCATTCTCTGCGACCGCAGATATTACCGCGTTATCCCTGTTTCACATCTTCGCGAAAACCCTTAAACTTGCGCCTCAATTTCTGTGAGTGAAAAAGCATGCGGGTTTTACTGGCGCCAATGGAAGGGGTTCTCGACTCTCTGGTTCGTGAGCTGCTAACCGGGGTTAATGATTATGATCTCTGTATCACCGAGTTTCTGCGGGTGGTCGATCAGCTATTGCCGGAAAAATCCTTCTATCGTCTCTGCCCGGAACTCCGTTACGCCAGCCGTACGCCGTCAGGTACCCGCGTGCGCGTGCAACTGCTCGGACAGTACCCGGAATGGCTGGCGGAAAATGCCGGGCGGGCGGTGGCGCTTGGCTCATGGGGGGTCGATCTTAACTGCGGCTGTCCTTCGAAACTGGTCAATGGCAGCGGCGGCGGCGCCACTTTGCTGAAAGATCCTGAGCTGATCTATCGCGCGGCCAGAGCGATGCGTCAGGCGGTGCCGGATCATTTACCGGTGACGGTAAAAGTGCGATTGGGCTGGGATTCCGGCGATCGTCAGTTTGAAATTGCTGATGCGGTACAGCAGGCTGGCGCCACGGAACTGGCGGTACATGGCCGGACCAAAGAGGATGGCTATAAAGCCGAACGCATTAACTGGCGGGCGATTGCTGATATTCGTCAGCGGCTGACGATTCCGGTGATCGCCAATGGCGAAATCTGGGACTGGCAAAGCGCGCAGGATTGTCTGGCTGTCACTGGCTGTGATGCGCTGATGATTGGTCGTGGCGCGCTAAATGTGCCGAATCTGAGCCGGGTGATTAAGTATAATGAACCGCGTATGGCGTGGCCGGCGGTGGTGCGGCTGCTGCAACAATACAGCCAGCTGGAGAAGCAGGGCGATACCGGTCTGTACCATGTGGCGCGCATTAAGCAGTGGCTTGGCTATCTGCGCAAAGAGTATAGCGAAGCCAGTGAGCTGTTTAGCCAGATCCGCGCGCTGAAGCGTTCAGCGGAGATCGCTGCGGTGATCCAGCAAGTTGTGACTGATTAATTTATCCGCCGTACCGGCTGCTGGTTTAGCCATGCGCTGATATTTTCCAGCGCCTGGGCATAGTAGCGCTGATAGTTACTGTCGCTGACATAACCCAGATGCGGCGTGGCCAGCAGATTGGGCAACTGGCGATATTCGTCATCTTCCGGCAGCGGTTCCTGTTCAAACACGTCGATACCCGCGCCGGCAATCACGCCATTTTTTAAGGCGCTGGCTAAAGCGTGCGGCGCGATCAGTCCGGCCCTTGAGGTATTGATCAGATAAGCCGTGGGTTTCATCGCAGAAATATCCGCCCGGGTGAGAAGGCCGCGGGTGGTTTCTGACAACACCATATGCAGCGTAACAAAATCACTTTGCGCCAGTAGCGCGCGTTTATCCGCACAGTAGTCAGCCTCCGCCGCCGCGGCGCGCGCTGGCGTCAGCCCCGGACTCCAGGCAGAAACCTGCATACCAAAGGCGCTGGCGATAGCGGCGACCCTGGTGCCGATTTTCCCCAGCCCGATAATCCCCAGACGTTTACCAGCAAGGGTGGTCCCCAGCGTCTGTTGCCAGCGGCCGCCGTTTCTGAAGGCGTTATTCTCCTGCACAATATGACGTGCCAGCCCGAGCATCAGTGCCCAGGTCAGTTCAACCGGCGGTTCAGAGCCACTGTCGGTACCACAAATCACCACTCCTTGCTGGCTGGCGGCGGCGATGTCGATGGCAGCATTACGCATGCCGGAGGTAATCAGCAGCTTCAGCGCAGGCAACCGGGCAATCAGCTGACGATCGAAGCGGGTTCTTTCGCGCATGATGATCACAATGGCGGCATCTTTTAGCGTGGCAATAAGCCTGGCGCGATCGGCAATATGCTCAGTGACCACCGAAACCGTTACGCGATCGCTGATAGCGTCCCAGTTGGCAAGTTTTAGCGCAACGTCCTGATAATCATCAAGGATGACACATTTTATCTGACTCATAACCCTCCGGTAACGACGCCGATTATTTCGCAACAATCTTCACGAGATCTCTTAGCATGCTATGCGTATTATAGGGCTTCAATTGTATACCGCGAAACGGCTTTACCATGTCCTCTACAGCAGCGCTAAGTAACACCCAGCTTAATCAGCGTATTATCTCGGTGATTGTGTTCACCTTTTTTTGCTATCTCTCGGTTGGCTTACCGCTGGCGGTATTGCCGGGTTTTGTACATAACCAGCTCGGTTACAGCTCCTTTATTTCCGGTTTAATTATTAGCATTCAGTATTTCGCCACCCTGATCAGTCGTCCACAGTCCGGACGTCTGGCTGATATGCTGGGGCCAAAACGCGTAGTGATGCTGGGGCTGGTATGCTGCGGCATGAGCGGCGTCTTGACCATTGTGGCGATGCTGACTCAGGGGCAGCCGTGGCTAAGCCTGCTGTTGCTGGCGGTGGGACGGGTATTCCTCGGCGTCGGCGAGAGTTTCACCAGTACCGGTTCCACTTTATGGGGCATCAATGTGGTTGGCTCGTTACAAACCGCGCGGGTGATTTCATGGAACGGAGTGGCCACTTATCTGGCGATGGCGATTGGTGCGCCACTGGGGGTGATGCTGAACCAGCTGTTTGGTCTTGCCGGATTTGCCACGCTGATTGTGCTGATGGGGGTAGCCGGATTCTGGATGGCCGGCAAGAAACCGGCCATCCGGGTTACGGTCGCCAGCCGCACGCCCTTTCATCAGGTGTTCTCGCGCGTCTGGCTGTATGGCCTGGCTCTGGGGCTGGGCACTATCGGTTTTGGCGTGATTGCCACCTTTATCACTCTCTATTACGCCAGCAACGACTGGAGCGGCGCGGCCTTTGCTCTGACGCTGTTCAGCCTCGGTTTTATCACCATCCGGCTGGCGTTCAGCAGTTATATTACCCGCTTTGGCGGCCTGAAGGTTTCGCTGGTCTCTTTCCTGATTGAGGGGATGGGGTTATTAATTATCTGGCAGGCCAGTTCGCCATGGCTGGTCGACCTCGGCGCCTTTATGACTGGCGGCGGTTTCTCGCTGGTATTCCCGGCGCTTGGTGTGGAAGCGGTAAAGCAGGTACTGCCGCAGAGTCAGGGCAGTGCGCTGGGCACCTATTCCGCGTTCCTTGATTTGGGATTGGGACTAACCGGCCCGGTTGCCGGGATATTAATCGGCTACCAGGGGATGCAGTCTATCTGGCTGGCGGCGGCGCTGGTGGTGTTACTGGCGTTGCTGATAATCCTGCGGATGCTGAACCTGCCGCAGAAAGCCCCGGTCTAAATCTGGCTAAACAGCCAGTAAAGCAGGGCTGAAAGCAGCACCGATACCGGCAGGGTTAACAACCAGGCACAGGCCAGATTGCGCAAGGTCGCCAGCTGCAGGCCGGAATGGTTTGCCGCCATGGTTCCCGCCACCCCGGAAGAGAGCACATGGGTGGTGGAAACCGGCAGGCCGAAGGCATCAGCGGCGCCGATGGTGGCCATGGCCACTAATTCCGCGCTTGCCCCCTGCGCATAACTCAGATGGGACTTACCAATCTTCTCGCCGACGGTGACCACAATCCGGCGCCAGCCCACCATAGTGCCGAGACCGAGCGCAATCGCCACCACCACTTTGACCCAGAACGGGATATAACGCGTGGCGCGATCCAGCTCTTTTTTCATCGCCGTCAGATTCTGTCGCGTGTCGGCCGGCAATGTAAGCTGGCTGTTTTTGAGTAATTTAATACTCTCCGACGCCAGATACATATCATTACGGGTATTGGCTACCGCCTGTGCCGGAATATTATCCAGATCGCCATAATGGTGGATTTCAGCACCAATCGATCCGATTAGCTGCGCCAGTGCCGGCATCACTGACGGCAGTGTTTCCCCGCTGGCGACATAAGCGGTTAATACCGAGCGTGGGGCATCCATTTGCGCCGGCGGCGGAAACTGCTGCAGCAGCTGGCGCTGGGTCTGGCTGGCCAGCGCGGCCACCTGCGGGATCTGTCCGGGCGGAATGGAACGGTTAAGCGCATAGGCAATCGGCATGCTGCCGACCAGAATCAGCATAATCAGCCCCATGCCTTTTTGCCCGTCGTTAGATCCATGCGCAAATGAGACGCCAGTGCAGGTGAGGATCAGCATCCCGCGGATCCACAACGGCGGCGGCCTGTTACCCTCCGGCGCCTGATACAGCTGGCGATTACGGATAAACAGCTTCAGCAGCAGCAACAGTAAGCCGGCGGCGATAAAACCGATTAACGGTGATAATAGCAAGGCGTAGCCTACGGTCAGCGCCTGATCCCAGTCGACGCCGCTGGTGCCGCTGTGACCGTGGATCAGGGCGTTGGCGACGCCGACGCCAATAATTGAACCTATCAGCGTATGCGAAGAAGAGGAGGGGAGCCCCAGCCACCAGGTGCCAAGATTCCAGATAATCGCCGAGAACAGCAGGGCGTAAATCATGGCAAAACCCTTGCCGCTGCCCGCCTGCAGAATCAGTTCTACCGGCAATAGCGAAATGATGCCAAATGCCACAATGCCGCTGGAGAGCATTACGCCAAGAAAGTTAAAAAAGCCGGACCATAACACGGCAAAAGTGGGGGGCAGCGAGTGGGTGTAGATCACGGTGGCTACCGCGTTGGCGGTATCGTGAAAGCCGTTGACGAATTCAAAACCTAAGGCAATTAACAGCGCCAGCCCCAGTAACAGAAATGGAATATAGCTGATACCGGTGACGCCGGCATCCTGCACGTCGTTAAACAGGTTAACCCCGGCAAAGGCGATGCCCAGCACCAGCAGCAGAATAAACAGCAGCATCGATGAACGGCTGGTTTTTGCGTAAATATTCGGTCGTCCGGCGGCGGCCGGGCTAAGCGAAGAGACTGCGTTTTGTTGACTCATCACACCCCCCATTTGTCTGCAATCCGACACCGGTATCTGAGCTTTATTACGCGGTTTTTATGACAAAGAGATGATAAATAGCGGGGTTACTTTTTTAATCCGGCAATAAATTCGCGGCTCATTTGTGGTGAGGTCAGACGAATGAAACGCAGATGCTGATAGCGTGGGTCGCTGAGCAGCGCCTGATAGCGCTGGCGATTATGGCGCCAGGTTTTTATCGTCCACAGGATAATTGAGTCGCGACTCAGGAAGCTTTTGCGAAAGCTTTCCCGACAGTGAGTACCCGGCCAGAGTTCCTGCTGGTGCCACGAACGGCTAATGGCGCGGCGGATGGCCTGATACAGGGTACGCAGAAAACCATAATCGACCCAGACGATGGTGTCGATATCCCGCCATTTAATCGCCTGAGTACGCTTATAGTTGCCATCCAGCACCCAGCCCGGCTGCTGCAGCGCCTGCTCCAGCCGGGCAAACAACTGTTCGTCGCTGCTTTCACCCCAGTCCCGCTGCCAGAAGAGCGCGTCCATTTCGATATAGGGCAGATCCAGTTGCCGGGCAATGGCGCGCGCAAGGGTAGATTTACCGCTGCCGCTGGTGCCAATAACATTGATTTTCACCATTTATCTCCGTTTCCGCTGGGGATATTTAACCATAAAAAAACGGGCCATAGTGGCCCGTTGTTACCGACAGCAGTGAAACTTAGAACTTGCTGTTAGTCGTGGCAGCCGCGTCTGCCGGTTGTTCAGTACTGGTCTGCTGCGGCTGGGTTTCCGCCTGAGCCGCTTCCGGCGTTGCCACGGCAGCGCCCTCAGTGGTGGCTGGCGTCATCGCCTGCTCCTGCGGTACCGCACCTGCCGCTTCCGGGGTCGCGACCGGTGCAGATTCACCATTCTCAACCAGGCCGGTGATCTTCGTCGGCATACCGGAGCGGGCTTTCAGGGCTGCGTCCATTTCGCTCTGATTTACTGTCGCATCAACCACCACTTTGCTTACCGCCGGGGTAATCGCAATTGGCACCGGTTCGCGCGAGTTAAACTGCTCTTCGGTCTGCGACAGCGGGTTGTGGATCTCCACATAGCGTGAACCATCAGGCTCGACGCTGGCTTTCATCGGCTGGTTGATAAACTGAACGCGGGTACCGACCGGCACATTGTCGAACAGCCATTTGATATCCTGAGCACGCAGACGAACACAACCGTGGCTTACACGCAGGCCGATACCAAAGTTGGCATTGGTGCCGTGGATGGCATACAGGCGGCCAATATAGAGCGCATACAGGCCCATCGGGTTATCCGGACCTGCCGGGAACACCTCAAGCAGTTTCTCACCACGAGACGCATACTCTTCATGCATCTTCTTGGTCGGCGTCCAGGTCGGGCCGTCTTTTTTATGCTGCACACTGGTCACCCAGTCCATCGGTGTATCTTTACCTAACTCACCGATACCGATTGGCAGCACCACAACGGTGTTGGTGCCTTTGGGATAGTAGTAAAGACGCATTTCAGCGCTGTTGATCACAATACCTTCGCGTGGCGCGTCAGGCAGAAGCAACTGATGCGGGATGGTTAATTTACTGCCAGCCTGCGGCAGATAAACATCCACGCCAGGGTTAGCTTCCAGCAGGTTGCTGAGACCCATTTGGTACTGCGCAGCAAACGCCTCCAGCGGCAATTTGCTGTCTTGTGGAACGGTAATTTCCAGGTTTTCTCCAATCAACCGGCTATTTTTGGCCGGCAGCGGATAAACCACAGCAAAAGCAGAGTGGCTTAACGCCGCAAATGCCAGTGCCAGTGTGACGAACGCGCGAATGCTCTTTTTCATAATTTTTCAGGTGTTAGCGCCTTAGCAGGCAGTTAGAGAGTCGACCCATTTCCGGACTGTGACCGGGTGCACATTATATGGGCATAATGCCCTCAGAAGAAACCAGGATTTTTCGCGGTTGAACTAACTTTACGTAAAATTGTCTGTCAGAGCGTCAGTTGTTACCGGTGGTGACAATTTAATTTGCTTCAGGGTTGCCAGAGCGGCACTTCACCACTCAGTTTGCGGTTGAGAAAGAACGCGGTACTGATGAGCGCCAGATGACTCAGCGCCTGCGGAATATTACCCAGCGGATAGCCGCGTGCGTCGAACTCTTCGGCATACAGTCCCAGCGGATTGGCGTAGCTGAGCAGTTTTTCGAATTCAAAATGGGCTTCTTCAACGCGCCCGGCCCGCGCCAGACACTCGACATACCAGAAGGAACAGGCGGCGAATGCCCCTTCAATGCCGCGTAAGCCATCAGCAGGGGTTTCGTCGATGTTATAGCGCCGCACCAGGCCATCACTGACCAGATGCTGCTTAATCGCGTCCAGCGTTGCCAGCCACTGTGGATCGGTGGCGCCGACAAAACGCACCAGCGGCATCAGCAGCATTGAGGCATCCAGCGACTTGCCGTGGCGGGTGGCGCTAAAATGACCGCGCGCTGTATTCCAGAAATTTTGCCAGATATCCGCGCGGATCTCGGCGCGGACTTTATCCCAGCGCTGATAAGGCATCGACAGGGAGCGTTTCATTCCCAGCCGCAGTGCGCGATCCAGCGCCACCCAGCACATCAGCCGGGAATGCAAAAAATGTTGCGGCTCGCCGCGCATCTCCCAGATACCGGCATCCGGCTGGTTCCAGTTTTCGCAGACATAATCGATCATCCGCTGCACATTCTCCCAGCCGCGATGAGAAATCGCCTCGCCATACTTATTCGCCAGATAGATGGCGTCCATCAGTTCGCCATAAATATCCAGTTGGGTCTGGCGCCAGGCGTCATTACCGATGCGTACCGGTGATGAACCGGCGTAACCGGCAAGATTCAGCAGTTCAATTTCCTGCAACTCGGTACCGCTATCCAGCCGGTACATCACCTGCAGCTTCTCTTCATCGTGGTGGCTATTCTCCACACAGCGCGCTACCCACTGGGTAAAGCGTTTCGCTTCCGACACATAACCGAGCCGCATCAGGGCGTACATACTAAAAGAGGCATCGCGGATCCACGAGGCGCGGTAATCCCAGTTACGTACGCCGCCGGGTTCTTCCGGCAGGCCAAAGGTGGCGGCAGCGGCGATCGAGCCGTGTTGCCAGGAGGTAAGCAGTTTCAATACCAGCGCAGAACGATTGACCATCTCCTGCCAGCGGCCATGGTATTGGCTTTTTGCCGACCAGCGGCGCCAGTAATTAAGGGTTTCCCGGAAACAATAATCTGTTTCCAGCGTCGCCAGATGATCATCATCGGCAGAGCCGAAGATAAACTCGGCGTGCTCGCCGCTTTTCAGAGTAAAACTGGCTACGGCGGCATCTCCTTCAACCGTCAGCTCACGGTTGCCCGCCAGACACAGGGTTGGCTGTCCGGCCGCGGAAAAGATCACGGTATTCGCCTGCCGGCTGGCCCCGGTTTTGGCGCGGGCATAATCATGCACCGGCGCGCAGCGCAGCTGAAAGCGAACTTCGCCATGCACCATTTTTACCCGGCGTACAATGCGCGGCTGTTTGTCCTGCTCATCGCATAGCGGCATATAGTCGGTAATTTCGGCCACGCCCTCGCTGGCCAGCCAGCGGGTTTGCAGAATATTGCTATCGGGCAGATAGAGTTGCTGGCGGCGTGCCTGCGGCCAGTCGGGGGCAATACTGAACAGCCCCGATTGATCGCTGTCGAGCAGCGCGCTAAACACGGAGGGGCTATCGAGGTCAGGCCAGCAGAAGTAATCTATGGTGCCATCGCTGGCAATCAGTGCGCAGGTTCGTAAATCGCCAATCACGCCGTGATCGCCAATCGGTCTTTTCACCTGATTCATAACGCTCCCGTTTAAATTCACTACAGCCAGTAACTATAGTCAATCAGCCGCACCGCAGGACGGCAGAAGCGCAACGAAGTGTAACCCCGCGGGCAGAGGGGCGGCCGCGGGCAAAAAGAGAGCCGCGGGAGCCATTAACGGCTCCCGCGGTGGCGTTGCAATTACAGTACGGCCATTTTGATTTTTTCCAGCCAGCTGTCGATACGCTCTTCGGTAAGGTCGTATTGATTTTCCTGATCCAGTGGTAGCCCGACGAATTCATTATCATCCAGCAGAGCGGCGGAGAAGGAGAATTGATAACCTTCGCGCGACCAGTTACCGACCACCGAGGCGCCGCGCGCAATCACGATGTCGTACAGGATGCGCATGGCGCTGACAAAATTAGCGGAATAATTTACCTGATCGCCAAGCCCAAACAACGCTACGGTTTTACCGCTCAGATCGGCGGCGGTCAGCGTGTCAACAAACTCCAGCCATGAGTCGTACTGGCTGCCGGAATCAATCCCCGGCAGTTCGCCGTTACCCAGCGTGGGTGTGCCCAGCAGCAAGATGGGATAGGCAAAAAATTGTTCAGGGGTTGCACGTCTGATATCCAGCGGGGCGTCGGCGGCTCCGTCCAGTTTTTGATGGATCAGTTTCGCCACTTTGCGTGTTTGTCCGGTATCAGAACCAAAAAAGATGCCGATGTTGGCCATAGTACTCTCCTGACAGATTAGGTAATGCGTTAAAGGAATAAGTAAGCCGTTTATTGGCTGATGGATAAAAAAATAAAAGCGAACTTTGTGCCAGTTCTGCCGCGGGAAGCCTGACTGCGTAAATGATGAATTATCAGCATATTACGGCTGCGCTGGCGGCCAGCATCCGGCGATAGATTCATTCGCGACTCTCCCGTCAGAAAAAATGTCGTATCCAGCCGACAAATTGTGAAAAGAGCGACATTTTTGCTGGCCCGGTGGCGCTCATACCGGGCCAGAGCATCGCGAGGGGATTCTCAGGAGGAGGCGAGTTTTTGATACCCCGCCAGCCGCTCGCGGGCATCCTCCTCGGTCTGTTTAAACAGCGACTCGGCAAGTTCGGGATACTGTTTTTTCAGCGATGAGTAACGAACCTCTCCGGCGAGGAACTGCTGGAAATCCTCTTCCGGCTCGTCCGAATCAAGGACAAAGGGATTTTTGCCTGCCTGTTTCCACTCTGGATGGTAACGGTAGTTCGCCCAGTAACCCGCTTCAACGGCGCGTTTGGCTTCCCGCTGGCTGCATCCCATACCAATACGTAACCCGTGGTTGATACAGGCCGCATAGGCAATAATCAGTGATGGCCCGGGATACGCTTCCGCTTCGGCAATTGCCCGCAGCGTCTGGTTTTTGTCTGCTCCCATTGCCACCTGGGCGACATAGACATAGCCGTAACTCATCGCCATCATGCCGAGATCTTTCTTGCGGGTCTTTTTACCGCTGGCGGCAAATTGGGCAATCGCTGCCGTCGGGGTCGATTTCGATGACTGGCCGCCGGTGTTCGAGTACACCTCGGTATCAAATACCAGTACGTTGACATCTTTGCCCGACGCCAGCACATGATCCAGACCGCCAAATCCAATATCGTAGGCCCAGCCGTCCCCGCCAAAAATCCAGTGGGAGCGTTTTGCCAGATAGTCGCGATGGGCATAGATCTTGTCGAGGGTAACATTCTCACCGGGGGTCTGGCTGGCCAGCAGCGTCAGCAGTTTATCCGCCCGCTCGCGGGTGCCTTCTCCCTGGTCTTTATAGGCCAGCCACTCCTGCAGGGCGCTGGACAGCGCGGCATTAAGTGGCGTTGCCAGTGCGGTTGTCACCAGATTGGTAAGGGTATCGCGCATGGCATCCACCCCCAGCAGCATGCCAAGACCAAATTCGGCATTATCTTCAAACAGCGAGTTAGCCCAGGTTGGCCCTTGCCCTTTATGGTTGGTGGTGTAAGGGATAGACGGGGCGCTGGCCCCCCAGATCGAGGAGCAACCGGTAGCATTGGCGATCATCATCCGGTCGCCAAACAGCTGGGTCACCAGTTTGGCGTAAGGGGTTTCGCCACAGCCGCCACAGGCGCCGGAGAATTCCAGCAGCGGTTGTTCAAACTGGCTGCCTTTAACCGTGAACTTATTCAGCGGGTTGGCTTTCGGCGGCAGGGTTAGCGCGTGTTGCCACAGATCGATCTGATGCTGCTGTGATTCCAGTGGCTGCATCGCCAGCGCTTTGCCTTTCACCGGACAGACATCAGCACAGTTACCACAGCCGGAGCAATCAAGCGGAGAAATCGCCATATGATACCAGGCATCTGCTGCGCCGGCGGCCGCTTTGGCGTTCAGGCCCTCCGGCGCGTTTTGCATCTCCTGCGCGGTAAGTAACAGCGGGCGGATCGCCGCGTGCGGGCAAATAAAGGCGCACTGATTGCACTGGGTACATTTATCCATTTGCCAGACCGGCACATTGATTGCGATTCCGCGTTTTTCCCAGGCTGCGGTGCCCGATGGAAAACTGCCATCTTCCATACCATTAAACATACTCACCGGCAGTAAATCACCTTCCTGCCGGTTCATGGGGATCAGGATATCTTTAATAAAAGCGGGCAGGGTTTTTTGCGTCACTGCGGGTTCCTGCGCCAGGCGCCAGGCGGCCGGAATGGTCACCGCGGTGACAAATTCCATCCCTTTATCAACCGCCATACTGTTCATATCGACAATTTTTTGCCCTTTATTCCCGTATGAATCGGCAATGCCCTGCTTCAGATAGTCGGTAGCGGCAGCCTGCGGGATAATGTCCGCCAGCTTAAAAAATGCTGCCTGCATAATCATATTGAAACGCCCGCCTAATCCCAGCTGTTGGGCAATAGCCACGGCATTAACGGTATAAAAGCGGATATGGTTGTCAGCAATATAGCGTTTCATCGCCGTGGGAAGTTTCTCATCCAGCTCCGCCGCATCCCAGCTACTGTTCAGCAGAAAGATACCATTGGGTTTCAGCCCCGCGAGTAAGTGGTATTTAGTGACATAAGATTGTTGCGAGCAGGAGATAAAATCAGCCTGGTGGATCAGATAGGGGGATTTCACTGGCCGGTCGCCAAAGCGTAAATGGGACATGGTGACGCCGCCGGATTTCTTCGAATCATAGGCGAAGTAAGCCTGCGCATACATATCGGTATTATCGCCAATAATCTTGATCGCGCTTTTATTGGCGCCGACGGTACCATCCGATCCTAATCCCCAGAATTTACAGGCGGTAATCCCTGCGGATGAGGTGTCAATATCGCGTACCGGGGCTGGCAGCGAGGTAAAGGTGACATCATCGGTAATCCCTACGGTAAAGCCATCCTGTGGCTGCGCAAGGGTGAGGTTGTCGTAGATGGAAATAATATGGCTGGGCAGAATATCTTTGCCCCCGAGCGCGTAGCGCCCGCCGACGATCAGCGGGCGCCAGTCGCTATTATAGAAGGCGCTTTTCACATCCAGATAGAGTGGCTCAGCCAGCGATCCCGGCTCTTTGGTGCGATCGAGGACGGCGATGTTGCGCACGCTTTTCGGGATATAGCGAAAAAAATGCTCCAGAGAAAAAGGTCGGTACAGGTGGACAGTCAGTACGCCCACTTTCTCCCCGCTGGCATTCAGATAATCCACCGTTTCCTGGATGGTTTCGCATACCGAACCCATGGCAATGATCAGCCGGTCGGCATCCGCGGCGCCATAATAATTGAACAGGTGATACTCGCGGCCCGTGAGCTGGCTAATCTCAGCCATCAGAGACTCAACTAATTCAGGCAAGGCGGCATAAAATTTATTCGATGCTTCGCGTTGCTGAAAATAGATGTCCGGGTTCTGTGCGGTGCCACGCACCAGCGGATGATCCGGGTGCAATGCATTTTGACGAAAGCGCGCCACTGCATCCCAGTCCAGTAGGGCGCCTAACTCCGCATAGTCGAGCAGTTCGATTTTTTGAATTTCGTGTGAGGTGCGAAAACCATCAAAAAAGTTGATAAACGGGATCCGGCCCTTGATCGCCGCCAGATGGGCAACCGCGCTGAGATCCATCACCTGCTGTACGCTGCTTTCCGCCAGCATGGCGCAGCCGGTCTGCCGGACCGCCATAACATCCTGATGGTCGCCAAAGATATTCAGTGAGTTGGTGGCTAATGCCCGGGCACTGACATGAAAAACCGCCGGCAGCAGTTCACCGGCGATTTTATACATATTGGGCGTCATTAATAATAGCCCTTGCGAGGCAGTGTAGGTCGTCGCCAGCGCCCCGGCCTGTAAAGCGCCATGTATCGCCCCGGCGGCGCCGGATTCCGACTGCATCTCAATAATTTTTACCGTCTGGCCAAACAGGTTCTTTTTACCCTGCGCCGCCCACTCGTCAACGCTCTCCGCCATCGGCGTTGAGGGCGTAATCGGATAAATGGCGGTAACATCCGTGAATGCATAAGACACATAGGCGGCTGCCGTATTGCCGTCCATGGTTTTCATTTTTCTGGGCATAAATCACTCTCCGGTTGGTGATGAAGAGATGCGCAGAAGGGCCGGCAGTCAAGATGACTGATGCACGATGAGCCATCGGGATCGCCGTGTCATGTTATTTACCCACCCTTCCTATCCTTCACTGTCTGTTTACGGGTCTGAAGCTCGACATTGCTCAATAGCGTGTTAGCGGATCTAAGCATGGAGCATGCCAGCGGGTGAGTGACGGGGTAATATGTTTAAAAACAGCGTGTTAACTGATTTTTTTGTCAGCATCGTCGGCTAACGGACTGTCGTGATTGCATGCTTCGGCACATATTTGTTGGCAACTTGTCAGTACGCTGACATTGTCACTGTCATGGTTAAAACTTCTTTACCTCGATCTGCAGTTTTTCCAGCGCGTAATACAGCTGACGTGGAGTGATATTTAGCAGGCGCGCGGCTTTTGCTTTTACCCAGCCACTTTTCTCCAGTGCGCTAATAAAACGGTGACGTATCTCATCATGGCGATCGTAGCCATTGCTGGTGGTGGAAATCGGCAGAAAGACCTGTGGCAGCGAGGCGGCCGGCGGGTTAGCCTGGCGGCTATAGTGACTGACTTTAAAATTCAGCTGCTGACGCAGACATTGATCTGCCTGACAGGGGAGCCGATCGATCTCATCTTTCTGCCGATTCAGCACCGCATATTCGAGGCAGTTTTCCAGATCTCTGACATTTGCCGGCCACTGACAGGTGGCGAGCGGAGCCAGCGCAGCATTGCTGATGGACAGACTGAGGTTATTACTGCGGTTAAAACGGGTAAAAAAGTTGGCCACCAGTTGCGGAATATCTTCCCGACGCTCCTGCAAGGACGGCAGGATAATGGTAGCCACATGCAGCCGGTAATAGAGCTCTGGCAGGAAGCTTTCTGCCGCGACACGCTGTTCGAGGTTTTTTTCCGTCGCACAGACAATACGCAGGCTGCAGGGCAGTAAACTGCTGCCATCCAGTGAACGGTACTGCTCTTCCTGCACCAGGTGCAGCAGACACTTTTGCATCGGCAGCGTAAAGTGACCAATCTCACTGAGAAACAGCGTGCCGTGCCGCTGATGGCTGGCACAGGTGGCATCACGATGCTGCTGTAACAGGGCCAGCAGAGTTTGCTCACTGGCGGCGTAGTCACAGCTCCATTTAATAAACGGGCCGGCAGCGTGCGCTGACTGTGCATGGATGGCGCGGGCGATCCCCTCTTTTCCGCTACCCGGCTCGCCACGCAGCAACACCGGCGAAGTAGCAGGGGCGAGACGTGCGGTGTTTGCCATCACCTGCTTCATCGCCGGCGAATGGGCCACAATCTGGTTAACATCATGTTCCGACCAGGCCGGTTTATCTCTTGCCATCGGTTAATTTCCTTCGCTGCGATAGCGTTTATAGTCCAGCTGATATTTGGCCATCCGTAGCCCGAGGGCGCGCCGGGTGGTGCCCAGTTGGGCGGCGGTTTTCGAGATATTGCCACGATGGCGCATCAGGGATTCGACGATAATGTCGTACTCGATCTTCGCCAGCCGGGCTTCCAGACCGGTCATCGCTTCGCTATCCACGCCAGACAGCGGCGGTAAATTGATCGGCAGATGATAACTGTGAATAAATCCCTCTTCGGCTAACAGCACCGCACGCTCCATCATATTCTCCAGTTCGCGCACGTTTCCCGGCCAGTCATAGCTGAGCAGCAGGTTTAATGCCGGAGTGGAGAGGGTGGGCACATCGACATGCTGCTCACGGGCAAACCAGGAGTTAAAGTGATCGGCAAGGATCAGGATGTCGTTACCGCGTTCGCGCAGCGGGGGAACGGTCAGGGGAAACACATTCAGGCGATAAAACAGATCTTCACGGAAGGTACCGCTGGCGACCATTTCGCGCAGATCGCGATGGGTCGCGGCAATAATGCGGACATTGACCTTAATGGTTTCATTACTGCCGACGCGTTCAAAGCAGCGTTCCTGGAGAACCCGCAGTAGCTTGGCTTGCGCGGACGGAGAGAGTTCACCGACTTCATCGAGAAAGATTGTGCCGCCGTTGGCCTCTTCGAAACGGCCGACCCGGCGTGAGATGGCCCCGGTAAAGGCGCCGCGTTCATGCCCAAATAACTCGCTTTCCATAACGCTTTCCGGCAGGGAAGCGCAGTTGAATTTGACGAAGGGGCCCTGGGCGCAGTGGCTATGGTAGTGAATGGTGCTGGCGACGCGCTCCTTGCCGACGCCGCTCTCACCGAGGATCAGAACGGTGGTGCGCGCGCCACTGACCTTTTCGATCAGGCGATACACCATCTGCATGGCGCGGGAATTACCAATAATGTCGCGTGGTTTGAATTTTTCCGACAACAGGGTTTTTTCGCGATGGTCCTGTTCGCGCAGCGCTTTTTTATGGGCGCTTTCCAGCAGATACAGCTCTACGGCCTGGGCAATGGTGGTGGCGATAATGCGCAATACTTCCAGATCGAGATACAGTAACTGGTCATTATTGTACAGGCGCTCAATACTGATGGTGCCCATCACTTTTAAGCCGCGAACAATGGGGACACAGATAAAGGAGAGATGCCGGTCGCGGGTTTTGTCCCAACTGCCGGTGCGGTTGAGAAACTGCGGGCTATCGGCAATCAGTGGCACAATAATCGGCTGCCGGGTTTCAACCACTTTGCCGGTGATGCCCTCACCCAGATAGTAAACGCCTTTTTCGGCCTCCTCCGGCGATAAGCCAAAGCTCTCATGAATAAAAATCTGATCGCAACTGGCATCATATAACGAGATGATTGCCCGGGTGACCTGCAGATGCTTTTGTGTCAGCTCCAGTACCAGTTTTAGGGTCTTGGACAGAGAGCCTTCGTGACTCACCACTTTGCTGACTTCAGATAACAGCGGCAGCAGTTCGGAGCGACACTCTCCTAAGCGGCAGGTAAATGAGAGCGGCTCAAACAGACCATGGTCGAAATCAGCTTTATTTTCATTCTTATAACGGTGAGGCATTTTCATCTTCTCCAGGTGCGACATGATTGATGCCAGGGGATGCCAGCGCTGACGCAAGGAGGGGCAGAAACGACCGCCTTATCCCTTTGCTAAGTGGGTATTGCAGTAACATCGTTTGCAAGAACAGAGCCAGAATGGTCTGCCGGAGGGGTGATTTAACCCTTTGATTTAAATTAAAATAATCTGACACCTGCGCACGCGGCAGATTATTTTGTACCCAAAAGAACAAAGATGAGTCAGGTTGTTCATTGTGGAACACTCTTGAAGGCCGGCAATCAGGAAGCGGCGAGGGGCGCCAGTGGTGAAACTACCGCACAGAGCTGGCCTCTGGCATTAATCTCGCTGCGTACCTGCAGCTGTAAGGCCGGAAGCTCACGGGCGAACCACTTTGGCAGATGATCGCAGACGACATTAAGCTGGTGGA
Organism: Pantoea sp. B65; assembly: GCF_047308185.1. Classification (NCBI taxonomy): domain Bacteria; kingdom Pseudomonadati; phylum Pseudomonadota; class Gammaproteobacteria; order Enterobacterales; family Erwiniaceae; genus Pantoea; species Pantoea sp. B65. The sequence goes on from NZ_JAHXPU010000027.1 coordinate 73,999, forward strand.
AAGCGCGACCAGTCAATACAGGCAGCAGCAGCTGTTTTGATGTCAGTGCGCGATCACTGTTGAGCGCGGCGATTAAATCGATCTCAAACTCCCCGGGTTGCGCGCCTGCGGTCATAAATTTTGCCGAAAATGACGCCAGCGGATCCGCTGGCCGATCGGCAGCCTGCTGGCGGATGGCATCCAGCCAGTAAGGCAGGGCCTGTAGATTGCCCTGCGCCTGCCAGATCTGTACGCCAAGACCATCCAGCCAGGCAATTTGCGCTCCCTGCATGCGGTTTACCAGCAGATGCCGGCAATCGGGTATTGCCGAGCGCAGCCGCCAGGTTTGCTGGCGGATCTCGGCTAAGCCTGGCTGCGGCGCCAGCTGGACAGGAAGTGTCTTCACCACTTGCCAGCGCCGCTCACGGCGCGCAAACAGCATAAGATTGCCGGTTTCAAACAGGGTGGCAATCTCTCCCTGCAGATTGATAAAGACCGCTATTTCCATCGGCGCCTCCTGTATGCTGGCTGGCAGCGTTAAAAACCGTGGGACTTCCCTTTCATCGACAGGATGTTAATCCTGGTCACCAGGGTCGCTTTCAGATTTGCTTCCGGGTACTGGAAGGTTTTCGCGCTAAAGCCAGCGACAATGCGATCCAGTACCGCGATTTTTTCCGCCATATCCTCAATAAATTCAGCTTCACCCAACCCGATCACCGTTCGATGACGTGCTTCAAAGTCACAGATCTGCTGATCTTCAATCACTCCATGATCGAGGGAGATGGCGAAACAGACCTGATTATTTTTCTTTAAGATATTGATCTTGGTTCCACTTCTGGCCGAATGGAAATAGAGAGCCTGGCCATCCCAGGCATAAAACACCGGCACCAGAAAAGGGACATTATCGCTGGATAAAGCCAGATACATGACTTTGCCCGCCCTGATAATCTGTTCTATCTGCTGTGGATCGGTGATTTCCCTTTCATCCCGGCGCATTGCGCCATGGGGATGGCCTGGCGGCATGGTTTTCTCACTGGACACGGGCTAATCCTCCAAAATCACTCTTCATCTGGCACCAGCGACCGGGTCAGGGCGGCAAGCCGCGCGCAAATAGAGAGAATCGACTCTTTATCTGCCGTCCCCGGCGTCCCATGGTGATAGTCATCTAATGAACAGATGCCAAAGATATTATCCAGCGCGCGGATCCCGGCGCTTAGCGCCGGGTCCAGCGGCATCACCTCTTCGACAGAGGAGAGCAGGCTGGCATAGTTATGGTTAAACGGCATGGTGGCGTGGCGTGCGCAGAGTGCTATCAGATAGCATTCAACGGCGATTGCCGCGACATTAAACACCAGGCTGGTCGACTGCTGCTGCCCGGCAAATAACTCCGCCCGCCGGTGATAGCCCCGGGCTTGCTGGTAGCAGCGCGCAAATTTTTTTTCATCGCTTTCAAATAGCTGTGTTGACATTTTCTGCTCCTGAACGGGTTGATAAACCGGGGTGATCCCCGGTTACCGGGCGCATGGCGTAGCCGGTACACCGGCTACGCCAGCGTTACCAGACGTTCAGCAGCCACTCTTTATTTTTCTTGTATTCCATATCGGTAAACAGAGCGTTGGCCATCTGCTCGGCCAGCCAGATGGCGCCGGCATAGCCCACCACCGGGTGACGATATAATCCGGCGCGGTCATAAGTCGGGAATCCCACCCGGACCATCGGGATCTTATTGTCAATCGCCGTGAATCGCCCTTTTGAGTGACCGAGGATCAGATCCAGCTCCAGATGCTGGTTGGTAATCCGATCTTCCAGTTCCCACAGGTCGGCATTGGTGATGATCTCCATCTTGTGCTGCACATTTTGCTGCAGGCTGGTGATACGCGGATCATTCTCATAACCGGCATTGTCATCCCCCAATAGCAGCAGCACCGGCTTCATCTCCAGATCGAGGCAGAACTCGGCCAGGCCGATCACCAGATCCGGGTTGCCGTAAATAGCGACTTTTTTGTCGGCGAGGAACATATGGACCAGGTCGGTTAGCGCATCCAGCGCAATACCCCGCTGACGTACCAGCGATGCCGGGATCGGTTTACCGGTCAGCTGTTGCAGATTTTGCAGCAGAGTATCGGTGTTACGAATACCAATTGGCGAAGGGCCAATAATGGTCGGTATATGAAAGGTCTCTTCCAGATAACGCGCCGCTTTTGCGCCTTCATAGCGGTTCAGCGCCAGCGTGCCGATAGCATTGGCGGTACCGGTCAAATCTTCAATGGTGGTGCCGCCATGTGAAACCGTGTTGCCTGATGGCATTAGCGGAGAGTCAAAATCTTCGATTTCAAACAGTACCGTGGCATCCACCTGCATTTCTGCCAGCAAATGCTTCAGGGCGGTGACATCGCCCGGATTAGCCCAGCCGGTCAGCAGATTGATCTTGCCGTTAGGCACGGTTTTTTGCGCGAAGTATTTCACAAACTCCCGTACCGTCAGATCGTAACCGGTCACCATACTGCCGACGAAACTGGGGGTATGAATGGGGATCAGATGCACTTCGCGGCCGGGAAATTTCTCTTTCAGCAAACCTTCGTTGAGTTTTCGTACCACCCCGTCGACATCATCGCCGATAACCTCGGTTGAACAGGTGGTGATAATCGGCACCACCCTGACATGGGGATAGCGCATCAGCAGCACGTCTACCGCCGTTTCGACCCGATCCAGGGCGCCGAATACCGCGCCATCCTCATGTACCGACGAGGAGGCAATCTCAAAACTCTCTTTTAAGTGCTGGGAGATCAGCAGGCGTACGAACATGACGCACCCCTGTCCGCCGTGCACAATACCGATACAATCCTTCACGCCAATGCTGGCGTACTGCGCCCCGGCCGGCTGACAGGTAAAGATCGGATTAATCACCCCGGCGCGATCTTTCACTTTTAATTCACAAGACATATCCGGCCCCTTTAATAACGTTGATCGGTGAGTTCGGCATTCAGCGAAGCGCTGATGGTCAGATAATCGATACGCTGATGCAGCGCCTGTATCAGACTGCGTATTGCGGCGTGTTCCATCCCCTGTAACCAGGCAAAACGCGCTTTGTAAGCATCCGCCAGCACCACAGCATCGACCCAGTAGCAGCGATCGGCGGGCGTCGAGAGATCAACCGGTTCGTCACATAAAATTTGCTGCACTTTGCCGAGAATACTGGCGTTCTGCTTTTCCCGGTCCCATTTGCGCGAGTGAAATTGCCAGAGGCAGTTTTTCATGATGTAGTCCACCATCAGCTCCACCGGCGATTGATCTGGCGTGGTCATGACTTCTCCTCCTCTGCTACTGCGCTGTCGCTGTTCTGCCGCGTGAAGTGTGGATATTCCCGTTCACGCAGTTTGGCAACACTGTCAAAACCGCCGCTATATTCACGCATCGCTTCCGAGGTGGTGATCTCAGGGCTGAGATTGGCATCCGAGAGCATCCTGGCGGTGACAAAGCCTTTATCTACCGGGATTGGATGCTGACTGATGTCGAGCATTGCCAGCTGATGGATCGGGGAATAGATGGCGTTATAGATGTCACGGGCAAAACGCACCCAGCCTTCGAAGCCTTTATAAGGGCCATTGTGATAGGCATGCGCATTGAGATAGGGCACCCGGATTTTCTTCGCCACTTCACCCGGTCTTTTTCCGGTAAAGATGACGTCCGGCTTCAGTTTGTACATCGCTTCGAGGGTCTCGAGCTCATTGGGATCGTCAATCGCCAGCGCGCCGGGTTCGCAACGGGCAATGCCTTTTTCCATATCCCCCTGATGACCGAATTTGGTATAGACCGACACCACTTCCAGCCCCATCTCCGCATGAATCACATGCGCCCAGTGCCAGAGTTTCGACCCGCCCGGCCACAGACAGACTTTTTTGCCTTTCAGGCGTTGGGTGTACCAGTCCAGCTCCGGTTTCCAGCGTGCCACTTCTTCATCGATAATCGCCTGGGCGCGATCTTCAATGCCGAAAAACATGCCGATTTTACGCAGCGAGTCAGCCAGCGGTTCAAAACCAAAACCGTCGATATCCAGTCGCGGAATGCCGTAGCGGGCGCGCAACTCATTGCAGATATATTCTGCCGAGCGGGCGCACTCCAGCACATTCAGATGGGCTCCCTGCATTGAACGCAGATCATCATAGGAGCCATTACCGGTAAAGGTAGAGAGCACCTGAATTCCCATACGTTTAAAATAGTCGACCATAATCTCCTGATCGCCCTGGATATTATATTCACCAACATAGTTAATGACATGATCGCTGGTAATTTTAGGTTCTACCGTGCCGACCTTTTGGTTAATCCAGGCAATATTGATCTTATGGTGACCTGCCGACTGACTGGGGCCGGCAAAACCCGGCGAGTTGCAGACAAAAATATCAACATCAGGCCGTTCATCCATCACATCCTGGGCTACCGCATTCAGATCATCACCAATAAGTGCCGAGGCACAGGTTTGATAGATGGTCATACGCTTAATTTCAGGGTGGGCATCAAAGGCTTCATTGATATTTTTCTTTAACACCCCTTCGGCGCCAAAGACGATATGTTTTTCCTTCATATCTGTAGCGAAGGTGTATTTTAACTGAAAGTTATCATTATCACTGATATAACGTTTGGTCTGCCAGGTATCATAGGTGCAGCCGACCGGACCATGGCTGATATGGATAACGTCTTTCATCGGGGTGCCGATAACATGCTTGGCGCCACAATAAGCGCACCCGCGTTCGGAAATGGTGCCCGGAATGGTATTTAAATACCCCAGCGGCAGCGCGGAGGTAATATCCTCATCAGGACCTTTTTCAACCGCGTGTTGCTTTCGTTCCGGGATACATTTGCTGCAGTCAAACTCATGGTAAGGCATGGTTTATTCCTTATCTCAATCGCTAGTATTTAGTCAGAGAGACCGTATTTCACTACCATGGCTTCCAGTTGATCCATCGTCAGCGGATGAGGGATGACAAAGTTGGTATTGTCGATAATTTTTCGCCCTAACTCGCTGTATTCTCTTGCCTGATTGGCTTGCGGATCAAATTCGGTAACGGTTTTTTTATTGAACTCCGCCTTCTGCACAATATTATCGCGCGGGACAAAATGGATCATATGAGTACCGATAGCGGCGGTAAACTCTTCGAGGAATTCTTTTTCACCATCCACATTGCGACTGTTACAGATGATACCGCCAAGACGTACGCCGCTTTGTTTCGCGTATTTGACTAATCCTTTGCAGATATTATTGGCGGCGTAAATTGCCATCATTTCGCCAGAGGCGACAATATACACTTCCTGTGCTTTGCCATCGCGAATCGGCATGGCAAAACCGCCGCAAACCACATCACCTAAAACATCGAAAAAAATAAAATCCAGATCTTCACTATAGGCTTTATTATTTTCCATTAAATCGATGGCGGTAATAACCCCACGACCCGCACAGCCAACCCCTGGTTCCGGACCACCGGACTCGACGCAGTGAATATCAAATACCCCTTTTTTGACCACCATATCATTAGTGATTTTTTCAGCCCCCTGGTCGCGTAATACATCCATCAGCGTTTGCTGCGGTTTACCACCGAGGATCAGGCGGGTTGAATCCGCTTTGGGATCGCAACCGTGGATAAATACTTTTTTACCATGAAAAAAGGCCAGTGCGGCGGCAGTATTTTGTGTGGTGGTCGATTTACCGATACCACCCTTGCCATAGATCGCTAATTTGCGTGTCATATTAAATATACCCTCTGAACGACATGAAATAAAAATAATCACCTTAGGGATAAGGCAATCAATGTGCCAGACGGCGGTTCAGTGGCGTTTTTTTTGCGCGAAACAGGGAATGAATGGATTATTGGCTGTTTTATATAAGATTATTTTTTTTGCCTGGCGGCAGCAATAACCCGATCGCGCCGTATTATCCGGCGCGCGCTGTGTTTAATTAGCACCAGCAGGTACTTTATTACGGCAGAGTGTTCCGGCTGGTATTTAATTTCCCGCGTTATATGACAGCGTATGGCAGACACGGCATGCGCCATACGCTGTCGCCGCCGCTAAGGGTCGCGCTTATTCGACCAGTGGCGTACTGCCAGTCGCAGCCCCCAGGCCAGCGCGATCGCTGCCAGCAGCCACAGCAGCGGTTTTAAGTGCCGGTCGAGCTGATGCAACCATGGCGCAATCACCTCGCCGCCGAGATAGCCGAGGGTGACAAAAATCAACGACCAGATCAGCGCGCCAATCACATTTAACAGAAAGAATTTGGCGGGTTTTAAGCGGCTGGCGCCAATGATTATCGGGCCTATCAACCGCAAGCCGTACATAAAGCGCACGCCAATCACAAATAACGTCGGGCGCTTGCGGATCAGCTTATTGGCTTTGGTGATTTTATCCTGATGCTTACGAAAACGCTTCAGGATGTTGTGGCCATAGTAGCGGCCAATAAAGAACAGCGCCTGATCGCCCAGCGTGCCGCCCAGCGCCGCCACCAGTACCACCCAGCCATAGTGCAGCAGCCCCTCGTGCGCCGCCACGCCGCCGAGCAGGGTGAAGGTTTCTCCTTCGGCCAGGCAACCGACTAACAGTGCCCAGTAACCATAGTGTGAAATCAGTCCATTTACGTCGATCGGCAAAACTTACCTTCCCGTGATTGCAGAGTGAACGGTTAATTTTATACCCGGATGTGGCTTGTCCGGGCAAAAAACGCCAGATTTAGCTTTTTTCCGCCACGGCGGCGCTGAGTTGCTGGAAAAATGTGCGCTGAGACAGCTAAAAGTGCTAACGGCAATTATACTTACTGCTGAATCCGCCGCTGGCGGTTAGTCGTTTCAGAGGAGTGATTTTATGAATCATGTCTGGGGACTGATGGCGCATCCCAACCGGGAAATGCGCAATATTAAGCAAGAAAACGAGAGCGTCTCGTACCACTACACCCACCATGTACTGATTATGGCGGCGATCCCGGTGATCTGCGCGTTTATCGGTACCACGCAGCTGGGATGGGATCTTGGTGCCGGACGGTTGGTGCAACTGACAACCTTCACCGCCATTACCTTAGCGTTGCTGTTTTATCTGCTGATTCTGGGAGGAGTAGCGGTAATGGGCCGGGTGATTCACTGGATGGCGCGCAACTATCCGCAACGCCCCAGCCTGCAACGCTGTACCGTATTTGCCGGTTATGTCGCCACGCCGCTGTTTTTAAGCGGACTGGTAGCGCTTTATCCGCTGGTGTGGCTCTGTCTGCTGGTGGGGGCGCTGGCGATGGTTTACACCGGTTATCTGCTGTATGTCGGCATTCCGCTGTTCCTGAATATCGACCGTGAAGAGAGTCTGCGCTTCTCCGGTTCAACGCTGGCGATCGGTATTCTGGTATTTGAGGTATTACTGGCCCTGACGGTGGTGATCTGGGGTTACGGTTATCTGATGTTCTGAGTCCGGCGGTCTGAGGCTGCAGCGGCACCGGTTGCCGCTGCAGTTTGTTTACGCCCGGAAACGAATCTCCAGTAGGAATTTACTGAATCGGCGGAGTATGATGCTCCGGCCAGCCCCCGTATGGCCTCACTTTCGCGGATGGCGGCCTGTGCGCTGCACAGTTAAACATCAACCCGCTTAAGTTTTCACACGATGCCTGCAAAAATCCGTTATTCACTGTTGAGTTTAGCTATTCTTTTTTCTGGTCAGGCCATACTGAACCAGGCGGTCGCCAGTTCTGCTATTTCGGCACAGTCACAGCCGGAAATTGCTTCCGGTAGTGCCATGGTGATCGATTTAAATACCAATAAAGTGATCTATGCCAGCCATCCTGATCTGGTGCGCCCGATTGCCTCCATTACCAAACTGATGACCGCGATGGTGGTGCTGGATGCGCATCTGCCGCTGGATGAGAAGTTAAAAGTCGATATCAGCCAGACCGCTGAGATGCGCGGCATCTATTCACGCGTCCGCCTGAACAGCGTTATCAGCCGCAAAGATATGCTGCTGCTGGCGCTGATGTCATCGGAAAATCGCGCGGCAGCCAGTCTGGCGCACCATTATCCGGGGGGCTATGATGCGTTTATCCGCGCCATGAATGCCAAAGCGCGGGCGCTCGGTATGACCAATACCCGTTACGTTGAGCCGACCGGTCTGTCGATTCAGAATGTCTCGACGGCGCGCGATCTGACGAAGCTGCTGATTGCCACCAAAAATTATCCACTTATTGGGCAGTTAAGTACCACCCATGAGGATATGGCGAGCTTTAGCAGCCCGAACTATACCCTGCCATTCCGTAATACTAACCATCTGGTGTATAAGCCGGACTGGAATATTCAGCTGACGAAAACCGGTTTTACCAATCAGGCGGGGCACTGCCTGGTGATGCGTACCACCATCAAACAGCGTCCGGTGGCGCTGGTGGTACTGGATGCCTTTGGTAAATACACCCATTTTGCCGATGCCAGCCGTCTGCGCAGCTGGATGGAAACCGGCAAAACCACCGCGATTCCGGCGGCGGCGCTGAGTTATAAAAAACAGAAAGCGGCACAAACCGCCAGTAATGCGGCCAGCGACGACAGCGTGACGGAGTAGTGATCCGCGGCTCTGCGCCGATGCGCGCAGAGTCGTTGATTCGCTGGCAACCGTCTCCCCATCCCGACCCGGTCGACTGCTGCTGCGCCCGGCGAAAAATCGAGGGCGACAGTCCCCTGATTTGACCATAAATCCTATAGTTAAGGCCGTTGTAAAAGCATACACTAACCTGCTGAATCGCCGCGGCCTTGTCGCCGTGCCAGCCATCGATAACCGTATGGATCGCTCTTCCTATGTCAACGTTGTTAACTTTTTTTCGTGTTTGTTTACTGGCGCTGATTACGCTGACGCCAGTGCTCAGTATGGCGGCCGATGGAGATACTCCGCCGGGCGCAGAAGGTGATGCGGCACCTAAGGTCAATGCCTCGGTTGAACTGCCGAAAATGCAGAAGATCCTCGACAAGATTAAAGGGCAGGTTTCCGGCGAAACTAACGACGGCAAACTCGGCCAGCTTAATGATCTGGCGATCGAACTTTCCGGTAATGCAGATACCCTTGGCCAGGCGCTGATCCCACAGCGCGCGCAGCTGGTATCGCAGCTGGCGGTGCTCGGCCCGGCGCCGGCGCCGGAAAGCACGGTGAAAGAGACGCCGGAAGTGACGCGCAAGCGCAGCACGCTGGAAAATCAGAAGAGCAAGCTGGACGATCAAATCAAGCAGGCGGAGACAATAAAAAGCGGCGCGCAAAACCTTTCGGCGCAAATTATCAACCTGCGGCGTGATGCGTTGAAAACCCAGCTGGCCCTTAACTCCGGCAGTATTTTTGGTGCGCGTTTCTGGGCGCCGCTGTTTGGCGACAAAAATCTGGACGGTGAAAAGATCAGCGATTTTGCCGATGAGTTAGCAGAAACCGCCGCGCTGTCGTGGGAGTCAGGCTGGCGCTTCGGCACCGTGGTCTGGGTGCTGGCCGCGATACTGATTGCGACCCTTGGCCGCCGCTATTCGGAAGAGTTTTTTGCCTGGATCAGCATCCATAAAATGCCGGAAGGGCGGTTGCGCCGCAGTTTTCTCGCGGCCACGATTGCGCTGAGCACCCTGCTGGCAGTGGTACTGGCGTTTAATTTTATCGACCTGGCGTTTACCCGCCGCGAAGAGGTCTCTGACGACGTTCAGATTTTTGTTGATAAGCTGGTGCAGCTTAGCGTGTTTTGCGGCCTGGTTGCCGGACTGGGGCGGGCATTTCTCTCTACCCGTCGCCCTTCATGGCGACTGCCGGCTATCTCCAATGAGGTGGCGACGGCGCTGAAACCTTTCCCGCCACTGACCGCCTCGCTGGTGTTTGTTTTTCAGACGCTGGAGTCGTTTAACAGCAGCGCCGGAACCAGTGTCGGCACCACCATCTGGGCAAACGGCCTGACGGCCTTGCTGATAGGCGCCACGGCGCTGTCGATCAGTTTCCGTACCAGTCGGGTGCGCCGCAAAATGATTCATGCCGGCAATCAGCCGGAAACGCGTTCAACGCTGGTCGGCCTGATCCAGATGGCGATTACCCTCACCGGCATTGCCATTCTCGCCTCGCTGGTGATTGGTTATGTCACGCTGGGGCGCTTCCTCAGTTATGAATTGATTTGGATGGGCATTGTGCTGGGTTCGTTCTATCTGCTCAGCCATCTGGTCACCGATGTGTGTGAAAGTCTGCTGTCGACCAACCATCCTACCGGCAGACGGCTGCAGAGCTCATTAAATCTTGATGAACGTCACCTGGCGCAGGCAGCGGCGCTGCTCTCGGCGATCGGTAAGACCCTGCTGATTTTGTTCGCCGCCATGTCGCTGCTGAACGGCACCCTTGGCACCTCGACGCCGATTGAACTGCTGCAAAAAGCGGTAGAGTTCTGGGGCGGCAAAGGGCTGGAATCACTGAATATTGTGCCCGCGCATATGGTCAACGCGCTGCTGTGTCTGGTGATCGGCATCTATGTGCTGCGTTCGGTGAAGCGCTGGCTGGATAAAGACTTCCTGCCCAAAACCACCATGGACGTCGGGATGCGCGTGTCGCTGGTGACACTGTTCAGCAATGTCGGCTATGTGCTGGTTATTCTGCTGACGCTGTCGATTATGGGCCTGCAGTGGAACAAGCTGGCATGGATTGTTAGTGCGTTGTCGGTTGGTATCGGTTTTGGTTTACAGGAGATTGTGAAGAACTTTATCTCCGGCCTGATTCTGCTGACGGAGCGCCCGGTTAAGGTCGGCGATCTGGTCAGTATCAGCGGTATCGAAGGGGACATCCGCCGGATTAATGTGCGTGCCACGGAAATTCAGCTGGGTGACAAATCGACGGTGATCGTTCCCAACTCACAACTGATTTCGCAGAACGTGCGCAACGCCACCATGGGGAATGCGCAAGGGGTGGCGACCATCACCCTGACTTTCCCGCTGGATATCGACCCGGCGCTGGTGCGCCAGCTGCTGCTCGATGTGTATAACGATAACGAGCGTATCCTCGAGCTGCCGGAGCCGTCGGTGGCATTTAAGGATCTGACCCCGGCCGGGATCGTGCTGAGCGTGACCGGCAATGTCGCCAGCCCGCGCCATGTCGCCGGGGTGAAAAGCGATCTGCTGTTCGATATGCTTACCCGCTTACGCAAAGAGGGCGTGACGCTGTCTGCACCACAGACCATGGTGATTGAGCGCAGCAAGTCTGGCAATATGGTGGTCAAAGAGACACCGGTGGTACCGGAGCAGTAAAGCTGCTGAGCAGTGGGGCAGGGAGATGCCCCTGTTTTGCAGAAACAAAAAATCCGCAAATCTGAGGTTTGCGGATCGCGATTAAGCCGGGATCAATATCAATGCAGATGCTGCTCGTCGCAGCCGCAGTCAGCCCAGTTTTTGGCTTTGGTGGTTTTGCCAATCCCCGGGTTAAAGCTGTTGGTCGGATCTAACTGCTGATAAAAGGCTTTTTGCTGCGGTTTGGCGCTATACAGATGACCGACATTATGTTCCGCCGGGTATTCCGCGCCGCGTTCTGCCAGTATCGCCAGCATTTTCTCCTTCAGCGCATGGGCATCAACACCTTTCTTCACAATGTAATCCTGATGGAACACATGGCAGAGGAAGTGTCCATAGTAGAGGCGATGCACCAGCGCATCATCAAACTCCGCGGGCAGCTGTTCAAACCACTGGCGATCGTTGCGCCGCAGGGCGATATCCAGCGCCAGAATATCTTCGACTTCTTTATGATGCACGGCGTGATAGCGAACCGCAGCGCCAGCCGCCGCAAAACGATGCAAAAAGGCTTTTGCCCCTTCCTTCGCATCGCATTCAAAAAAGTCACCCTCCGCCTGTTTAAAGAACGTCTGTAAAAAGGCGCGCGCCTCCGCAATACCTTCACCGGACATCTTCAGCATCAGATGATGTTCAAAGCGGTCGCGATACTGTTTCAGCCGTGTTGGCAGATGGGAGGGCAGCAGCGTGCTGATTTTCTGCAGCAGGCGATCGATGGCGTTGGGTTTAATAAATGACAAGCGGTTAAGCAGCGCATCAGCGCGTCCCTTAAGCGTAAAGAACAGCGGCATTTTATCGGTGCCCAGCTTGTCGATCATCACAAAGGTATCTTTGCCATACACTTCGGCAATATCAAAGATATCGCGATGCATATACTCACCCGCCACCGGCAGATTGCGGAAATTCGCCAGCATATGGCGACGCAGATCGTCGAGCACGTCGGTATGGTTGCTGCCGATATAGAATACCTGTTGCGCACTTTCGGCGACGAAGGTATCCAGCCGTACGGCAAACACCGCCAGCTTACCGGCACAGCCGGAGGCTTCGAACAGACGGCGGGCGTCGGCATTAAAGCGCGACGGAGTATCGGCCTCGACATCGCGTACCCGTTCAGCATAATCACTGTCTGAGGCGTGGCGCTGGTCATGTAAGACGTCGCTGGTGCGCCAGCTCTCATCATCCAGGCGGCCAAGGATCTGTTCCGGCGTGGCGCCAAGGTCGATACCCAGATGGTTGACCAGCTGCAGTTCACCCTGAGCATTGATCTGCGCATACAGCGCCATTTCCGTATAAGCCGGCCCACGTTTTACCAGTGAACCGCCGGAGTTATTACAGATGCCGCCCATCACCGAAGCGCCGATGCAGGAGGAACCAATCACGGAGTGCGGCTCACGCCCCAACGGCTTCAGTACTTTTTCCAGTTGATAGAGCGTACTGCCGGGGAACGCCAGCACCTGTTTGCCATTGTCGATTAACTGAATTTTATCCATACGCAGCGTGCTGATAATCACTATCTCGCGCTGATAGTCACTACCGTTCGGCGTTGAACCTTCTGTCAGACCGGTATTGGCTGCCTGCATCAGAATAATTTTATCGGCGGCGACGGCGGCTTTCAGCACCTGCCACAATTGCGATAAGGAACCCGGGAAAATCACCGCCAGCGCCTCACCCTGTCCCGAGCGGAAGCCTTTGCGGTAGCGTTCGGTTTTACGTGGGTCGGTTAACAGATGGTTGCGACCGACGATGCGGGCAAACTCGGTAATCAGGGGGGTATTGGCGGGTGTTACTGAACTCTGCATATCCATTGTCCTGTTATTTAACACGACATTACTGTAGTCCTTCTGGCCTGAAACTGCAGCAGACATTGGCGCCGTTAATATGGCCGGTGCAAATTATCGGCACGGGCGGCATAAATACCGCCCCTACAGAAGAATATCTGCCCTCTGATGTAGGGGAGCCATTAATGGCTCCCGTCCCGAAGGCGGCAGCAGTGCAAGCCATTGATACGGGCGGCATAAATGCCGCCCGTACAGAAGAATATCTGCCCTCTGATGTAGGGGAGCCATTAATGGCTCCCGTCCCGAAGGCGGCCTATTGGCACGGGCGGCATAAATGCCGCCCCTACAGAAGAATATCTGCCCCTGGATGTAGGGGAGCCATTTATGGCTCCCGTCCCGATGACGGCCTATTGATACGGGCGGCATAAATGCCGCCCGTACAGAAGAATATCTGCCCCCTGCTGTAGGGGAGCCATTAATGGCTCCCGCCCCGATGGCGGCCGCAGTGCAAATCATTGGCACGGGCGGCTGCCTCTACAGCTGTTATGCTGCGGTCTGCGCCACACGCCAGTGCACTGCGCTAACGCTTTTTTCCAGGCTAATACGGCACACAATATTTTCCAGTTCGCGCTGCGCATGGGGAAACGCCAGAATATCGGCGCAAACCTCCAGCTGGCCGGGGCGGGCAATATCCGCACTACAGAGCGATTGCAGACGTAAAGCCATCCCATTAATCGCCTGCAAAATCAGGGTGCGCACCAGAATTTCATCCTCAGCGCCGCAGGTTATCTGAATGCGGTAACACTGCTCGACATCGACTTCCGGCGCTTTTGGTTGCAGGTTGATGCGCTGTGCGGCTTCGCGCAGCAAAATATTGGCGCAGAGCAGAACCAGCGTCGCCGCGGCGGCATTGGCAAATTGCCCCAGTCCGCACAGCACGCCAACGGCGGCCGAACACCACAGGGTCGCGGCGGTATTCAGCCCGCTGATACTCATCCCCTGGCGCATAATCACGCCGGCGCCGAGGAAACCAATACCGGATACCACCTGCGCAGCAATGCGTCCGGGACTGTCCACTGCGCTACTGACCGAACTTAAAATAAAAATTGCCGCGCCGGTGGCGACCAGCGCATTAGTGCGCAGACCCGCCATCCGCTGCCGCCATTGACGCTCTGCACCAATAATTGCGCCAAGCAGAACGGCCAGCGCCAGATGTGCGATAAAAGGAGACCATGCCATGATAACAACCCTGCTAGTCCGGGCGTCGTACGCCTGGAGATGGTTTAGTTAAAACGGGTGGCATCAGCGAAAAATCGGGTGATGACATTGCCCGCCGTGATAACGGCAAACAACGACACCGGAGAGACGTTAATTTGCCGTGGAGAGGTACTGACTACTTTGCGTGTCCAATGAGTTTCTCCATAAAAATTTGCCCGGACTATAAGCGTAATTTTTTACGCTGTAAATTGTGAGCAAACAGTTGGTTTAAAAACCGTTAAGGTATCGCCAAATAAAGGTTCTGCCGCTAGCATTGAAGTAAGCCGTGCATTATTAGGCTATTTTTCCCGCCGCGGTGGTTTGTTATCGGGTACGGAGCATAAAGTTATGGCACACTGCTGCCATCACTCTTGCTCAGTGACACAATAAATCGTTGCCGCGCAGTTACTTGAGAGAAACCAATCTGATGAAATGGATTTACTCTGTCAGCCTTGCTGTCACGCTGGTGATGCAGCCAGCTTTTGCCGATGAGCTCTTTGGTCCGCATCCGCTCACACCCGAAGCCCGTGACGCCTTTGTTACTGATTTACTGAAAAAGATGACCCTTGACGAGAAAATTGGCCAGCTGCGCCTGATCAGTGTCGGCCCGGAAAACACCAAACAGGTGATCCGCGACATGATCCAGCATGAGCAGGTGGGGGCGATCTTTAATACCGTAACGCGGCCGGATATCCGCGAGATGCAGGATCAGGTGATGCAGCTTAGTCGCCTGAAAATTCCGCTGTTTTTTGCTTACGATGTGGTACACGGTCAGCGTACCGCTTTTCCGATCCCTTTGGGGCTGGCTTCCAGCTGGGATCTGGATGCGGTCGCGCAGGTCGGGCGCATTGCCGCCTATGAAGCGGCGGATGATGGTCTGAATATGACCTGGGCGCCGATGGTGGATGTTACCCGTGAACCACGCTGGGGCAGGGTATCGGAAGGCTTCGGAGAAGACACCTTCCTCACATCCACCATGGGGCGCACGCTGGTGCAGTCAATGCAGGGGAAAAGCCCGGCGGATCGCTACTCGGTGATGACCAGCGTGAAACACTTCGCCGCCTATGGCGCAGTGGAAGGGGGCCGTGACTACAATACCGTCGATATGAGTCAGCAGCGCCTGTTTCAGGACTATCTGCCGCCGTATAAAGCCGCGCTGGATGCGGGAAGTGGCGGCGTGATGGTGGCGCTGAACTCGCTTAATGGCGTTCCCGCCACCGCCGACAGCTGGTTGCTGAAAGATATTTTGCGTGATGAGTGGAAATTCAAAGGGATAACCATCAGCGATCACGGGGCGATTAAAGAGCTGATGAAGCACGGTGTCGCGAACAATCCGCGCGAAGCGGTGCTGCTGGCGATTAAGTCCGGCGTCAATATGAGCATGAGCGACGAGTATTACAGCAAGTACCTGCCGGATCTGGTCAAAAGCGGCGCGGTCAGCGAGCGTGAAATCGATGACGCGACCCGTCATGTGCTTAACGTGAAATATGATATGGGATTGTTTAACGATCCCTACAGCCATTTAGGACCAAAGGGCAGCGATCCGGTGGATACCAACGCCGAAAGCCGCCTGCATCGTAGCGAAGCGCGTGATGTCGCGCGCAAAAGTATCGTGCTGCTGAAAAATCGTCTGGAAACCCTGCCGCTGAAAAAATCGGGCACCATTGCTCTGATTGGCCCACTGGCGGACAGTCAGCTCGATATGATCGGCAGTTGGTCGGCAGCGGCGGTGGCGGCGCAGTCGGTGACGCTGCTGCATGGGATGAAAAATGCCACTGCCGGTAAGGCGACGCTGTTATATGCCAGAGGCGCCAATATTACCGACAGTAAGGGAGTGAAAGACTTCCTGAATCTGTATGAAAATGCCGTTAACGACGATCCGCGTAGTGCGCAGCAGATGCTGGATGAAGCGGTGGCCACGGCGAAGAGAGCCGATGTGGTGGTGGTGGCGCTGGGTGAAGCGCGCGGTATGGCTCATGAAGCCTCAAGCCGCAGCGATATCACGCTGCCAGCCAGCCAGCAGAAACTGCTGGCCGCGCTGAAAACCACTGGCAAGCCATTGGTGCTGGTGTTGATGAATGGTCGTCCGCTGGTGCTGGTGAAAGAGTATCAGCAGACGGATGCGCTGCTGGAGACCTGGTTTAGCGGGACCGAGGGGGGAAATGCCATCTCTGACGTGCTGTTTGGCGATTATAATCCGTCAGGCAAATTGCCGATGTCTTTCCCGCGTTCAGTGGGACAGATCCCAATCTATTACAACCACTTAAATACCGGGCGTCCGTATAATTTCGAAAAACCGAATAAATACACTTCGCATTACTATGATACCGCCAATGGCCCGCTGTTCCCGTTTGGCTATGGTCTGAGCTATACCCGCTTCCAGGTATCGCCGGTGAAAATGTCGGCCACCACGATGCCGCGCAACGGTAAAATCACCGCCAGCGTCACGGTAACCAATACCGGCGATCGCGACGGCGCCACGGTAGTGCAGTTGTATCTGCGCGATCAGGTCGCCAGTATCAGCCGTCCGGTGAAGGAGCTGAAAGGCTTCAAACGCATTATGCTGAAAGCAGGTGAGTCTCAAACGGTGAGCTTCCCGATTGATGTTGATGCGTTGAAGTTCTGGAATGCGCGTATGCAGCAGGTAGCCGAATCGGGTAAGTTCAGCGTAATGATTGGACTGGATTCCGCGAAGACCGAGGATGCGGAGTTTAGTTATCTGTAATGGTTGCGCCACTCAGGGGCGTAAGTCCCTGAGTGGCGGCAGAGCTGAATCAGCAGAGGCGGGATGAAAGGGTTGCGCGCGAAAATTCAGCAACAGGTATTTCGTCTGAATGGCCTGTCGCTGAATGAATTTGATATTTCTCAACCGCCGGGCGATGCCGGCCTGTATGGTCCGGATAGTGTTATCTGGCGGGTGCACGGTGATTTTACCGCAATGTTATGTGGCGGCGTCAGCGCACTACTGATGCAGATGCTGCATCCGCTGGCGCTGGCTGGCGTCTGGGATCACTCCACTTTTCGCGACGATATGCTGGGGCGCTTACGCCGTACCAGTCAGTTTGTCGCCGTCACCACCTTTGGCAATCGTGCCGATGCCATGACTTTAATTGAGCGGGTAAAACGTATTCATCTGCAGGTTAATGGTGTGGATGCGCAAGGGCAGGCCTATGCAGCCAGCGATCCGGCGTTGCTGACCTGGGTGCATGTGGCGGAGGCCAGCCGTTTTCTCGCCGCCCATCTGCGTTATAAGAATCCTGATCTCAGCCAGGCAGAGCAGGACCGTTACTACGCTGAAGCCGCGCTGGTGGCGGAAGCCCTCGGCGCCCGCGGCGTGCCCAAAAGTCAGCGTG
Organism: Pantoea sp. B65; assembly: GCF_047308185.1. NCBI lineage: Bacteria > Pseudomonadati > Pseudomonadota > Gammaproteobacteria > Enterobacterales > Erwiniaceae > Pantoea > Pantoea sp. B65. The sequence continues at coordinate 91,657 of NZ_JAHXPU010000027.1, forward strand.
AAATTAGCGACTATCTGCAGGCGATGCGTCCGCAGTTGCGTTGCGACGATCGTACCCGTGAAGTGACGCGTTTGCTGCTCAATGCGCCGGCCCCCAGCTGGCAGGCAAAACCGGTAATGAAAACCATAATGCTGGCCGGTATCGCTTTATTGCCGGACTGGGCGCAGCAGCAATCGGGTTTCCGCTTCTCACGTTTGCAGCGTTTAAATATCGACACGCAGATCGCCATTATCGCCGCAGGGTTGCGCTGGGCGGTGCAAAATGGCGCTTATCAGCGGGCGATGCGGCGGATGGGGCGCGACTTTTGAGAGTTTTACCCTTGTCCTGACGTGGCGTGAAGGGGGATCCTGCTCTATTCTCGGGGAAAAGGATCCCTCCACGCTACGTAGAGGCTTTATGACACAGTCGCATCTGATTGCTGAAGTGGCTAATCAGCAACAAACGCTAACCGCCGTCATCGAACAGGATGAGCGTGCCGCCTACTTCTATATCTGGCCTGCCGAACCGTTTCGTACGCAGTTTGCCGTGCGTGGTTGCTGGCTGCGTAATCTGTTGCCTGCTCCGCAACAGGAAGATCGTCAGGCGATGGCGCAGGGGATTGCGCCGCTGCTGAGCGCCGAATATTGCCGCACGCTGGAAGCCGAACCACCGCTTGATGCCGCCGCGATCCAGATTATCTGGGAACCTGCCGATGACGGTGCGGCGGTCTGGTATCAGGGGCAACTGCTGGCGGTGATCCCTGGCTGGAGCCTGTATCAGCAGCAGCAGGTGAGTTTCTCGGCCGGCTGTATTAAACCAAACCGTCTTACTGCTCCGCTGGGGTCGGCCTCGACGAATCAACATTACGCGCAGGCCGGAAAGTATCGTCAGTTCTGGCGCGACTGGCATGATGGCCATTTGTGGGAACCGATGCAGCGCGAGATGCTGCAATGCTATGCAGCGCACTACGGCGAGTCATTAAAATATTATGCCATCGATCAGGGTAGCTGGCCGCCGATGGCCATTTCCCAGCATTATCATCAGGGCGTCTGGTACTTCCTGACGCTGGGGATGAGTATTCGCCCAATGCCGTGGGTGGATTTTCTCTACGAAGATCTGGCGCCGCAGTATCGCCGTAGCGAACTGGCGATGGCGATTGATGCCGAAGTGATGACCGAAGATAACGCGGTGCAGATGGCCAGTGCGCTGGCGGGTTTTGCCCATCTTCCCTGGGCGAAATTAAGCTGGATCGGTGAGGGGCATACGCTGGAGTCGGCGGTGGCGCCGGTCGGTTTTGATGGTTTTCTGCTCTCCGGTGCGCTGTCGCGGGAAGAGGGGCAGTTTCCGCTGCCGAAGCGCGAAGGGGAGAAAGTGAATCTGTTATGGGCTACCCCGGTGACCACTGCCGAGCGTGAATTTGCTCAGGCGGATGAAAATGGCGGCTATCAGCTGGTGGCGCGTCTGTTGCAGTATGGCGCGGGTCATATTTTCCGCCCGCGTCAGCAGGTGGTGGAGGTTGATAGCTGAATGCTGTTGTCAGAGGGCAGTGGCAAAACCGCTGATTAACTCAGCAACGGCAATTTTAACCAACTTTGCTATTTTTTTACTTACAGTCATAATTTCGCACGATTTCATAGGTCAAATCTGACCCGGGATATGTCAGAATAGTGAGATTAGTCCTAAGGAGCAGTCATGTCAGCGATAGAAGTCATCCTGGTAGACCATCTTGATCGTCCGACCGGGCGAATGGAAAAGCTGGAAGTACACGAGAAAGGGTTGCTGCATCGCGCGGTAACGGTCTACGTGTTTAATTCGCAACATCAGCTGTTGCTGCAGCAACGCGCCACGGGTAAATATCACTGCGGCGGTTTGTGGAGCAATACCTGCTGTGGGCATCCTTATCCGCTGGAATCCACCCAGCATGCCGCTGAGCGCCGTTTGTTTGAAGAGATGGGCATGCGTCTGACGCTGACGCCGATGTTTGAATTAAGCTATAACCTGCCGATGAGCAACGGGCTGACCGAACATGAGTATGGTCACGTCTTCTTTGCTATTAGTGACGATCTGCCGCGCCTTAATCCTGATGAAGCCGATAGCTGGCGTTACGCCTCACTTGAGCAAATTAACACTGAAGTTAAGCAGGATGCCGCTGCCTTTACCCCATGGTTTTTGCACACCTTCACGCGCATTCCTCAGCAGTTAAACTACTTTACCCGCAAAATGTAGCGGCCGGGTATCATCCCGGCCTGACAAAACTAGTGGGCAAAATCCTCGGCATCGACATCGTAACCTGACGGCTCCCAGCGCATTAACAGCATCGCCAGTAAACCGATCACCGGCGCCAGGCCAATCACCCAGAACACGCCGGTATCCAGTGTTGCCGCCAGCACCGGGAACAGGAACAGCGACAGCGTCGAACTGGCGCGCACCACCGTCTGATTAAAACCAACGCCAACCCCGCGCAGGGACGTCGGATAGCTAAGCGACGCATAGGTCATAGTATGCGCGCCGGGACCGAAGCCCTGGCCCAGCAGGAATAGCGCCAGCATGGCAATGGCAAACGCCGCTTCGCCGCCGCCATCCGGGCGCCCGGTCAGCGCCAGCCCCAGCAGCGCCAGCAACTGGAAGCTGTAGCCCAATACGGTCATTTTCCAGGCGCCAACGTGCGGCACCAGTCGCACGGCGAGAACCCCGCCGACAAAGGCAAACAGCAGATTCAGCGCCAGGGAGATCAGAATGGTGGTCAGCATCGATTGGGCGAGGAAGCTGGAGATAATCACCGGCAGGCCAAATGCCACCGCGTTATAGGCGAACGGCGAGACGGTGGAGATGATGGTTGCCAGTACGGTTCGCTTCAGATAGACCCCTTTCAGCAGTTCACCGTAATTACTCCAGCTGGCCCGCCGCGTTGCCTGCGCCGGCGTCAGGCTGGCATCGTCCGCCACCTGGGCATTAATCCCATAGGATTTGCGCAGAATAGCGGCTGCGCCCTGCAGATCGCCCTGATTGGCTGCCCACACCGGTGATTCACTCATATAGCGACTGCGAATGGCAATAATGATCAGCGCGGGGACCGCGCCAAAACCGAGGATCAGACGCCATAACCAGTCGGTGTGACTTTCCGGCAGCACCGCATACAGCAGCAGCACCAGCAGATAGGAGGTGCTGATTGCCGCATACCAGGTCGGGCACCACATGGCAATACTGGCGGCTTTGTTGCCGCGCCCCTTCAGCTTCGAGAACTCGGCGAGGAATGCCATTGCTACCGGCAGGTCGATACCCACCCCCATACCCATCACAAAGCGGGCGGCCGCCAGCACATACTCGTTGGGCGCAAAGGCGCAGGCCAGCGCGGCAAAGACAAAAAACAGCATATCGGCCATAAACACCCGATAGCGGCCAATTTTATCGGTGAGGTAACCCCCTATCAGCGCGCCGACAATGGCGCCAAAAGTGATCGCCGAAGCGACCATGCCGGTGCCGGCAGGCGTCAGATGAAATTCGCGCGTAACGTCTTTAATCCCGAACGCCAGCGCCCCGAGATCATAGGCGTCAAGAAACACCCCGCCGAGTGCAATTGCAATCACGATATGCGCATTGCTGCGTGACTGGGTGCTGTTGTTAACCAGTTGCGAGACGTCAGCCGCGCTGCGAATCAGTTCCGCCTTGCCAGACGGCGTTTCCCCTGTCAGCGCGACGTGCGCCGAAGATGTAAATTCAGACATGATGTTGTAAACGCATTATTAGAATGGTACCTGCAGCATACTCAGCGTCAGCCGGGCGTTAAATTCTTTATAGTTATAAGTTACAACCGTTTGGCGGTTGAAAGCAGTGGCTGAAAACTGTTATCGCCATCGGGGGGCGCAGTGGGCTTTTTCTGCCTTTTACCTGGTGGTGACGAGATTTGCGCTACGCTGTTATAGCTTGCTTATGGCGACTGATTAATTGATGAAAAGGATAAAACCAGATGACTTTCAATAAATTGCGTAGCGGTTTGCTGGGGTTCGCCGCGCTGATGACGCTGGCCGGGACCGCGTCGGCGGCCGATCCGGTGCGTGTTGGTTCAAAAATTGATACTGAAGGCTCATTGCTGGGCAATATGATTTTACAGGTGCTGGATAAACATGGCGTGAAAACCGTGAATAAGATCCAACTGGGTAATACCCAGGTGGTGCGTGGGGCGATTATTTCCGGTGAGCTGGATATTTATCCGGAATATACCGGCAACGGCGCGTTCTTCTTTAATGATGAGCAGGATGCGGCCTGGAAAAATGCCAAAGCCGGTTATGAGAAAGTGAAGACTCTTGACCAGCAGAAAAACCAGCTGAGCTGGTTAACGCCGGCGCCGGCTAATAACACCTGGACAATTGCGGTGCGTAGCGATGTGGCGCAAAAGAATCAGCTGCACTCTCTGGACGATCTCAGCCGCTACCTGAAGTCTGGCGGCGAATTTAAACTGGCGGCGTCGGCGGAGTTTATTGAGCGCAGCGATGCCCTGCCGGCATTCCAGAAAGCCTACGGTTTTCAACTCAAACAGGATCAGCTGCTGTCGCTGGCCGGCGGGGATACTTCCGTAACCATTAAAGCCGCTGCGCAGCAAACCTCCGGGGTTAATGCCGCCATGGCTTACGGCACCGATGGTCCGGTAGCTGCGCTGGGCTTGCAAACCCTCAGCGATCCGAAAGGGGTTCAGCCGATTTATGCTCCGACGCCGGTGGTGCGCGCTGCGGTACTGCAACAGTATCCCGATATCGCTAAATGGTTGCAGCCGGTGTTTGCCTCGCTGGATGAGCAGACGCTGCAACAGCTGAATGCGAAAATCGCGATAGAAGGGCAGGATGCGAAAAGCGTAGCGGCCGATTATCTGAAACAGAAAAAGCTGCTGTAAATCGTCGCGCAGGGCCGCCTCCCGGGCGCCTGCGCGCCAGCAACCGGAGCCAGCAGCAGGGTGATCCGCTGGCAAGACGGAGTTATTTTGCGCATTACACTCTATAACCGCGTGCTGTTGGTTCTGATGCTGCTGTTGCTGATTGCCAGCAGCACGCTGCCCTTTCTGACTTATGCTCCCAATCGCCTGGTATCCGGTCAGCCGGTGGCGCTGTGGTCCCTGCTGAACGGACTGAATGGCCTGCTGCTGCTACCGCTGTTACTGCTATTGCTGCTGGCCTGGCGTCCGCTGACGCGCGCTAATCTGGCGCTGGTGGTGATACTCAGTGAAATTCTGCTGACGCTGCTGGTGGCGATCGGTGGCCATGCCGCGGCTGTCCTGGCTCAGCAGGGCAGCCCGCTGGCGCGCACCGCCTTTGGCGGTGGGCTGTGGCTGGCGGCGGCGATCTGTCTGCTGATCGCCGCCGATGCGCTGGCACGCGCCACCTCCAGCGCCTTCTGGCGTCTGTTGCTGAATGCCCAGATGTGGTTGCCGGTTATTGCTTTGCTGCTGTTGGGCCAGCTCGATCAGCTGGCGCTGCTGAAGGAGTATGCCAGCCGCCAGGAGGTATTTGATCAGGCGCTGTCGCGTCATCTGCTGCTGCTATTCAGTACCTTGCTGCCGACGCTGCTACTGGGTTTGCCGCTTGGTTTACTCTGCTACCGCCAGCCGCGTTTGCAACCATCGGTGTTTGCGCTACTGAATATTATTCAGACCGTCCCTTCCGTGGCGCTGTTTGGCCTGCTTATTGCGCCGCTGGCGGGTTTAGCCAAAACCTTTCCGCTGCTTGCCAGCTGGGGGATCGGCGGCATCGGTGTGGCGCCGGCGCTGATTGCGTTAGTGCTGTATGCGCTGTTACCGCTGGTGCGCAGCGTGGTTGCCGGTTTACAGCAGGTGCCCGCCGGGGTCATTGAGAGCGCCAGAGGAATGGGGATGACACGCATGCAGGTGTTCTGGCATGCGGAAGCGCCGCTGGCCCTGCCGGTGATGCTGAGCGGCTTACGGGTGGTGGCGGTACAAACCGTCGGTATGGCGGTGATCGCCGCACTGATCGGGGCCGGCGGATTTGGCGCGATTATCTTTCAGGGCTTACTGAGCAGTGCGCTGGAGCTGGTGCTGCTTGGCGTGATCCCGGTGATTGCCATGGCAGTGGTGGTCGATGCGCTGTTTAAATTCGTGATTTCGATACTGGAGGCGAAACGCCGATGATCCACTTTAATCAGGTCAGCAAATATTTTGACGGTAGCGCGGCGGTAAGTGATTTAACCCTGAATATCGACGCCGGGGAATTTACCGTGCTGATTGGTACCTCCGGTTCCGGCAAGTCTACCACCCTGAAAATGATTAACCGGCTGATTGAGCATGATGAAGGGACCATTCGCTTTGCCGGTGAAGAGATCCGCCGTTTTAATCCGCAGGATTTGCGCCGCCGAATGGGCTATGCCATTCAGTCGATCGGCCTGTTTCCGCACTGGACGGTGGAGAAAAATATTGCCACCGTGCCGTCACTGCTGAACTGGCCGAAAGCGCGCATTCGCCAGCGGGTCACTGAGCTACTGACGCTGCTGAATCTGGATAGTGAGTTTCGTCAGCGCTACCCGCATCAGCTTTCCGGTGGTCAGCAGCAGCGGGTCGGCGTCGCGCGTGCGCTGGCGGCAGATCCGGAGGTATTGCTGATGGATGAACCCTTTGGCGCGCTTGATCCGGTCACCCGCGCGACGCTGCAACAGGAGATTATCCGTATCCATCAGCTGTCGGGGCGCACTATCGTGCTGGTTACCCATGATATTGATGAAGCGCTGGCGCTGGCGGATAAAATTGTGCTGATGGATGGCGGCCGCGTGGTGCAGCAGGGTACGCCGGTTGAACTGTTAACCCGTCCGGCCAATGCCTTCGTGCGTGATTTTTTTGGCCGCAGTGAGCTTGGCGTGCGTTTGCTGTCGCTCGGCAGCGCTGGTGCGGCCGCCAGGCGCGGAGAGTGGCTGGATGGCGAAGCGGTGGCGGCGGCAATGACCCTGCGCGAAGCGCTGTCGCTGTTTATCGCCCGCCAGACGGACAAATTGCCGGTGGTGGATAAGCAACAAAAACCGCTGGGCGTGCTGCATTTTGTCGATCTGCTGCGTCAGCGGGAGGGATTCTGATGCGCTACTGGCGTGACCCACTGCTGTGGCTGCTGCTGTTATTTATCGCTCTGTTGCTGGCGCTGCCGCACAGTGGCGCGCTGTTCGCCTGGTGTTTTCCACAACTGGAACGCCCGCTGTATCAGCAGGAGAGTTTTACCCGGCTGGCGCTGGCGCATATTCAGCTGGTGGCGATCTCCAGTCTGCTGGCGACCTTTATCGGGGTGGGGGCGGGAATTCTGGTAACGCGCGGCGCCGGACGGGAGTTTCGCTCGCTGGTCGAAACGCTGGTGGCGGCCGGACAAACCTTTCCGCCGGTGGCGGTGCTGGCGATTGCGGTACCGGTTATCGGCTTTGGCGATCGACCGGCGATTATCGCTTTATTGCTGTATGGTTTGTTACCGATTCTGCAGGGTACGCTGGCCGGCATTACCGCCGTGCCTGCCAGCGCACGGGAAATTGCCGAAGGGGTCGGCATGAGCGCGTGGCAGATCTTATGCAAGGTTGAACTGCCGCTGGCAGCGCCGGTGATCCTCGCCGGGATCCGTACCTCGGTGATCATCAATATCGGTACCGCAGCCATTGCTTCAACGGTGGGCGCTAAAACCCTCGGCACGCCGGTTATTATCGGGCTAAGCGGTTTTAATACTGCCTATATTATTCAGGGCGCGATTCTGGTGGCGCTGCTGGCGATAGTGACCGACCGGCTGTTTGAACGGTTACTGCAGCGGCTTAAGAGGCATGCAGAATAATGGCGTAGCCCACCAGCATCAGACCGCCAACGCCGCCGATCGCCATAATCAGAAAACCAGAGATAATCGCAATTTTTTGCAGGTTCATTACCGTGCCTTTTCACCAAAAAAGAGGGCGGGATCATAACCCGATCTCGCCTCTCAGCATAGGTGATTGCGGGTTTTTATTGCGTGCTGTCGGCTTCTTTAGTGAAAAATAGGGTGACGCGCGCCACTTCAATCCCCAGTTTTTTCAGTGAGGTGACATTGAGGAGATGGCGTTCATCCTGCTGGTAAATCCAGTCGTCAAAGTTAAGACGGTAGCTGGAGGCGTCGGTTTTTACTTCCATCTGATAGCGCCAGTTAAAGGCGTTACCTGCCGCGTGCCCGCTGGCGCTGCCAATAATATCGTTAGCGGTGCCGACGTAGCGACCATCCTGCTGCCGGCGAATATGCCAGACGCGCGTCTGCTTCTCACCATCGTCATAGACAAATTGCTCGTGCAGCGTCAGGGTTTCGCCGACGACTTCGCCGCGGATGCTGACTTCAAAGCGCCGGATCTGTTTGCCAGTGAAATCCTGCACCATCCCCCAGGCGCGTGACTGACCATTAAAATAGCGGAAGATGTCGATTTTCGGCGTGGCTGACTGGTAATCATCAATAGTGGCGCCGCAGCCGCTGATGAACAGGCAGAGTATCAGACTGAGTTTTTTCAACATATTATGCTCCTCCGGTCAGACCCTGACGCAGTTCAGGGTATTCGGTTTTGGCTGACAGCCAGATGGCTAAGAAAGCATCACGAAAGGTGGCGTCGAAACGCGGACCAATGGCGGAAATCTTGTCGTTGATACCTGATTGCTGCCAGTAAAACTGGCCGCCTTGCTGGTCAGCCTGAAACGCTATGCGGTTGCCACTGGTGACGTCAGGCCAGATGCTGTCCAGCTGACTGAGCCAGCTTTTACGCTGTATCTCACTGCCGATGGCCTGCGCCTGCCACTGCTGTTCGGTGGCGCTTAACAGGTCCTCACGGCTGATATCTCGTCGGTAAGTGATCACCAGCGCCAGAGGCCATTGCTGCGGGCGGTATTTCCCCTGCGGCGTCAGCAGTTGCGAGTCATAAACCGTAAACGGCCCCCAGTTCAGCGTGGCGCTACCCACCTTTTTCCAGTGTAACCAGTCGCTGGCGTGGGTAAGCGGCGCCAGCAGCAGTAAGCAATACAGCCATCTTTTCATGCTATCGGTTCCTCAGTATCCGGCGCGTCAGAGGCAGCCAGAGCGCCCAGCCGCAGGCCAGCAGTGGATAAACCAGCGCGGCGCTATGCTGCAGTTGCATCGCCCCCAGCCGCTCACCCAACAGATAAGTTAACGGGCCGCTGACAGCACCGAGCGGGATCAGCCAGCTGAGGGGTAACTTCAGCGTCGCCATCAGTGCGCGCCACCAGCAGGCGAAGGTCAGCCATAGCGATAGCATCCACAGTGGCAACCAGTGACTGCCGCTAAAGCGGAACAGATCGAGCATCAGCCACAGACTATCCAGCACGATGCCGGAAAGGGTCAGCGCTGCCAGCGACCAGCGGCTGGCGCGCGGTGACAGCAGCAGCGCCAGCACGGCAATCGCCGCTGTTAGCAGTTCGGCGCGTTCGCGCAGTCCGACCGCCAGCGCCCAGTAAGCGTCGAAACCGAGGGTCAGCAGCCAGAAGCGCCAGTTTTTCATGCGCGCGCGGCGGTCAGTTGCACGGTGCCAATGGTGTGTGCCATAAAACCCGCTTCGCAGTAACAGAGATAGAACAACCACATGCGGCGAAAACGCTCATCAAAGTGGCCGCTGGCCAGTTGCGGCCAGGCGTGGTCGAAACGCTGGCGCCATTCGCGCAGGGTTCTGGCGTAGTCGTTGCCCATCTCAAACACATCCTGCACCACATAGTCGCTAACCTCGCTTATCGTCTGTTGTAACAGGGTAATCGAGGGTAAAAAGCCGCCGGGGAAGATGTAGCGCTGAATAAAATCCACGCCTTTGGCATAGTTGCCGTAGCGTGCTTCACTGATGGTAATCGCCTGCAGCACCAGCCGACCGCCTGGTTTTACCAGCTCCTGACAGCGCTGGACAAACAGCGGAATATAGCGACGCCCCACGGCTTCAATCATTTCGACAGAGACCAGCTTGTCATACTGACCCTGCAGGTTGCGGTAGTCCTCACACAGTACGGTGACCTGCTGGCTCAGCCCCGCCTGTTCAATCCGCCGTTTGGCAAACTGATATTGTTCGCGCGAAATGGTGGTGGTGGTGACCCGACAGCCATATTCGCGGGCGGCAAACTCCGCCAGCGCGCCCCAGCCGGTGCCGATCTCCAGTAAATGGTCGCCGGGGCGCAGCGCCAGCTTGACGCAAAGGCGGCGTAGTTTTGCTTCCTGCGCCTGCTCCAGCGTGATGCTGTGGTCACGAAACCAGGCGCTGGAATACTGCATCGACTGGTCGAGAAAGGCGCGGTAAAAGTCGTTGCCCAAATCGTAATGCGCGGCAATATTGCGGCGTGCCTGGCGCACACTATTGCGCCGCAGGGCGTGAATCAGCTTGTTAACCGGCACCGTAAGCCAGCTGAGCCGCGCTTCCAGTTTATCCATCACCGCCATATTTAGCGCCAGCGTCTGGATCACCGCGGTTAAATCCGGCGTATCCCAGTCATCGTCCATATAGCTCTCCGCCGCGGCGATACTGCCGCCCAGCAAGACGCGGCGGTAAGCCCGGGTATGCTTAACATGGACTTCCGCCTGTAACGCCGCCTGCGGATCGCCAAAAAACTGTTCGCCAAGGTGCGGATCACAGATGCGTAACCCGGCGCCATGGATACGGTTTAACAGAGCAAAAATTACGCGACGTGAGGCAGAGAGTTTCTTACCTGGTTTATTGCCATGCGTAAAGCTAACTTCTGAGATGCACATGGTTTATTTCTCCGACTTGGGATGGTCATACAGCGGCGCGCCTTTGCGCCATAACCTGAAAGCCTGCCAGTAAATGGCCAGCGCTGTACGCAGCGTCATCAGGGGAAAGCGCCACAAATGATGGCGCAGGTTATGCCGCGTCAGAGGTTGCTGACGCAGGTGCAGTGTCGCGTCGAATTCACGGCCGACACGGTGGTTTTCAATATGGACGGAGAGTGATTTTCCCGGCGGCGAGAGTCGCCAGTGGTACACCATATCCAGCGGATTGAACGGCGAAACATGGAATGCTTTTTTCGTGGTTTCACTGCCATCGGGATTTACCGCATAGGTATGGCGCTCATTCCACGGCGTATTACGCACCTCTGCCAGCATCCAGCGCAGCCGATCGCGGTCATCATAGAGATAGTAAAAATTGACCGGGTTAAACGAGCAGCCGAGATAACGCAGCTGGCAGAGCAACATCACCCGGCCCGTCAGCTGGTCTCCGGTCAGTTCGGCGATGCGTTGCTGAGCGCGCGCTTTAATATCGCCGCCGCCGAGATAGTCTTGCGGGTAAAATGAAGCCGGGGAGAAACGCCCGAGACGAATTCCCACCTGCGCCAGCTGCGGCAGTTCATCCAGGTCAATGAGCGGCATAAAAATGCGGTAGCTGAACTGATGGTCGACCGGCGTAAAGCGCCGATGGCGTACATGACCGCAGTAGAGGGTACTGTTCATAACAGCGCCGCCGTTTCCATCGCGGCCACCACATCCAGCGCGCTGCGAATACCATCTTCATGGAAGCCGTTGTAGCTCCAGGCGCCACAGAACCAGCTGCGGCGCTGACCATTCAGCAACAGCCGCTGCTGCTGCGCGGCCAGGCTCTGTGCGCCAAATTGCGGATGGTAATAGTTATAGCGTGCCAGTACCTTACTGCTATCGATCGGCCGGGTTGGGTTCAGCGTGACGCAGAACGTGTGCGGCGCAGTAATACCCTGCAGCATGTTCATGTTGTAAGTCACACTGGCGCCGGCCCGCTCATCTCCGTCCGCGCCATCATCAAGATGGTAATTCCAGCTGGCCCATGCGCGGCGGTTGTGCGGGAGTAACTGCGTATCGGTATGCAGCACCACTTCATTGGCGCTGTAAGGGACGCCGGACAGCATCGCCCGCTCTTCCGCTGAGGCGTCCTGCAGCATCTGTAATGTCTGGTCACAGTGGCAGGCAAAAATCACCTGATCAAAACGCTGGCTACCGGCAGCGGTCTGCAGGGTGACCCCTTGTTCATCACGCGCTGCCGACACGACCGGCGAATTGAGATGTAACTGCAGCTTATCACCGATCAGATTCAGCAGACGCCGCACGTACTCTCTTGAACCGCCAGGGATGACATACCACTGCGGACGATTGACCACATCCAGTAAACCGTGATGATTGAAAAAGTGCAGAAACAGCGACAGCGGCATATTGCGCATTTCCGCCAGTGACGTCGACCAGATAGCCGCCCCCATGGGCAGAATATAATGCTGAGCGAAAAACTGGCTGAATCCCTGACTGATCAGGAAGTCATTCAGCGTTTCGTCACGGTTTTGCTGTTGCAGCCACTGCTTTCCGCGTTTATTAAAGCGCAGGATCTCGGCGATAAAGCGCAGAAATTGCGGTCTGAACAGGTTGCTGCGCTGGGCAAACAGGCTGCTAAGTGAGTGGCCGTTATACTCGAGACCGCTACGATGGTTACGCACAGAAAAACTCATTTCCGTTTTCTGGCTCTCAATACCCAGCTCCGCCAGCAGTGAGAGAAAATGCGGGTAGGTGCGGTCGTTAAACACAATAAATCCGGTATCAATAGCCCAGTGGGTACCGTCCAGCGCGATATCAACGGTGGCGGTGTGTCCCCCTGGGGTCGCGGCGGCTTCAAATAACTGCACATCTGCGCGTTCAGCCAGTTTCCAGGCGCAGCTAAGCCCGGCAATACCGCTGCCGATAATAGCAATCTTCACAATGTTACCTCGCTATCTGCTGTGTCAGCAGACGCTGCCACGACTGGGGTAAACGCGCCGTCAGACGCAGAATCAGGGCGAACAGGGGAGGGAAGATCACTTCCCGTTTACCCCGCGCCAGACCATGACGAATAAAGTCTGAGGCTTGTTTCACGCTGATTTTCATTGGCATGGCAAAATCGTTGCGTGCGGTGAGCGGGGTGTCGACAAACCCCGGTAATACCAGCGAAATATGAATTTGCTGACGGGTCAGATCCTGCGCCAGGCTGCGGGCGAAATAGGCGAGAGCGGCTTTTGACGCACCGTAAGCTTCTGCCCGTGGCAGAGGTACCAGACTGGCCGTGGAGCCCACCAGCGCCACCCGACTGCCAGCAGGCAATTGGGGCAGTAATGCATCAAGGCAGTTGATGGGGCCGCTGAAATTGGTACTCATCACCCGGTGCACTTTTTCCGCATCGACCACGCCATGATCGAGATATTCGCAGGTACCGGCGCAGAGGATCACCAGCTCGGCGCTTTTTCCTCTCAGTGCCTCGCGGGTTTCGGCTAAGTCGGTGATATCGAAGACGCAGAGCGCGATATCAGTGGCATAGCTATGCAGCTGTTGCAGTTTCTCGCGATCGCGCCCGCAGGCGATCACCATCCACCCTTCGGCGGCATAATCACGTGCCAGCTGAAAACCTATTCCTGAACTTGCTCCGGTTATCAGAACGCGTTTCATGGCTTTAGTCTCATTTTCAGGGCGCGGATCACGCTGCCCAGCAGCGGCACTTTTTCATACAGCATGGCGCCGAGATCGTAATAATCGCGTTGAAAGTTAACCCGCTCCTGACGAAACGTCAGGTAGCTGCTTCCTTCCAGCGACTGCGGCGCCCCTTTCTGTAGCGAGGGATGGGCATACTCCATCCGCCACAGCAGCAAAGCACACTGGTCAAAATAGTGCTGATGCGTCACCTCAAAACGGCAATAGCGCAAGTTTTTCAGTAATGAAGAAAAATAGCGTTCCAGCGCTTCCAGTCCATGATGCTGGCCAACCGGATCGACCAGCAGGATATCCTGGTGGTAAATCTCTGCGAGCTGGTTAAGTTGTTCGGGCTGCATATTCTGGTAAAACGCCGCCAGACTGTTCAGTGTGACCTGTTGTGCATGCTGCATGATTATCCCTAAACGCCGTCAACTGCCATGGGGGATGATGGAGAACCCCTGCTCCTGCCAGTGCGCGATCTGTTCCTGCTGACCACGCGTAAGTTTTTTACCGGTCCACAGAAACATCAGCTGACCAGGAAACAGTTCTGGCCGCAGGGTATCCAGTGGTTCGGCTAATACATCGATGCGCCAGCCATGTTGCGATAAACGCCAGGCTTCCAGCCAGAGACGGGTGCGGTCGTCGCAGCCCCAGCCAATCAGTAGCGCATCTTTACCGGCTTTTTTACGCGCTCCGTTCAGACAAAATGCGACATAGTCGATCAGTGCGCCATCCAGTAGGCTGCTCATGGTTTTGGCCGTGCTCTGGTCCAGCCCCAGTCGCTGGCGAACCGGTACAATTACATTATCTATTAGCGCATCTGATGGGTTTTCGCGACCCATAGTGGCGATTTTTACCCGCAGCTTCGAGGGGCGTACGGCGCGCAGCACCGACATCAACTCATCCTGCAGCGTCATCCAGCCGTCATGAAGATAGACATTCTCGCCTTCAAGCAGCGCCTTAACTTTGCCAACCGGCACGCCACTTTCCACCCAGCGCTTAATCTCTTCGATACGCCGGATGTCATCATCATCGAACTGACGATGACCACCTTCTGAACGCTGTGGTTTTAGCAAACCATAACGACGTTGCCATGCGCGCAGGGTTACCGGATTGATACCACAACGCTCAGCGACTTCACCGATGCTATAAACGGCCATGTTTTTCCTCTGAATGCGACCATCTCTACCCTAACGTTAGCCCTGTCGGAGTAACTTGTACAACTATTTTTTATTTGTACAGGTTGACCAGCTGCACATTTAGCGTTAAATCTCATATATGAGATTAAATCCCTTATATGAGAATAATGATGCTGCAACAGGATCGTACGGAACAACGGCTGGCATTACGACTGGCTGAATTGCGGCTGGGAAAAGGCTGGTCGCTGGAGGAACTGGCGGAGATCACCGGTATTAGCCGCGCATCACTGTCGCGTATTGAACGCGGGGAGACCAGTCCGACCGCTGCATTGCTGAATAAGCTCTGTGCGGCCTATGGCCTGACGATGTCGCGTTTACTGAGTGATGTGGAAGAGAATGCCATACAGCATTTGCGTCCCGAACAGCAATTGCTGTGGACTGACGCGGAAAATGGTTTTGAGCGGCGCAGCCTGTCACCGCCCGCCAGCGCGTTTCGTGCCGAGCTGGTCGAAGCGCGGCTGCGTGCCGGGGCGCGGATTGAATATGACACTCCGCCGCTGCCGGGCCTTGAGCAACATATCTGGATGCTGGCTGGCGTGCTGGAGATCACCATGAATGAGCAACGCTGGCGTCTGGCCGCCGGGGATTGTTTGCGCTTTCATCTTTTTGGCCGTTCCTCTTTCCATGCGCCGGAAGGCACGGCGCATTACGCACTGGTGGTATGCCGACCATGATTGATTATCAGATACTCAGTGCCGGGCAGGCACAGCAGGCACACTCTGCGCTTTGCGAGGTATTAACCCGGTGTGTGGCGCAAGGGGCGAGCGTCGGTTTTATCGACGCCGCCGATGACGCAGCCATCTCCCGTTTCTGGCAGGATGTGATTTACAGTATCGCCAGTGGTGATAAACGGCTGTTGGTAGCGCGCGAACAGGGCAGGATCGTTGGCACGATTATAGTGGTACTGGGTATGATGCCGAATGGCGCTCATCGTGCTGAGATTGCCAAGTTGCTGGTACACCCACAGGCGCGACGTCAGGGTATTGCGCGCCAGCTCATGTTGCAGGCGGAGCAGATTGCCATACAGGCGCAGCGCACGCTGCTGGTGCTGGATACCCGCAGTGGCGATGTGGCTGAGCAACTTTATCTCTCCCTTGGCTGGCAGGTCGCCGGCGCCATCCCTTACTACGCGCGCTCGACGGCAGGAGAGTTCGATGCGACCACCGTGATGTATAAGCGGCTGGGGCAGAATAATGGCTGATCAACCGCGCCTGCAGGTAATGCGTGAGCCGGGGGATTCGGCTGATGCGCAGTGGCTGCTGGGGCAGCTGTCTGCAACGTTGCAGCGCATTACCGGCGACAGTGGCCGTAGCTCATTTGATGCGCAAGATTTACTGCATCCAGGCGCCTGTTTTGCCGTTGCGCGGAATCAGGCCGGGGGAGCGGTCGGTTGTGGCGCTTTGCGCCCGCTCAATCGTGGCGTAGCAGAGCTAAAGCGCATGTATGCGGCAGAGAGGGGGCTGGGTATTGGCGGCGCATTACTGGCTTTTCTGGAGGGGGAAGCGCGCCAGCTGGGGTACCAGGAAATCTGGCTGGAGACACGGCGGATAAACCAACAGGCCGTCAGGTTTTATCTGCGCCATGGCTATCAGCCAATCGCTAATTACGGGCGCTATCGCGGCAATGCGGATGCCGTTTGTTTCGCTAAGGCGCTGCGCTGATTTCTGCCTGATTCAGGAAGTGAAGGTCCCGATCAGCGCGGGAATAAGCTGTGCCAGAAATACCGCGCTCACCACCCACAAAATAATCCGCGTCTTCGCATCGCTGATTTCGCTTCTGAGCGCGCTGATATCGGTTTTGGTGGCATAGTTCGATTTGATCACCGCCACATCGATTTTCAGCTCTGCCACATCATTTTCGAGTTTTTCTAATCTCAGTTCCATGCCATCACCTCCGTTGTGATTGATAGCCAGCGAGCGACAGACTCCCCGGTTTACTCTGGTCTGTTGGTTACCGTTCATATTTTATCCAATATCCTGTTGGCTGTCCTGATTTTTCTGCCTGTTTTTTGCCCGAAGGCTTCACTCTGATGGCAGAGTGAAGCATGAGTCAGCGGCGATGGAAATCGTCAGAGGCTAAATTTGGAATACGTCACGCATATGCTAAACTTCGCAGCAAATCAGCGGCGAATAGCTGTAATTCCCTGTAGTGCACTGTTGTGTTTTATGATTATCTGTTGTGCATAATATAAGCTACTTTTTCTGCAACGTATTGATATATCTGATATCCATCAAGCCGCCGCTGCGTTAACGGCTAGCTGAATGATGTCGGGTAAATAAAACAGAACATAAAATAAATGCTCACCTCAGCGCTAAAAGCGCAAATCGGCCAATGGTATAAGGCCCTGCAACAACAGGTTCCCGATTTTATCCCGCGTGCGCCGCAGCGCCAGATGATCGCCGAAGTGGCGAAAACGCTGGCGGGCGACGAGGGACGACATCTGGCGATAGAAGCGCCTACGGGCGTCGGGAAGACACTCTCTTATCTGATCCCCGGCATTGCCGTCGGCCGTGCGCAGGAGAAGACGCTGGTCGTCAGTACCGCCAATGTGGCCCTGCAGGATCAGATCTTCAGCAAGGATTTACCGTTGCTGAAAAAGATCATTCCTGACCTGAAATTCACCGCGGCCTTTGGCCGTGGTCGTTATGTTTGTCCGCGTAACTTATCCGCGCTGGCGGCCGACAAGGATCAGCAGGGCGATCTGTTGCTGTTTCTCGATGACGAACTCACCGCCAGCAAAGATGAGCGTGCCCTGTGCGCCACACTGCAGAAATCACTCGATCGCTATCAATGGGATGGCCTGCGCGATCACAGCGACGAGGCAATTGAAGACTCGCTGTGGCAGCGCCTGAGTACCGATAAGGCCAGCTGTCTGGGACATAACTGTCACTGGTATCGCGAATGTCCATTCTTTGTGGCGCGGCGTGAAATTGAAAATGCCGATGTGGTGGTGGCTAACCATGCGCTGGTGATGGCGGCACTGGAGAATGAGTCGGTGCTGCCACCGGCGAAAAACCTGTTGCTGGTGCTGGATGAAGGCCATCATTTGCCCGAAGTGGCGCGTGATGCGCTGGAAATGAGCGGCGAAATTACCCCGGGCTGGACCACGCTGCAGCTCGATCTGTTTGTGCGGCTGGTAGAACAGTGTATGACGCAGTTCCGCCCCAAAACGCCACCCCCTCTCGCCAATATTGAGCGGCTGAAGGGCCATTGTGAAGAGCTGCGCGAGCAGTTGCAGATGTTGTCAGCAATACTGGCGCTCTGGCTGCCCAAAGATGAAATTGTCGGCGAATACCGTTTTGAAATGGGGCTGTTGCCGGAAGAGGTTCTCAGTCTGTGCGCGCGTTTGTTTAAGCTTAGCGATGCGCTGCGCGGGCTTGCTGAAGCCTTGCTGAACGATCTGAGCGACAAAACCGGTCAGTATGATGTGGTGCGCCTGCATCGTACGCTGTTGCAGATGAATCGGGCGTTTGCGTGGTTTGAAGCGATCAGCAAGCTCTGGCGCCTGGCGGCGATGGAGCAAGCCTCCGGCGCGCCGGTATCGAAGTGGGTGACGCGTGAAAACCGCGATGGCAATGCGCATCTGCTGTTTCACTGCGCCGGTATTCGCGTTAGCGAACAGCTGGAAAAGCTGTTGTGGCGTAAAGTGCCGCATGTGGTGGTGACGTCCGCCACATTGCGTTCGCTCAACAGCTTTAGCCGGCTGCAGGAGATGTCGGGGCTGAGTGACAAGGCGGATGACCGCTTTGTCGCGCTGGATTCGCCCTTTAATCATATTACTCAGGGTAAGCTGATTATTCCGCAGATGCGCCATGAGCCGATGATGGCCAGTGAGCCGGAACATATTACGGAAATGGCGCACTTTTTCCGCCAGCAGATCGCGCTGGGGCAGCATAAAGGGATTCTGGTGCTGTTTGCCAGTGGCCGGGCGATGCAGCTGTTTCTCACCCATGTCACCGATTTGCGACTGATGATGCTGGTGCAGGGCGATCGACCGCGCAGCCGCCTGGTGGCGCTGCATCGTCAGCGGGTGGAGCAGGGGGAAACCAGTATTCTGGTTGGCCTGCAATCTTTTGCGGAAGGGCTGGATCTAAAAGGTGAGCTATTGTCGCAGGTACATATTCATAAAATTGCTTTTCCGCCGGTGGACAGTCCGGTAATTTTAACCGAAGGGGAGTGGCTGAAAAGTCTGAAACGCTATCCGTTTGAAGTGCAGAGCTTACCCAGCGCCTCGTTTAATCTGATTCAGCAGGTTGGCCGTCTGATCCGTAGCCATGAATGTTTTGGTGAAATCGTCATTTACGATCGACGGTTAATCAGCAAACGTTATGGTCCGCGGCTGCTGGCCGCGTTGCCGGTATTTCCGATTGAGCAGCCGGTGATGCCGGAAGGCGAACCGCCGCAAGCGCTAAAGGAAAAGAACGCAAAAAATCGCCGCCGGCGGCGTTGATTCAGCGTAAATAATTTAAATGTCATGCATTCCGATCAGGAAAACAGAGCGATATGGAATACAGCAAAATCATCAAAGAAGTGGGGCGCGGCAAAAACCATGCGCGGGATATTGATTTAGAGACGGCGCGCGCGCTCTATCGCAGCATACTGGCGGGCGAGGTGCCGGATCTGGAACTCGGTGGCCTGCTTATCGCCTTACGTATTAAAGGTGAAGGCGAAGAGGAGATGCTGGGGTTCTATCAGGCAATGCAGGAGCGGGTGCTGCAGCTGACCCCTCCGGCGAACAGGCCGATGCCGGTTGTGATCCCCAGCTATAACGGTGCGCGCAGGCAGGCTAATCTCACCCCGCTACTGGCGTTATTGTTGTCGAAGCTTGGTTTCCCGGTGGTGGTGCATGGCGTTAGTGAGGATCCCACGCGCGTCACCAGCGAAGCGGTGTTTGCGGCGCTGGGCATTACGGCGGCGACGGATGCCGCCAGTGCCCGGCAGCAGCTGGATGGCGATGAACCGGTGTTTATCCCGGTGTCCACCCTCTGTCCACCACTGGCGCGGCAGTTATCACTGCGCTGGCGTATGGGAGTGCGTAACAGTGCTCATACTCTGGCGAAGCTGGCGACACCGTTCGCCGGGGCGGCGGCGCTGCGCCTGTCCAGTGTTTCCCATCCGGAATATATTCCCCGCGTGGCGAAATTCTTTACCGCCATTGGCGCGCATGGTTTGCTGATGAATGGTACCGAAGGGGAGGTATATGCCAATCTGCAACGTTGCCCGGCGATCACGCTGATTAGCCCGCAGCAAACCGAGCCGCAGTTACTGCTGGATCGCCAGCTAGAAGTCGCGGCCGAAGGTGAGCAGCTGCCGTTATCAAAAGAGGCCGGGGAAACGGCGGGCTGGATCCAGCGGGTGGTCAATAAAGATCTGCCGGTGCCGCACTCGTTACGTTTGCAGCTTGCCTGCTGTATGGTGGCCAGCGCGCAGGCGCCAGATCTGGCTGGCGGCCTTGCCGCGCTGGATGCTGCCGGCTACTAAGCAATGGTGGTATGGCCGGTCGGGAGCCATCAACGGCTCCGCCGGATACCGGGGCGGTATCTATGCCGTCCTGACGGGCAGCAGTTGTTCAACCAGCTGTTGCCAGATAGTAATCCCTTGTTCAATCACCGCGTCGTTAAAATCATACCAGGCATTATGCAGCGGCCGTGAAGGGGTCGCCCCGTCGGCGCCGACCCAGAAATAGGCGCCCGGACAAACTTCCAGCATGCAGGCAAAATCCTCTGACGCCATTGACGGATTCACCTCCCAGTGCACCGCCTGCGCGCCCAGGGCGCTAATCGCAGCATCACGCACCTGCTGTGCCGGTTGCGGATGGTTGCGGGTAACCGGATAGCCCGGATACCAGCTAATTGCCCCCTCAACGCCAAACGGTAGCGGTAAAGTGGTAACAAAGTCGTCGATCAACCCGCGCACTTTGGTGCGCACTTCGCTCTGTAAGCAGCGTACCGTACCGCGCAGACTGACCTGTTCGGGGATCACGTTAATGGCTTCGCCGCCATTAATCTGGGTGATACTCACCACCGCCGAGGCGAGGGGCGAGAGGCGACGGGCGGGAATGGTTTGCAGCGCCATAATCAGCTCAGCCGCCGTGACAATCGGATCCGCACCGCTTTCCGGCATTGCTGCATGACAGCTTTTGCCGGTTAAGATGATTTCAAACGAATCGAGCGATGCCATCATGGCGCCGCTATTGACCGCCAGCGAGCCGAGCGGTAAGCCCGGCCAGTTGTGCAGACCGTAAATGGCATCCATCGGGAACAGGGTAAACAGGCCGTCCTCGACCATTTTGCGCGCGCCGCCAAGGTTTTCTTCCGCCGGCTGGAAAACAAAGTGCAGGGTGCCGCTGAAGCGACGCGTCTCGCTCAGCAGTTTGGCGGTAGCCAGCAGAATCGCGGTATGACCATCATGCCCGCAGGCGTGCATTACCCCGGGATTTTGCGATTTATGCGGCGGATTGCCCAGTTCGGTAATCGGCAGCGCGTCCATATCGGCACGCAGGCCAATCACCGGACCCGGTCCGTTTTCCAGCGTGCCGACCACGCCGGTACCGGCAAGGCCGACATGCACCTGCAGACCAAAGGCGCGCAGGCGTTCGGCGACCATTCGTGATGTCTGATGCTCCTGATAACCCAGCTCGGGCTGCGCATGAAGCTGGCGTCGCCAGTTGATCGCTTCTTCAATCAACGAAACAGGAATGGTCATAGATACGCTTTTCTCCATATTTTGCCGCTTATCCCCGGTACGATGACCAGGCGATCTGGCTTTCACTGTAGATGCAACACCAGCGCGTCGTCCATCGGTCGCTGCAGAAAATCCTTTTTAACCCGTCACGCCCCGCCAGGCAACGAAACTTTGTGAGCCAGGCTCAATAATCACCGCCCTATTTTTGCAGTTGTAGCAGGTTGTCATAAACATAACCTGTTACTGCACTTTTTTTGCGCGATGCTGGTGCGGGATAGCGGCCATTTGCGCCATTAGTGAGCATCAGTGAAGCGGCAACGTCAGCAGATTGGGCGTTGCTGGTTGGCATTGCTCTTGCATGAACTTGTATATACATGGACGGACAGGGCTATAACAGCCCGCCGTTAAATTCACCAGAAGGAAACCAACATGCTTTCTCTCCGTGCGTTGAAAAACTCTCTCGCCGCTGCCTGCTGTTTTGGTCTGCTGGCTTCCACATCGTCGCTGGCTGCCCCGGAATCAGGCACGCTGAAAATGGGGATTGAACCCTGGCTCGGCTACGGTCAGTGGCATGTTGCAACTGAGCATGACCTGTTTAAAAAACAGGGTTTTGACAAGGTCGAGGTGATTAACTTCGCCGAAGATAAAGATATTAACGCGGCGCTGGCCAGCGGGCAAATTGATGCGGCCAATATCGCCACCCATACCGCAATGGGCATGATCTCCGCCGGTCTGCCGGTGAAAATCGTACTGCTGCTTGATCAAAGTAATACCGCCGATGCGATGCTGGTGTCGAAAGAGATCGCCTCATTAAAAGATCTGAAAGGCAAACAGGTGGCCTATGAAGAGGGCACCACCAGCGATATTCTGCTGCGCAGCGCGCTGGCGTCAGCGGGGATGTCATTTAGCGATATTAAACCGGTGCCGATGCCGGCTGCCTCTGCCGGTAGTGCGCTGATTGCCAAACGTGTGCCGGTCGCCGTGACCTATGAGCCCTATCTGTCGGTGGCGATGCAGGGCGATCCCAGCCTGAAAATGCTGTATAGCGGCCACTCCGATCCTGGCCTGATCAGTGATGTGCTGGTGGTGCGTGATGAAGCGATTAAAAATAAACCGGGGCAGATTGCCGCGCTGATTAAAACCTGGGATGCCGCGCTGGCGCACTATCAGGCCAATACCACTGCCGATCGCGCAGTGATCGCTAAAGCCGTGGGCGCGACGCCGGACGAACTGAAAACCGCCTTTGATGGCGTGAAATACTACACGCTGGCTGAAAATAAGCAGTTGCTGAGCAAAGACTACTCGACCAGGACCTTTCCGCACATCCTTAAAGCCGCCACAGAAGCTGGCATTATCCAGCAGCCAGTGACGCCGGCGCAGGTTATTGACGCCAGTTTTGTTAATGCCGATTAAGTTCGGAGGAATTATGAGTTCGTTAAAGCTGGAGGGCGCCAGCCCGCCATCAAAGAGCAGGCCGCGTCGCCGTCGCTGGAGTCTGATGACTATCGGCAAAGCGCCGACGCAGAGTCAGTTTCTGACGATTGCCATTCTGGTGTTTGTGCTGCTGATTGGCAGCTGGTGGCTGGCGACCAGTAGCGGGGCGATCCCGCCACTGTTTCTGCCGGGACTGGATCGCGTCTGGCAGCGCATGATGGCCTTAGTGGCTAACGGTACGCTGTGGGGCGATGTACAAAGCAGCCTGTACCGCATTGTGATCGCCTTTGCCATCTCATCGCTGATGGCGGTGGTCATTGGCGTGCTGGCGGGATGCTATGGGCTGTTTAAAGCGATTGTCGAACCGCTGGTGGACTTTATTCGTTATATGCCGGTGGTGGCGTTTGTGCCGCTGACCATTCTCTGGAGCGGTACCGATGACTTCCAGAAGTTTCTGGTGATCTGGATCGGCACCTTTTTCCAGCAGGTACTGATGATGATTGATGCGGTAAAACGGGTGCCGATCGATTTTATCGGTCTCGGCCGCACGCTGGGGATGCCGGATCGCAAAATCCTGTTTCGTATTGTCCTGCCGGCGGCGTTTCCGGCGATCTGGGATGCGTTGCGCATCAGTCTCGGCTGGGCGTGGACCTGGCTGGTACTGGCCGAGCTGGTGGCTTCCACTTCCGGTCTCGGCTACCGCATTGTGGTGTCACAGCGCTACTTCCAGACCGACACCATTATCGGTTATATCCTGCTGCTGGGGTTACTCGGTTTGATCACCGACCAGTTGATGCGTGCCGCCGAGCGCGTGCTGTTCCGCTATAACCGGAGACGTTCCTGATGGCGACATTAACCTTAAATAATCTCGATAAGAGCTTCTCATTGGGGAAAACGCGGCGCCAGGTACTGCACGGTATCGATCTAACCCTCAATGATAACGAATTTGTGTCGATTGTCGGCTCCTCAGGCTGCGGGAAAAGCACTCTGTTATCGATTGCTGCCGGGCTGGAAGAGTTCGACAGTGGCGATGTGCTGGTTGATGGCCGCCCGATTACCGGCCCCGGCATTGACCGTGGCGTGGTTTTCCAGTCCTACACTCTGCTGCCATGGCTGACCGCCCGCCAGAATATTGAATTTGCCCTGAAAGCGGCGGGTACCCCTGGCAGCCAGTGTCGCGATATTGCTCAACAGCATCTTGAGCTGGTCAAGCTGGGTAATTCCGGCGATCGCTGGCCGGGCGAGCTTTCCGGGGGGATGAAACAGCGCGTTGCCATTGCGCGCGCGCTCTCTTACCGGCCAAAAATCCTGCTGATGGATGAGCCTTTTGGCGCGCTGGACGCCATGACGCGCCATCAGATGCAACAGTTGCTGATTGAGATCTGGGAAAAGCATCGTCTGACGGTGATGTTTGTGACCCATGATATCGAAGAGGCGGTCTGGCTGTCGGACCGTATTGTGGTGATGGGACCTGGGGTTATTGATTCCACGTTTGATGTCAATCTGCCACGTCCGCGTCTGGAAACCATGAACCGCGAAGCGGAATTTATTGACCTGCAACATCGCGTGCTGGATCGCATTCGCCAGCCTGCGCTCGCTAACTAATGAAGGAATTGATGATGTCTGTAACTTTTCACGATCTTTCGGCCGCCGATCATCTGCCGGCCGCGCTGTTTAAACGTACTGAATCGGACCTTTCTTTTTTCAGCGAGCGCGTCACGCCGATTATTGCCGCGGTGAAGGCGGAAGGCGATGCGGCGCTGATCCGCTTTGGTCGCGAGTTTGATGGCGTGCAGCCGGCGCATTTTGCGCTGCGCGCGCAAGAGAGCGAGTTTGACGAAGCCTTTGCCCGTATGGATCCACAGGTGATTGAGTCGATTCGCTTCTCGGTAGAGAACGTACGCGCCTTCCACGAAGCGCAGAAGCCGGAAGAGATGTGGCTGAAAGAGATGCGGCCGGGCGCTTTTGCCGGTGACCGGCATGTGCCAATTGATGCCGTCGCCTGCTATGTGCCGCGTGGGAAAGGTTCATTCCCCAGCGTGCTGATTATGACCGCCGTACCGGCGGTGGNGTGGTGGCCGGTGTGCCGCGCGCCATCGTGATTACTCCGCCCGGCCCGGACGGCAAAGTTGACGATGCCACCCTGGTGGCCGCGCGGCTGGTAGGGATTAAAGAAATTTATAAATGCGGCGGCGCGCAGGGCGTGGCGGCGGTGGCATACGGTACCGAAAGCGTGCCGAAATGCCTGAAAATTGTCGGTCCCGGCAGCCCGTGGGTGGTTGCCGCCAAGCGTCAGCTTACTCATCTGCTGGATCCCGGCGTGCCGGCTGGCCCGAGTGAGAGCCTGATCCTGGCGGATGACAGCGTCGATGGCGCGCTGGCGGCACTTGATCTGCTGATCGAGTCCGAACATGGTCCGGACTCTTCCGCTTATCTGGTGACCTCCAGCCGGCGGGTGGCGGAACAGGCGATTGCCGCACTGCCTGGCTACTGGGCGCAGCAAACCGAGAAACGTGCGGAGTTCTCGCAGAAAGTACTCTGCGGCGAGCACGGCGGCGTGGTACTGACCAAAGATTTCGCCACCGCGGTGGAGTTTGTTAATCAGTACGCCCCCGAACATCTGGAGATCCTGACGGCGGAACCGATGGCGGTAATGACGCAGATCCGCAATGCCGGTGAGATCCTGCTGGGTAAATATACCCCGATCACCCTCGGCAACTTTGTGCTCGGACCTAATGCGGTGCTGCCAACCAATGGCGCGGCGAAGACCGCCGGACCCTTGTCGGTGTTCGATTATATGAAACGTATCTCGGTCGGGTATGTCACCGCTGCGGGTTACCAGCCACTGGCTGATAAAGCCAAATGCTTTGCCGAGTATGAGGGCTTTCCGGGCCATGCGCTGGCGGTTTCTTCACTGCGCAATACCCTGCTGGAAGGGGATAAGGATGCCTGAAAACCATCGCGAGCCGCTCGCCGCGCAAGCCCGCACGCTGGCGCGCGCCGGTGAGTGGCAACAGGCCAGCGATAAATTGTGTCAGTTAATTGGCGAAGTGACCGGCACCCGCGCGCTGGCGTTGCAGATTAACCGTGACCAGTACAGCCTGAACTCGCTTAATGGCCGCGTTACGCTGGCTGACGATCGCACGCTGTTTTTTAAATATCACCACGAAGAGGGTGAAGACCACACGATTGAGGAGTATTACCGCGCGGAGCTGTTACGTGAACATGGCTTTCGCGTGGATGTTCCGCTGTATGCCTGTGGCGAGCCGGGGCGGCAGATTCTGCTATACCGTCTGCGTGACGATCGGCGTCTGGCGGATGTGTGCCGCGATATTGAAATGCAGCCGTCGGAGGCGACTGAGCAGCAGGTGATCGCTGCCCAGCGGCGTGCCGATGCGGAAATCCTGCAACATACCTTGCCGACGCTGAAGCCGGGACGCGCCGCTGAAGTGGCCGCCGAGCCGATTCATCAGCTGTTTTATCACCGGCTGATCACCGCTGGCGAGCAGCCGGGGCTGGGTGGTCGGGTAAAGCAGTTCTATGTCGATAAAAGCTTTCAGCTCGCCGATCGGCAACTGAGCTGGCAAACCCTGAGCAATCTGCAATGGGAAATTAACGGCGTACGTTACAGCCATACGCTGCGACAGCTGTTTCTCGAAGCCGCCACCCTGCTGGCGCCCGCCGCGCTGGCGCAGCATGGCGTGCTGGTGGCCCATGGCGATGCCCACAATGCCAATGTCTGGTTTGAAACCCGCGGCGGCGCGGCCGAACTGGTCAGTTTCGACCCGGCTTTTGCCGGCAGCCATATTCCGGCGCTGCTGGCGGAGATTAAAGCCACTTTCCACAATATCTTTGCCCATCCCTGCTGGTTATATGAACCGGCGCTGGCTGGCGACCTGTATCAGGTACAGGTGGCGCGCGTCGGCGATACTCTGCAGGTAAACCATAACTGGCAGCTGACTTCATTGCGTGCGGCGTTTTTGCGTAGCAAAGGGGAGCTGTACTGGCAGCCGTTGCTGGCTGAGCTGAAAGCGCGCGGGCTGCTGCCGGCTAACTGGCAACGGATTATGCGGCTGGCGCTGTTTTGCTGTCCGACGCTGGTGCTCGATCTGCGCGCCGGCGGCGCCAGCGGGCATACGCCGACCAGTTCGGCATTAGGGCTGGCGCTGGCGGTGATGCTGGGCAGTGAAGGCGATGATGAATTTCAACGCTGGCTGCAGCAGCTGGTGTGAGGAGAACCTGATGAAAGCAGTACGCTTATATGGCGTTGGCGATCTGCGCGTTGAGTCGGTGGCGCTGCCTGAAATGGCCGCCGATCGGCTGCGTCTGAAAGTGCTGGCAGCGGGGATTTGCGGTTCCGATTTGCATAATTATCGCAGCGGAAAATGGCTGGCTCAACTGCCGGTGACCCCGGGCCATGAACTCTGTGGCGAAGTGCTGGAAGTGGGCGCTGAGGTGACCGGTTTTCAGCCGGGCGATCGGGTGGTAGCCGATTCCCGCGTCTGGTGCGGTGAATGTCCTGCCTGCCAGCGCCACAGCTTTAATCTTTGTACCCGGCTGGGTTTTGTCGGCGAAGTCTGTGATGGTGGTTTTGCCGAACAGGTCGTCTTGCCGCCTCAGGGGCTGCTGAAAGTCCCGGCGGATATCCCACCGGCGGTAGCGGTACTTAGCGAACCGCTGGGGGTAGCGCTGCGCGTGGTGAATCAGCTGCGCATTCCCGCCGGTGCGCGGGTGCGGGTGGCCGGCGGCGGGACTATTGGCGGCCTGACGGCGCTGTTATTACATGAAGTGGCGCATTGTCAGGTGCAGTTATCAGAACCTAATCCGGCACGTTTTCAGCTGCTGGCGGATTTAATCCCGCTACAGCCGCTGGGGGAGTTTGACTATGCGGTGGAAGCGACCGGCATTAGCCATGTATTGCAGCAACTGGTGACGGAGATCACTGCCGGCGGGCGGATTGCGCTGGTTGGACTGTTTCATCACCACGCCGACTTCGATTTTAATACGCTGGTGGAGCGTGAGATCGCTCTGGTCGGCTGCAGCGTATTTGCCGACGAGCAGCGTCAGGCACTGGCACTGTTGCCGCAACTGGCGGATAAACTGGCGACGCTGACGGCGCCTGCTGTCGCGCTGGATGAGCTGCCGCAAACCTATGTTGATCTGCTTGCCGGCAATAGCCGCTGGTTAAAATCCTGGGTGCAACCATGAATGCGACGATGCAACGCTTTTCATTATCCGGCAAACGGGCGCTGATTACCGGCGGTACGCGCGGCATTGGCTTTGCGCTGGCCGCGGGGCTGGCGCAGGCCGGGGCACAGGTCATTATCAGCGGCCGGCAACAGTCGACGCTGGATGCTGCTGTGGCGCAGTTACGGCAGATTGATGTTACCGCCAGCGGTATTCTGCTGGATGTGACGCAACCTGACCGGATCCGTGCCGCCTTTGCGACGCTGGATGCGCCGGATATTCTGATCAATAACGCCGGAACCGAGCAGATTTGTCCGTCGCTGGAGGTGGATGAAGCGCTGTGGCAGCGGATTGTCGATACCAATCTGAAAGGGGCATTTTTCTGCGCGCAGGCCGCCGCGCGGCTGATGGCTACTAACGGCGGTGGTGCGATAGTTAATCTCTGTTCCCTGACCAGTAAGGTGGGCGTCCCCGGCGCGGCAGCCTATGGCGCGTCAAAATCCGGTCTGGTCGGCCTGACCCATACGCTTAGCAGCGAGTGGGCTACGCTGGGGATCCGGGTCAACGCTATTGGTCCGGGCTATTTCAGCACCGATATGACTGAAGTGTTTTATCAGGACCGCGCATGGTGCACGGCGATGCTGGCGAAAATTCCGCTGGGCCGGTTTGGTGAGCTGGAGGATCTGACCGGCGCGGCGATTTTTCTCTGTTCCGATGCCGCGCGTTATATCACCGGACAGGTACTGTACGTCGATGGCGGCTATTTAGCGTCGATCTGAGTACTGACCAGCTTAACCGGCCAGTACTCAGCCAATCAGCGCTGGCGCAGCAAATGCGGCCCGAGTTGCGCCAGATGAGTACAACCGAGCTGCGCCATGGTGCGGTCGATTTCGGCGCGCAACAGCGATAACGCCTGTTCCACGCCGGCTTCGCCGCTAACCGCCACCGCATACAGTAGCGGGCGGCCAATCAGCACCGCACTGGCGCCCAGCGCCAGTGCTTTCACCACCTCGCTGCCACGACGAAAACCACTGTCGATTAAAATCGTGGCGGCAGCGCCCAATGCGGCGCGGATTTCTGCCAGCATCAGCAGCGGGCTGATGCTGCCGTCCAGCTGACGACCGCCGTGGTTAGACAGCACAATCCCCTGTGCGCCGCTGGCCATCGCCTGCTGTGCATCTGCTACCGTCAGAATCCCTTTAATCAACAGTGGTCCCTGCCACTGGCTGCGCAGCCAGCTAATCGTCTGCCAGTCCAGCCGGGTATCCATCTGCGCGGCGAAATAGCTCGCGCCGCCGACGCCGCGCTGATACTGCGGCGGCAGATAGGGCTGCAGATTGCCAAAACCGGGCATGCCCTGTGGTTTCAGCGTACGCCACACCCAGCCAGGTTTGGTGGCGACATTCAGCAGGCTGGGAACGGAGAGTTTCATTGGGCGGCGATAATGACGTTTATCGCGCTCGCGATTACCAAAATGCACCGCATCGACGGAGACCACCAGCGTGCTGCAACCGGCTTTACGCGCCCGCTTCAGCAGGTCGCTGGTAACCTCGCGATCCTTTAACACATACAGCTGAAACCAGTGGTTACCGCTACCGTCAGCAGCAATTTCCTCCATCGCTGCTGTCGATACGGTACTCTGAATATAAGTAATACCGGCTTTGCGCGCGGCGCGCGCCAGCATCAGATCGGCCTGGTAGCGTAGCATGCCGTTGTAACCGGTCGGCGCAATCAACAGCGGCGCGCTGAGTTTTTCGCTGCCAAGCTGCAGGCTGAGATCGCGCTGGCTGGCATCCTGTAGTACCGGCGGCACAAACTGCCAGCGGTCAAAGACCTCACGGTTATGCCGCAAGGTGATCTCATCTTCCGCGCCGCCATCGACGTAGCTAAAGGCGAAGGCGGGCAGTACGCGTTTTGCCTGCTGGCGCCAGTCGTTAAGGTTAAGGATCATAGTATCTGCCTGAGCGCGGTGATAAAACGCTGGTTATCGGCCGCGCTGCCTATCGATACGCGGACCCAGTCGCGGTAGCCGGGTTCCAGCCAGGGTTTCACAATAATGCCAAAGGCTAACAGTTTTTTCGCCAGCTCAGCGCCGTCACCGGCGACGCGGAAAAACAGAAAGTTGGCTTCCGACGGCGCGATTTGCCGCACCAGCGGTTTCAGCTCTGCCGCCAGCCAGTGGCGTTGCTCAACTACCCAGGCGGCGCTGTCGCGCACATGTTGCTGATCGTCGAGTGCCACCAGGGCGGCGGCCTGCGCGGCGCGATTGATATTAAACGGCGTGCGCACACGATTTAGCAGATCCACCAGCAGCGGATCGCTGGCCAGACCATAGCCGATGCGTAAACCGGCAAGGCCATAGGCTTTGGAGAAGGTACGCAGCACAATCCACGGGCGTGATTGCTGGCGCAGCAGCGTCAGGCTGTCCGGGTAATCTTCCCGCTGGGCGCAGTATTCGAAATAGGCTTCATCCACCACCAGCAGCGCATTCTGTGGCGCGGCGTCAATCAGGCGCTGAAAGCCGCGCCGATCGAGCATGCAGCCCACCGGGTTGGAGGGATTACTGAAGATCACCAGTTTTGCCGGCGCCGCCAGTGCGCTTTCCCATGCCGGAAGGTCATACTCCATCTGCTGATTAACCGCCACCAGATCGACCTGCGCGCCCATCAGCTGTGGATAGATCTGATGCAGACCAAAAGAGGGCAGCAGGGTGACGACGCGGTCACCGCGATTAACAAAGGCGAGACACAGTAACTTCAGTAGCTCTTCCGAGCCGTTGCCGATGGCAATGCAGTCGGCGGCAATCGCGGTTTGCGCTGCCAGCGCAGCTCGCAGCTCGCTGCTGGCGGCATCGGGATAGATGGCGCTGCGCTGATTGCTGTGGTTTAGCGCTTCCAGCACTCTGGCGCTGGCGCCTAACGGGTTTTCATTACTGGCGAGGCGGGAAATGGTCTCCACTTGCCAGGTTTTTCTTACTGCTTCATCTGAAAGCCCGGCGTTGTACACGCCGAGTTCCAGCACATCCTTGCGTGCTAAAGAGTGGAGTGTGTTGCTGAGCATAAAACCCCCGAAGCAACGGGCCGGCCAGTGCCGGCCCGTGAGGAAAGTGTGGCAATTGTCAGCGGCTGGGCTATTTCACCATTGGCAGATTGAGCTGATGCTGCTGCGCACAGGATTGCGCCAGCGGGTAACCGGCATCCGCATGGCGCATAACGCCGGTGGCCGGGTCATTCCACAGCACGCGTGACAGACGCACGTCGGCCTCTTTACTGCCGTCACAAACGATAACCATCCCGGCATGTTGCGAGAAGCCCATCCCGACGCCGCCACCGTGATGCAGGCTCACCCAGGTGGCGCCGCCTGCGGTATTCAGCAGGGCATTGAGTAACGGCCAGTCGGATACCGCATCGGAGCCATCTTTCATCGCTTCGGTTTCGCGGTTCGGCGAAGCCACGGAGCCGCAGTCGAGATGGTCGCGACCAATCACGATCGGCGCTTTCAGTTCGCCATTGCGCACCATTTCGTTAAAGGCCAGACCGGCAAGATGGCGTTCGCCAAGGCCCAGCCAGCAGATCCGCGCCGGTAAACCCTGGAAGGCGATGCGTTCCTGCGCCATATCCAGCCAGCGGTGCAGGCTGGCATGGTGCGGGAACAGCTCTTTCAGTTTAGCGTCGGTTTTATAGATATCTTCCGGGTCACCGGAGAGCGCCACCCAGCGGAACGGTCCTTTGCCCTCGCAAAACAGCGGACGAATATAGGCGGGTACAAAGCCCGGGAAATCAAAGGCGTCTTTGACGCCCTCATCCAGCGCCACCTGACGGATATTGTTGCCGTAGTCAACGGTAGGGATCCCCATATGACAGAAATCGAGCATCGCCTGTACATGGACCGCCATCGATGCCCGCGCGGCTTTCTCTACCGCTTTCGCATCGCTGATACGCTCGCTGGCCCAGCGTTCGGTATCCCAGCCGATCGGCAGATAGCCGTTAATCGGGTCATGAGCGGAAGTCTGATCGGTGACGATATCCGGCTTCATCCCGCCGGCTTTGGCGCGTTTTACCAGTTCCGGCAGAATTTCCGCCGCATTACCCAGCAGACCTACGGAGATGGCGCGTTTTTCACTATTGGCATCGGCGATCATTTGCAGCGCTTCATCAATGCTGAAGGCTTTATAATCGAGATAGCGGGTACGCAGACGGAAGTCGATACGTGACTCCTGGCACTCTACCGCCAGTACCGATGCGCCGGCCAGAACCCCGGCCAGCGGTTGCGCGCCGCCCATGCCGCCCAGTCCGGCGGTCAGGATCCATTTGCCGCTCAGATCGCTGTTGTAATGCTGACGTCCCGCTTCGACAAAGGTTTCATAGGTGCCCTGCACAATGCCCTGCGCGCCAATATAGATCCATGAACCGGCAGTCATCTGGCCATACATCATCAACCCGGCTTTATCCAGCTCGTGGAAGTGATCCCATGTTGCCCAGTGCGGCACCAGGTTGGAGTTGGCAATCAGTACGCGTGGCGCATCGGCATGGGTGCGGAACACACCAACCGGTTTGCCGGACTGTACCAGCAAGGTCTCTTCCGGCTGTAAAGCCCGCAGCGAACGCAGGATCTGCTCAAAGCACTCCCAGTTACGCGCCGCTTTACCAATGCCGCCGTATACCACCAGATCTTCCGGGCGTTCGGCGACATCGGGATCAAGGTTATTCTGGATCATGCGATACGCGGCTTCGATCAGCCAGTTGGCACAGTGCAGTTCATTACCGTGCGGGGCGCGGACTTCACGGGCAACGGCCTGGCTTAGGGATTCACTCATTATTTCCTTCTCCTGAATAGGTTGGCTTAGCGTGTGTGGCCTGGCAGCAGGGCGGCGATATGCGCTGGCCAGCTGTCGCTGCTTGCCCAGAGGCGCATCTGTTCGATATCCGGCGCCATCAGACGATCTTTATCGAGGAAGGCGACGCGCTTACGCAGCCGTGTCATCTCATGTTCAATCATTGGCGAGCTTTGCAGCGGACGATGAAAATCAATCCCCTGTGCTGCCGCCATCGCTTCTATCCCCACTACGGCGGCGGTGTTAAAGCACATGTCGCCTAAGCGACGTGCGGCATAGGTCGCCATGGAGACATGATCTTCCTGATTGGCGGAGGTTGGCAGGCTGTCGACGCTGCCCGGATGGGCCAGCGATTTGTTTTCTGAAGCCAGCGCCGCGGCGGTGACCTGGGCAATCATAAAGCCGGAGTTGACGCCGCCGTCATTGACCAGGAATGGCGGCAGGCCGGAAAGGCCGGTATCCAACAGCAGCGCCATACGACGTTCAGAAATGGCGCCGATCTCCGCCACCGCCAGCGCGATAATATCGGCGGCAAATGCCACCGGTTCGGCATGGAAGTTACCACCGGAGATCACCTCGCCGCTGTCCGGAAACACCAGCGGGTTATCCGAGGCGGCATTGGCTTCAATCTGTAATATGCGGGCGGAGTGGTTGAGGTTATCAAGGCAGGCGCCCATTACCTGCGGCACACAGCGAATTGAGTAGGGGTCCTGTACGCGGCCGCAATTGGCATGGGAATCAAGGATTTCGCTGCCTGCCAGCAGTTCAGAGACCGCCGCGGCAACCGCTATTTGTCCACTCTGGCCGCGCGCCTGGTGAATACGACTGTCGAAAGGTTTAATCGAGCCTTTAATCGCTTCCAGGGAGAGCGCACCGGCCACCAGTCCGGCGGCAAACACTTTTTCCGCTTCAAACAGGCCGCGCAGCGCCAGCGAGGTGGAGACCTGGGTGCCATTCAGCAGTGCCAGTCCCTCTTTCGGGCCGAGGACAAACGGCTCCAGTCCGGCCAGTTTCAGGCCGTCAACCGCAGGGATCAGTTCACCGTTAACGCGTACTTCGCCTTCGCCGAGTAGCATTAATGACAGATGCGCTAACGGCGCCAGATCGCCGGAGGCGCCGACCGAACCTTTTTCCGGAATGCAGGGCATGATGCCGGCGTTAAACAGGCTAATCAGCGCATCAATCAGGGCGATACGCACCCCGGAGTGGCCGCGGGCCAGGCTGATAACTTTGGTCGCCATCACCAGACGCACCACATTATCCGGCAACAGATCGCCCAGACCCACACTGTGCGACAACACCAGATTGCGCTGTAATTCGGCCAGACGTTCTGCCGGAATGGTGGTTTGCGCCAGTTTGCCAAAGCCAGTGTTAATGCCGTAAGTAACCTTGCCCGAGCTGACGATGGCGGTGACGGTATCGTGTGCTTTCAGCACTTCATCACGCGCGCCGTCATCAAGCCGGAGGGTTACGCCGCCATGGTAAATGGCGTTGAGCATCGCCAGATCAACCGCACCGGGTATCAGACGACATTCTTGCGTACTGAGCGACATAGTATACTCCTGTCTATACAAGTTCTGCGAAGAGAAAACCCGGACATTGCCGGGTCTCACCGGCTGCTGGCATCAGCAACAGGTTAAGTAAATGTTGAACTATACTAAGTGAAGCATAAGTGTATAGTCTTGTCTATACAACCAAGCAATCACTGTGCCAACCCGATCACAAAACCGATTTGGCGCCAGGCGCGGGTTGTCAGGGGCATTGGCAGGGTTCACAGCAGGAAATTGCACCAGCATAAGGCAACGGTTGCACATTATGCGGGCATGACTGCACAATTCAGATGTATATACATTTGCGCTGCCAACCAGTAAACTGATGTTATTACGTTTATTAAGGATTTCTCATATGGTCGAGCAGACTGCCATTTCGCAACTCGCAGCAGCCATGAGCGATCAGCCTGCGCCGATCTATCAGCGAGTCAAACAGGCGATCGTCAGCCAGATCAGTGAAGGCGTGTGGAAAGCGAATCAGCGGGTGCCGTCGGAAAGCGAGCTGGTGAACCGGCTGGGCGTCAGCCGCATGACCATCAACCGTGCGCTGCGTGAACTGACCAGCGAAGGCTATCTGATCCGTATGCAGGGGGTCGGCACTTTTGTCGCCGAGACCAAAGGCTATACCGCAATGCTGGAAGTGCATAATATCGCCGAAGAGATCGCCCAGCGTGGCCATAAACACAGCAGCAAAATCCTCTCACTCAGCGAAATAAAAGCGGATCCGGAGCAGGCGGCGGTGCTGGGGCTGGCCACCGGCCAGTCGATTTTCCATTCGCTGATTATTCATTATGAAAATGAGTTGCCGGTACAGCTGGAAGATCGGCTGGTGAATCCGTTAATGGCGCCGGATTATCTGCAACAGGATTACGCTAATCAAACGCCTTACACCTATCTGATGCATGTGGCGCCGCTGACCGCCGGTGAGCATATTGTCGAAGCGGTACTGCCGGATATGCGCCAGCGTAAGCATCTGGCGCTGGATGAACATGAACCCTGTCTGTTGATCCGCCGTCAGACCTGGAGCGATGCGAAAATCGTTACCTACGCCAAACTGCTCTATCCCGGCTCACGCTATAAGCTGCTGGGGCGTTTTAAAGGGCATGGCTAAGGCGGTACGGGTCGCATTAAGGTGGCCCGTACCAATGTATGGCACTAACCGCGAATATCGGCAAATAACAGTAAGGCACCGGCAGAAAGTGGAGTGATAGCATCACCGATTTCCGTCCACCAGGCGCCCTCCGCGCGCGACAAGCGTTTTTCGCCCGCCTGCCACTCCCCGGCAATCACCCAGCACACGCCCATCTCACTGCGCTGCGCCGTACTGCTGACGACCACCCTGGCACTGAATTGCTCACGCCGGGTCATAATATTAAAGTCGAGACTGGCGTTGCCGAATAGCTGTGCGCGTATCGCTTCCTCACCGCGAAAGCAAAATGGCTGATTCAGCAGCAGCGCCTGCGGCGGCCGATGCGGCGTATGCAGTTCAACCTTTTCGCCTTCAATCAGGGTGATCACCCGATCAACGCCGGGAAACCGCGAGAAGTCGCCGCTGGCGGCGATAGTGGCAATGCTGGCGCGCCAGCCAAACTCGCCGCTGTCCGGTGGAAAGCTGACGATTTCACGGGTTTCGCCGCCGCCGTTGCGCCATTTACTGACCGGCAGTGTCGCCGTCTGGTAGAAATTCATCATTGCAACGCCTTCATCACGGCGGCAAAACGGCGATCGCTTTCTGCCTGTAGCGCATGCTGACCTGCGGCGATCTGTTGTTTACCGGCGACCCAGACATCGCGGATCTGCGAACGGTTACCGGCAAACAGCCAGCGATTCAGCAGGGCGTGGTCCGGGCAGCTGTCCAGCCAGCCATCCTGCTCCAGCACCAGCCAGTCGGCGCGCTGCCCCACCGCCAGCGTGCCAATATTGACGCCACAGGCTTGCGCGCCGCCGGCCGCGGCCTGAGTATATAGCAGGTCGCCCACCGAGTTTTGCTGTGGGTTAACGATGCGGTTGCGGCGGCGATCGCGCAGGCGCTGGGCATACTCCAGCCAGCGCAGCTCTTCGACCACATCCAGCGAAACATGGCTGTCGGAACCAATGCCCCAACGGCCGCCCTGCGCAATATAGTCGCTGGCCGGGAAAATACCGTCGCCAAGGTTGGCTTCGGTGGTGGGGCACAGCCCGGCTACCGCGCCGCTGCGCGCAAGGCGGTCGATCTCTCCCTGATCGAGATGGGTGGCATGGATCAGGCACCAGCGCGAATTAACCTCAAAGCGGTCCAGCAGCCAGTTAACCGGGCGTTCGCCACTCCAGGCCAGCGAGTCATTGACCTCTTTCTCCTGTTCGGCAATATGAATATGTACCGGCAGCGACGCGGAGCTGGCGGCCAGTACCTCTGCCATTTGCTGCTGTGATACCGCCCGTAGCGAATGGAAACAGAGCCCCTGATTCTGCAGCGGCTTGTGCTGCAGCAGGGCGCTAAGATTTTCCTGCTGACGCAGATAGCGCTCCGCATCCTGAATAAAGCGTTTTTGCCCGGCCTGCGGCGGCTGCGCGCCAAAACCGGCATAACTGTACAGCACTGGCAAGAGCGTCTGACCGATACCGACTTGCTCCGCCGCGGCGATCAACTGCTGCAGCATTTCATCCTGCGGATAGGGGGCACCGTTAAGGTCATGATGCAAATAGTGGAATTCGGCTACCTGGGTATAACCGCCTTTCAGCATATCGATATACAGATGCCGGGCAATATCACCCACCTGTTGCGGAGAGAGGCGTTGCACCATGCGGTACATCAAATCGCGCCAGGTCCAGAAGCTATCCTGCGGATCGCCCGCCACTTCGGCCAGTCCGGCCATGGCGCGCTGGAAGGCATGCGAGTGCAAATTGGCTATCGCCGGGATCACGCTACCGGGCAGGGTGATGGCCCCGGCGGCCTCACTGTTGTCGCTGATGCTGGAGATAACACCCAGCGCATCGACTTCAATACGTACCGCGTGTTTCCAGCCGGTGGCCAGCAGTGCGCGCGACGCAAAATAACTCGACATGGTTGATCCTCAGGCTATGTGGTTGTATATACATATACATACTTTAGCAGTTTCTGTAAATGGTACGACAGACGGGGAGAGCAGATGGCAGCCAAATTAGAGTGTGACAGTTTGTGGTACGGGGCCGATCTGGTCACCATGCGTGACGGCCAGTATAACCTGATCGCTGATGGCGCCATGGCGGTCGCTAACGGGCAGATCGTGTGGATCGGCGCGCGCGCAGAGGCGGCGGCGATTCAGGCCAGCGAGCGCACGGATTTTGGCGGCGGCATCATTACGCCCGGACTGATCGACTGCCATACGCATCTGGTATTTGGCGGCGATCGCAGCGCCGAGTTTGAACAGCGCCTGAATGGCGTCAGCTATGCCGAGATTGCCGCCCGCGGCGGCGGGATTATTTCCACGGTGCGCGCCACCCGCGCGGCGTCGCTGGATGAGCTGGTCAGCAGCGCACGCTGGCGTATCGATCGTCTGCTGGCGGAAGGGGTCACCACGCTGGAGATCAAATCCGGCTATGGTCTCGATGAAGCGAGTGAACTGCGCATGTTGCAGGCTATCCGCCTGCTGGCGCAACAGATCCCGGCCGATGTGCAGGCTACCTGCCTGGCGGCGCACGCCTTCCCGCCGGAATTTAAACATAATCCTGATGGCTGGATCGATATTATCTGTCAGCGTCTGTTACCTGAGGTCAAAGCGCGGCAACTGGCGGATGCCGTTGATGCCTTTTGTGAGCACCTGGCATTTTCTCCGGCGCAGGTTAGCCGGGTATTTGCACGCGCCCACGAACTGGGTCTGCCGGTAAAACTGCATGCCGAGCAGTTGTCATCCCTCGGCGGCAGCGCGCTGGCGGCGCGTTTTAATGCGTTATCGGCCGATCATCTTGAGTATGCCAGCGAAAGTGATGTGCAGGCGATGGCGCAACATGGCACGGTGGCGGTACTGCTGCCGGGCGCTTTTTATCTGTTGCGCGAAACGCAGCGTCCGCCGGTGGAACTGTTCCGTCAGTACCAGGTGCCGATGGCGCTGGCCAGCGATGCCAATCCCGGGACCTCACCGGCATTATCGCTGCGCTTAATGCTGAATATGGCCTGCACGCTGTTTGGTTTTACCCCGGAAGAAGCGCTGGCGGGGGTTACCCTCAACGGTGCGAAAGCGCTGGGGCTGGAGAAAAGCCACGGCACGCTGGAAAGCGGTAAAGTCGCCAATTTCGTCCATTGGCCGCTGGCACGTCCGGCGGAGTTAGTTTACTGGCTGGGCGGACAACTGCCCTGTCAGGTTATCTATCGAGGAGAAGCGCAATGACCCCTTATCAGTTCTCAGCCGGCACGCTGCCGTTGCTGATCAGCATTCCCCACGCCGGTACCGCACTGACGCCTGAAGTTGAAGCCGGGCTCAGTGATGCTGCGCGCGGTTTACCGGATACCGACTGGCATATTCCGCAACTGTATGATTTCGCGCAACAGATGGGCGCCAGCCTGCTGGTCGGCAACTATTCGCGGTTTGTTATCGATCTTAACCGTCCGGCGGATGATCAGCCGCTGTATAGCACCGCCACCACCGGGCTGTATCCGGAAACCCTGTTTGACGGTACGCCGACGTTTAAGCCGGGTATGACACCCGGCGCAGAGCAACGTCAGGGCTACCTGCGGCAACTGTGGACGCCTTATCACGACAAACTTCAGCAGGAGCTGGCCCGGCTGAAACAGCAGTTTGGCTATGTATTGCTGTTCGATGCCCACTCGATTGCTTCGGTGATCCCGCGCCTGTTTGATGGCCGTCTGCCGGATCTCAATCTTGGCACCAATGGCGGCGAGAGCTGTAGCCCGGAGATGAGCGCGGCCTTTACCCGCTGTTGCGCCGCACAGTCACGTTTCAGCTGGGTGCTCAACGGACGCTTTAAGGGCGGTTATATTACCCGTGCTTACGGCCAGCCGGCGGCACAGCAGTATGCGTTACAGCTGGAGCTGGCACAGTGTAATTATATGGATGAGCAGCCGCCGTTTGGCTGGCGCGGCGATCGGGCAGCAGAATTGCAGCCGCTGTTAAAACAGTTAATTGACAGCATGCTGGAGCAGGGGGCACAACAGCACAAACGCGCGTAAACTGCGGTTGGGGAGGCCGGGTGCCTCCCATACTGCTTCAGCTTTGTTGCTGAAAACGACCAAACATTTTATAGCGTGCGCCCGGATAGAGCAGCCGTGCCGAGGTGACCACCGCCTGATGATGCCAGGTGCGACGCTGAATCTGCAGACAGGGTTCGGTGGTGTCAATATGCAGCAGCCGCTGCTCTTCCGCACTGGCATTTACCGCCTCAACCACATGCTCGCCGGCGGTGAGTGGCGCAATCTGCGTCAGATAGGCAAACGGCGTGCTGCGGGTAAAATCCTGCGCCAGATACAGCGGCGCCACCTGCGGATTCACCAGCCGATCTTCCAGCTGTACCGGCAACGCATTTTCAAAATGCACCATGCGCGAGCGAAACAGCAGCGCGCCAATCTCCAGCCCGAAAGCCTGGGCGGTAGCGGCAGTTGCCTGTTCGCTACGCAGCAGCAATACCTCGCTGGTATGACGGTGGCCGCGATTTTCAATTTCATCGGCAATATTGTGCACCTCCAGCATCGGGGTGAAAGCTTTGATCTCGGCGACAAAGGTGCCAACCCCCTGTAAACGCAGCAGATAGCCTTCGGTGGTTAACTCGCGCAGGGCACGATTAATGGTCATGCGGCTGACGCCCAGTTCACTCACCAGATCACTTTCCGATGGCACGCGCTGGTTGGGTTGCCAGTGGCCGCGGCGAATAAGATTGATAATGCCCTGTTTCAGTTGCTGATACAGCGGGGCGGGTTCGTCGCTGGCGAGGCGAATCATTGCCGATAATCTTTGATACTCAGACACAGCGTTAACCTTTTCAGAGGGTTTGTTACAGAGTCTACACCAGATATGGTGTCTGTATATGTCTATACAACAACGCTCGCGGCCTGCTTTTCCCGATGATTTATTGCAGTGCATCCTGCCTTATATTGGTGCAAGGCAACGCGCGGACGGCGGCGGCCACACGGCGATAATATGGTTAAAATAAATATAAATCATATGGTTATAATGTATTAATGAAACTGGCATAGTAATTGCTGAGCTTGTATGTACAAGACATAACAACTAATGTTAACAAGTTAATAACAGAACCTGAGTCACAACTTTATCTCTTAGCGAGTGAATTATTGGGTGTTAGGTTGTATATACATGACATAACACCCGCAACCCGTGACAGTTATACCCATACGGTCATCCGACCCCCATTGATATCCAGGAGCGCTTGATGAAACACACTTTGTTATTCCGTCGATTACTGGTCAGCAGTCTGGTGACTTCGGCGTTACTCTGCGCACTACCGGCTCAGGCCAAAGAGTGGAAGTCGATCACTATCGCCACCGAAGGGAGTTACGAGCCGTGGAACCTGACGCTGCCGGGCGGCAAGCTGAGCGGTTTTGAGCCGGAACTGATAGCCGATCTCTGTCAGCGTATGCAGATGGAGTGCAAACTGGTGGTGCAGAACTGGGATGGCATGATCGCCGGGATGCAGGCGGGAAAATATGACGTGATTATGGATGCGATTGTCATTACGCCGGACCGTAAAAAAGTGATCGATTTCACCGTGCCTTATGCCTCAACCCCGGCCAGCTTTATCACCCGTAAAGGGCAGCTGTTGCCGGAAGCCACCGGCCCGGCGGCGACGATTAAACTGCATGATGACGCCAAAGAGATCGAACCCGCCATTGCCAGTCTGAAGCAGGCGCTAAAGGGTAAAACCATTGGTATTGCTTCCGGCACCGTCTATACGCCATTTATTGATGCCTATTTTAAAGATGTCGCCACGGTGCGTGAATATAACGCATCTGCTGACGCGATCCTTGATTTGCAGGCGGAACGTATTGATGCGGTATTTGATGATGTGACATTTGCTCAGTCGATTCTTAGCAAAGCGGAAAATAAGGATCTGGCCTTCAGTGGTCCGAAGTTAAGCGGCCCGATCTGGGGCGAGGGCGAGGCGCTGGGGATCCGCAAATCGGATGGCGCTTTAAAAGCCAAACTGGATGCAGCCATCAGGGCGGCGCTGGCCGACGGCACGGTGAAAAAGTTAAGCGAGAAGTGGTTTAAAACTGACGTAACGCCATAAGCGAGGTGCGGTAATGATGGCCATGTTGGGTTTTGGTGAGAATGGCTGGGGCGGTTTACTCCTCAGCGCGACGTTAACCACCTTACTGCTGTCGATGGTTGCCCTGTTGATCGGGGCAGTTGTCGGTGCCGGTGTGGCGGCAACGCGGCTATCACCCCGACGTCCGGTGCGCTGGTTAGGCGACAGCTACTCGGTGATTTTTCGCGGTATACCCGAGCTGCTGATTATCTATCTGTTTTATTTTGGCGGCTCCGGGCTGGTATCCCAAATTGGTCAGCTGTTTGGCGCCGAGGGCTTTATCGAAGTACCGCCGTTTCTGATTGGCGCGCTGGCGATTGGTCTGATCTCCGGTTCCTATCAGGGCGAGGTTTATCGCGCGGCCAGACTGGCGCTGGCCGCAGGTGAAATCGAAGCAGCATATGCCATTGGGATGCCAAAGTGGCGCGTG
The DNA here is from genome assembly GCF_047308185.1 of Pantoea sp. B65. NCBI lineage: Bacteria > Pseudomonadati > Pseudomonadota > Gammaproteobacteria > Enterobacterales > Erwiniaceae > Pantoea > Pantoea sp. B65. The sequence goes on from NZ_JAHXPU010000027.1 coordinate 133,632, forward strand.
CTGCAGCGGATTATTGTGCCGCAGGTGGCGCGTTATGCGCTGCCGGGCCTGTCTAACGTCTGGCAGATGAGCCTGAAAGACTCGGCGCTGATTTCCGTCACCGGCATTGTTGAGCTGATGCGCGCCAGTCAGGTGGCCGCCGGATCAACCCGGCAATATTTTACCTTCTATATGATTGGCGCGGCCTGCTATCTGGTGCTGACGGTGTTGTCGAACAGTGCGTTTCGTCGGGCTGAGAAACGCCTTGGCCGCGCCCATCAAAGTCGCACTGCGGCGCAGAACTGAGTCAGGAGTCTCCGATGATTGATTTGCCGTTTCTTACCGACACCTTGCTAAAACTGTCGGCGGCGCTGCCGGTGACCCTCGGGCTGTTTTTTGCCTCGTTTCTGGTCGGCGGTGTGCTGGCGCTGCTGATCCTGGCGCTAAGGATGAGTAAAAACTGGCTGCTGAGTGGTTTTGCCCGGGCTTATATTCTGGTGTTTCGCGGTTCACCACTGCTCATTCAGCTGTTTCTGATCTACTACGGCCTCGGTCAGTTCGACGTCATCCGCCACAGCTTTGTCTGGCCGGTGTTACGCGAACCCTTTGCCTGTGCGGTGGTGGCGCTGGCGCTGTGCACTGCCTCCTATACCGCGGAGATTTTCCGTGGCGGCCTGCTGGCGATCCCGTCCGGACAGATTGAAGCCGGGCTGGCTTGTGGTATGTCGCGCTGGCTGCTGCTGCGGCGCATTATTGCGCCGATTATGCTGCGTTATGCCTTGCCGGCGTATTCCACCGAAGCGATCCTGCTGGTGAAGTCCACCGCGCTGGCCAGCCTGGTAACGGTATGGGATGTCACCGGTGTGGCGCAGCAGATTATTCAGCGCACCTATCGCACCATGGAAGTATTTATCTGTGCTGCGCTGATCTATTTGATTCTTAACTTTATTATCGTCCAGGTTTACGCCTGGATTGAGCGTCGTCTGTCGCCACGTCTGCGCCCACTGCACGGGGCGCCGCAGCCAGCCACGACTGTGATTGCCGGAGATAAACATGACTGATACCCCCCCGATTACCCTCTCAATGCTGGATATCCGTAAGTCATTTGGACAACTGGAGGTGCTAAAGGGCATTTCCCTTGAGGCACGTAAAGGGGATGTGATCTCGATTCTGGGCGCCAGCGGATCGGGTAAAAGTACCTTTCTGCGCTGTATCAACCTGCTGGAGACGCCGGATTCCGGCGTGGTCAGCGTCAGTGGCGAAACCATTGAGATGAAACGGCACAGTCGTGGTCACCAGCTGGCGGCCAGCCATAAACAGGTTGAACTGATCCGCTCGCGGCTGGGGATGGTGTTCCAGGGGTTTAATCTGTGGTCGCACATGACGGTGCTGCAGAATGTGATTGAAGGGCCGCACTATGTCCTGAAGAGAAGCCGCAAGCAGTGTATTGAGCAGGCAGAGCAGATTCTTGATCGCGTCGGTTTACTCAACCGCAAAGACTTTTATCCTGCTCAGCTGTCAGGCGGCCAGCAGCAGAGGGTGGCGATTGCCCGCGCGCTGGCGATGGAACCGGAGGTGATGCTGTTTGATGAGCCCACCTCCGCACTGGATCCGGAGCTGGTAGGGGAAGTGCTGAAAGTGATGCGCAGCCTCGCCGAAGAGGGACGCACTATGCTGGTCGTGACGCATGAGATGGGCTTTGCCCGCCATGTTTCCAATCGGGTGGTGTTTATGCATCAGGGGATGATTGATTGCCAGGGGACGCCGGACGAGATGTTTGGCGTCAGCGGTTCGCCGCGTTTCCAGCAGTTTATTTCCAGCCATCACTAAAGCGCGAGGATTATGTGAGCAAAATAGAGCTTATCTGGGGTGATGCGCCGTTGCGCTGGCAGGAGGTAGTGGCGGTAGCGCGCGAGGGCGCGCAACTGCAACTCAGTAGCGCCGCCTGGCAGCGGATTAATAACGCCCGCCAGATTGTTGATAATATTGTCGTCAGCGGCAAGATCGCCTATGGCATTAATACCGGCTTAGGGGCGTTATGCAATATTACGCTGAGTGACGATCAGCTCAGTCAGCTGTCGCGCAATACACTGCTCAGCCATGCCTGCGGCGTGGGGCCACTGCTGAGTGATGAGCAGGCGCGGGCGATAATCTGTGCGGCGATTGCTAATTACAGTCACGGTAAGTCCGGTATTTCCGCGCCGGTGGTTAGCGCGCTGCTGGCGCTGCTTAATCATCAGATTACGCCAAATATTCCGTCGCAGGGGTCGGTCGGTTATCTGACCCATATGGCCCATGTCGGGCTGGCGCTGATTGGCGTCGGCAATGTCAGCTATCGCGGCCAGCAGGTCAGTGCGCTTGAGGCACTGCAGGCGGAAGGGCTAACTCCCTGCCCGCTGGGGGCGAAAGAGGGGTTAAGCCTGGTCAATGGCACGCCGTGTATGACCGGCCTCTGCTGTCTGGCGCTGGACGATGCCAGCCGCATGCTGGACTGGGCGGATGTGACGGGCGCTATGAGTTTTGAAGCGCTGCGCGGTCAGGCGGATGCGTTTGATGCCGAGATCCTGGCGCTGAAAGCCAGCGACGGGATCCAGCGCGTTGGGCAGCGCTTGCGCCAGTTGATCGCTGGCAGTGCAATTATTGCCGAAAGCCACGGAGTACGTACACAGGATGCCCTGAGCCTGCGCTCGATACCGCAGATCCACGGCGCCTGTCGCGATCAGTTTGACCATGCGGAACGGCAGATTGTCACCGAACTGAATGCGGCAACGGATAACCCGCTGGTGTTGGGTACGCCGGATACCTGGCGCGTGGTATCGCAGGCCAACCCCCACGGCGAATCGGTGGCGATGGCGGCCGATCTGCTGGCGATGGCGCTGGCGGAGATTGGCAGCGTGGCGGAGCGCCGTATCGATCGTCTGATCAACCCGCTGGTCAGCGGCCTGCCAGCGTTTCTGGTGGCGCAACCGGGGGTGAATTCCGGCATGATGATTGCGCAGTATGTGGCGGCGTCGCTGTGCGGCGAAAATCGCCAGCTGGCGCAACCGGCGGTGCTGGATAATTTTGTCACTTCCGCACTGCAGGAAGACCATCTGAGTCTTGGCACCAGTTCCGCGCTTAAGCTGTTAAAGCTGGCGGCGAACCTGTATCAGATCCTGGCGATTGAGTACCTGCTGGCGGCACAGGCGCTTGATTTTCATGGTGCGGAAAAGGCCGGGCAGGGCACCCGGCAGGCGTGGCAAAAACTGCGCGCCCAGGTGGCCACCTGGCAGGAGGACCGCTGGCTGGCGCCGGAAATTGCTAAAGCGGTGGCGGTGATTAAAACGCAGCGGGTGGAGTAAATTAACGCCAGACCGGCCGTCTCAGATCACAACGCAGTTCTTCACTAATCAGTTGAAATATAAACTACAATTTATATTATAGCTGGCATAAACTCTGGTTTATGAGGGATGCTGTGGATACATGGATGGTAGATACCACCGACTATTTTGACGAGTGGTTAAGTGAACAGGATGACGACATGATTGATGATGTGCTGGCAAGCCTGAAACTGCTTGAGCAGTTTGGTCCGATGCTGGGGCGGCCTGATGTTGATCAGATCAAGGGATCGGATTTTCCCAATATGAAAGAACTGCGCGTGCAGAGCAACGGCCGGTCAGAGCCTTTTTGCTTTCGATCCGCAGAGACAGGCTATCATCTTATGTGCCGCAGACAAGAGCGGTCGCCAGGAAAAACGATTTTATACTGAGATGATCACCAGGGCTGATGCGGAATACAGAAAGCACCTGACAGGGCTGAAAAAATGACAAAACTCAATGAATTGATTGCAAAACGTTCTCCCGCTTCGCAGGAGCGTATTCAGCAAAAAGCCGGGGCGATGATCCTGGAGATTCGTCTGCGTCAGCTGCGTGAAGAACTGGCGCTGTCGCAGACGGAACTGGCGGGGATGATGGGCGTCAGCCAGCCGGCAATTGCCGCTATTGAGGCGCGCGGTGAAGAAATAAAACTCTCCAGCCTGAAAAAATACATTGAGGCTCTGGGGGGAAAGCTGAGCCTGAATGTGGAAATGCCGACCGGGTCGGGCCGTATTTATCATCTTTGAAGGTTAACGCGCCCGCGCATCCGGCCGTATCAGATCAAAACGCAGTTCTTCACTAATGCCGTAGTAGGCGCTCGGGCCACCGGCACGTAAAATCGGCTGTGCGCGTGCGGTCTGATAGATGCCGTTTTCCAGCAAATCGCTGTCAATATGGATCGCCACCACTTCTCCAAGAACCAGCCAGCTGGTAATGGCAGCGCCTGCGGCGTCCTGCAACTGAATACACTGCGTCAGCTTACACTCAAAGTTAACCGGACTTTCGGCTACCATACTGGCCTGCACCTGACTGGCGGCGCATGGCGTCAGGCCGGCAAAGCTAAACTCATCTTCACCGTGGGGCAGCGAAGCCGAACTTTGGTTCATGGCCTGCGCCAGCGGGCGGGTGGCCAGATTCCAGACAAATTCACCGGTGTCGGTGATATTTTGCACACTATCTTTCCAGCCGCTGCTGGCAAAACCAATAATCGGTGGATGATAGTTAAAGCAGTTAAAGAAGCTGTAAGGCGCCAGGTTGCGCTGGCCGGCTTGATTAACCGAACTGATCCAGCCAATCGGGCGCGGACCAATAATCGCATTCAGCGGATCGTGCGGTAGTCCGTGACCGGCGCGCGGTTGATAAGAGTAACGTTGGCGAGACATAACATTCCTTAATCCGGGGATAATTTGCTTATCATAGCGGGTTTAACGCAGAAAAAACGACGGCAATGGTTTACGGGTTTTGCCAAAGCGGGTATCGTACGCGCCCACTTATCCGGATTGGTTCAGTCGCTGCCTTGCGGCAACGCCAGTGACTTTGGGTAAAACATGAGAGAAGCCGATGAAAAAGCCTGCTGAGAAAAATGTTCTTCACCCGCGTAACCGCCATCGCGGACGTTATGACTTTGACGCGCTTAAAGCGTGCCACCCTGCGCTGGTGCCTTTTGTTCAGGTGAATCAGTATGGCGATGAGTCGGTCGATTTCGCCGATCCGGCGGCGGTCAGGGTGCTGAATCAGGCGCTGCTGCATCACTACTATCAGATTGCGAACTGGGCGATTCCCGACGGTTTTCTCTGTCCGCCGGTGCCAGGCCGCGCCGATTATCTGCATCATCTGGCCGACCTGCTGGCGGAAGAGCATCAGTCGGTGGTGCCGCGTAATATTACCGTGCTGGATATTGGCTGCGGAGCGAACTGCATCTATCCGCTGATCGGTTATCAGGAGTACGGCTGGCGCTTCACCGGTACCGAGAGCAATGAGCAGGCTATGAAGGCCGCCAACGCGATTATCGCTGCAAATCCGGGGCTGAACCGCGGTATTCGTTTACGTCGCCAGAAAGAGGATAGCGCCATCTTCCGTGGCGTGGTGCATAAAAACGATTTCTACCACGCCAGCATTTGTAATCCGCCGTTCCACGCCTCGGCCAGTGACGCGCGTCAGGGCAGCCAGCGTAAGCTGCGTAACCTTGGGCTGGATCGCAATGCGCCGCTGAACTTTGGCGGCCAGCAGGATGAGTTATGGTGCGAAGGGGGCGAAACCGCCTTTATCACGCGCATGATCCATGAGAGTGTCGATTTCGCCCGTCAGTGCATCTGGTTTACTTCGCTGGTCTCGCGTAAAGAGAATCTGCCGGAACTGCGTCGGGTGCTGGAAGAAGTTGAAGCGGTACAGGTGCGGATTGTCGATATGGCGCAGGGGCAGAAACAGAGCCGGTTTATCGCCTGGAGCTTTTTCGATAAACCGGCCAGAAGCCGTCTGTTAACCCGATAAATTACTCCGGGGCGGCTAATGCCTGCGTACCGGCCGCCCCCTCAATATTATTGCCGGTCTGTAGCATCTGCACCGTCTGGCACGGCGGTTTAATACCGGCCGCATCAAAATGCTTGTTCACCATATCATCCAGCGCACCGTCTCCTGTAGCGGCGCCAAAAACAGCGTCGATCTGAAAGCATAGCTGAGCAGGGTAACAGGCAGGTGAAAGCCGGGGGATCGGTGCAGCAGATACTGCCTTGCCAGTTGCCTGACAAGACATACTTTTCAGATATTCAAGGGTCGGTGCGGCATTGATGCCGCCCGAGCCAATGAGTTGCCGTTGCCATGATGACGGCATTTCGCCGCCGGCAATATTATGAAACGTGTTGTAAGAACTCTTGCAGACGGGCGCTTGGCGGATTGCTAATCAGCGTGTCCGGATCGCCATCTTCGGCAATTCGGCCTTTATCGATAAAGATCAGACGCGATGCCACTTTTTGCGCAAAGCCGACTTCATGGGTGACGATCACCATGGTCATACCTTCTTCCGCCAGATCCTGCATCACCTTGAGAACTTCATGACGCAGTTCCGGATCCAGTGCGGAGGTGGGTTCATCAAACAGCATCAGTTTCGGCTTCACTGCCAGCGCACGGGCAATGGCGACGCGCTGCTGCTGACCGCCGGAGAGTTCAGACGGAAAGTGGTGCGCACGTTCGGCGAGACCGACTTTACCCAGCAGCTCTTTCGCCAGTTGCAGCGCATCGGCTTTCTTCGCGCCACGTACGCGAATCGGTCCAAAGGCCACGTTGTCCAGCGCGCTCATCTGCGGGAACAGATGGAACTGCTGGAACACCATGCCGGCTTCCTGACGAATCAGGCGCTCGTCGACTTTGGGATCGTTAACCTTCAGGCCATCAACGATCAGTTCACCGCTGGTGATCTCTTCCAGTTTATTAATGCAGCGCAGCAGGGTGGATTTGCCGGAGCCACTTGGCCCGATAATCACTACCACTTCACCCTGATTAATTTTCAGGTCAATATTGTGCAGCACCTGGGTTTGACCGAAATGTTTGGAGACGTTTTTAAATTCAATCACAGGATTTTCATCCTTTTCTCAATGCGACGCAGAACGAAACTCAGCACCAGCGTAATAATCAGATAGATAACCGCAACCGCACTCCAGATCTCCAGCGCGCGGAAGTTACCAGCAATAATTTCCTGTCCCTGGCGCGTCAGTTCCGCCACGCCAATCACGATAAACAGCGAGGTGTCTTTGATACTGACAATCCACTGGTTACCCAGCGGAGGCAGCATACGGCGCAGCGCCAGCGGCATAATCACGTAACGCAGGGTTTCGCGACGTGACAGACCAAGCGCCAGGCCTGCTTCACGGAAGCCGTTGTGAATCGACAGTACGGCGCCACGGGTGATTTCTGCGATGTAGGCGCCGGAGTTGATAATAATGGTCACTACCGCCGCGCTGAACGGATCTATCCGCAGATCCGTAAAGGCCATCGGCAGGGCGAAGTAGATAAACATCACCTGCACCACAATCGGCGTACCACGAATCAGCTCAATAAATACCAGCGCGATATTACTGGAAAGCCAGCCGCCATAAGCGCGGGCAAAACCGGCAATCAGACCGATAATCAGGCCGCCAACCAGACCGAGGACCGAAATCCACAGAGTCATTTGGGCGCCTTCAAGCAGGACAGGAAGAGCTGGCCAGATGGCGCTCCAGTCAAACTGCATAATACTTTCTCCCGAACGAAAACAGTTTTTGTTGAAATGGAAAAACGCAGGAACGCAATGCCGTTCCTGACGTTAATGGCCCCGGCAGGCGTACGGGGGCGGGTTATGCCGCCCGATCCGAACCGGAGCCACAGGGCTAAACAGAATTATTATTTAGGTTCGCTGCCGAACCATTTTTTATAGATAGTGTTGTAGGTGCCGTTGTCATGCAGGGCCTTCAGCGCGCCATTGACTTTCACGCGCAGATCATCGCTGCCTTTCGGGAAGGCGATACCGTACTGCTGTGCTTCAAGAGACTGGCCGACCGCTTTAAACTGGCCTTTACCTGCGGTATTGATGAAATAGAGGATATTTGGCGTGTCGTGCAGCACCGCATCAGCACGATTGGTGCCTAACTCCATGTAGGCATTGTCGATATTCGGGAACTGGCGCAGGTCTTTGGTTTTGATGTGCTGTTTCGCGTAATCGACGGAGCCGGTGCCGCTTTTCACTGCCACCACTTTACCGTTCAGGTCATCAATACTTTTCACGTCGTTGTTGTTGGCTTTCACCATCACCAGCAGGCCGCTTTTATAGTAGCCGTCGGAGAATTCAATCGCCTTTTTACGCTCTTCAGTAATGGTGATACCGGCCAGCGCCAGGTCGATATTGCGGGTCTGCAGCGCAGGAATGATGCCGCTGAAGTCCATTGGCTTCAGGGTATATTCAATGTTCAGTTGTTTAGCGATGGCATCCCACAGATCGATATCGAAACCGACATATTTATCACCCTGTTTGAACTCAAACGGGACGAACGCAGTATCTGTCGCGACGATCAGTTTCTTGTCTGCAGCCGTGGAAGAGACAGCAAATGCCAGCGCCAGCGCGGCAAGGGAAACCTTAAAAATCGACTTCATCATCTTATCCTTATCATTGAATCGGGGATCTCCCCGTTGTTGTGATGCCCGCTGCCATATGAAAATATTATGCCAACTTTTCATATTGTTTAAAAACAGCAGGTTAATCCATCCGGTGGACAACAATTCTTTAGCTTTACGTGCTGCGCACCATAATAGAGCACCAAAATAGTGCACGCAGATCATTATGGTGCATCGGCAGCGATCTAACTAAAGCATTAAATCGGGTGAACAATGAACAGGATAGTTATAAATATGTTAACAGGCTCAAATTTCTGGATTAATAATTGAAAATTAGCGCAGCTGGCTGTCCTTACTGCCGCGCCGGTTGTACAGCGATGCGCTCTGTTGATTATCGTGCGTCTGTTGACAGCCGATACAATATTGCACCCCGGGCAGGGCAAGACGTCGCGCTTGCGGGATGGCTTCGCCACACTGCTGGCAATATTCGGCGCTGACCCCCAGATGCAGCTGTTTGCGCGCCCGCTGTACGGCGTCATCAATGGTGGAATCAATTTGCTGTTGAACTGCATCGTCCGATGCCCATCCGCTTGCCATGTTTTCTCTCCACAATGCAAAAAGCGGATGAGCACTCTCATCCGCCTTCAGGCCTGCATACCATGGCGGCTGTTTCAGCCGCCGCTATTGGCGCTTATTCAATATTGGACTCGATAAACCACAGGAATTTATCAAGGTCACGGGATGCGGCGGTAAAGATATCGGCACTGTCTTCATCTTCGACTTCACTAATCGCTTTACGCACATCATTCGCTACAATGCCATAGCGATCGGCCAGCGCTTTCAGATGGTCCTGTACGCTATGGATATTCAGTGGATAGCTTTTCAGCGGGGTTTTATCATTCACAATCTGGGTGGTACCCAGCGCCACGCCCCCTAACTGCACCACACGCTCGGCGACGGTATCCTGATGATCGGTAATCGCGGTACGGAATCCGTCCAGCATTTCATGCACGGCGATAAAGTTAGCGCCACGCATGTTCCAGTGTGCCTGCTTGGTAATCAGTGACAGATCGATAAGCTCAGTAACCACACGATTGAGCACCTCGATGGTGGCTTTTTTGTCGCTATCGGCCACGTCATTACGGGTAAAAATCAGATCGGAAGATTTTGCTTTAACCAGTTTTGCGGTACTCATCATTAATATCCTCTTAATGTGGGTTGTGCTGAAAAGTATGAGAATAAGTATAGCACCGCTGATTAATCTTGCAGGAAAGTTACTGCCTATTGGTCAGATAGTAATAACCTGTTGCCGGAAACAGCGATTTCCGACGCGGCGGAAATATAATTATCTGTAGTGTTGATAATATTTATCATTCGCAGTTATTTTATAAATTTTTGATTTTTATATATTTATTACTTTACGGGTTAATTTCTGTCGTGCGGGAAACGTTATTTAATGTCGAAGCGTGACAGAATATGACTGTCACGGTGATTTCATCATCCGATAAAGCGCAAATAATGGCGGCAGACAAGGGTTATTAATTCAGCCGCCTGCGCCGGACGACGTCTGAATATTCTCAGCGGACGCTATTCACGAATATCGCTGAGCGGATCGAGCGCTGCTTTCGGCGGCCGCAGCGTGAGAGTGGCGCCAATCGAGGCCACGATAATCGCCAGCAACCCCAGCCACTGCACCAGCGTCAGCACTTCACCGAGAAACAGGATACCCGAAATGGCCGCCATTGCCGGTTCCAGACTCATCATGGTGCCAAAGGTGCGTGCCGGCAGTCGCGTTAGGGCGATCATCTCCAGCGAGTAAGGCAGAGCGCTCGATAGCACGGCAACCGCCAGCGCCAGCGGGAGCAGGGCAAGTTGCCAGATACCGCTGGCGGCAAAGCTGAGGCCAATCGGTACAAATACGATGGCGGCGATCACCGACCCCATCGCCACGCTGGCCGCACCGTGTTCGGTTCCGGCCTTTTGTCCGGCGACGATATATACCGCCCAGCAGGCGCCGGCGCCTATTGCCAGCGCGGCGCCTTTAGCATCTACGCTGGCGATAGCCTCGCCGAGCGGCAGCAGAAACCATAAACCAAGTACCGCCAGCAATACCCAGACAAAATCAAGCGCCCGGCGTGAACCCAGCAGCGCCAGCGTCAGCGGACCGGTAAATTCCAGCGCCACCGCAATGCCTAATGGCACGGTGCGGATAGCCAGATAGAACAGGTAATTCATGGCGCCCAGCGCCATGCCATAGACCAGCAGTGGCGCCAGCTGTCTGCGGCTAAAACGCATGCGCCAGGGTTTAAAAATAATCGACAGAATCATCGCGCCCAGCCCGAGGCGCAGCGCGGTCATGCCCGGCGCGCCCACCAGCGGAAACAGGGTTTTCGCCAGCGCCGCGCCGCCCTGAATCGAGATCATGGCGATCAGCAACACCAAAATGGGAAGCCAGACGGGTGACGACGGCGGCGATTGCGGTGATGACATCCTGAAAACCTACCTTTAAATCCATTGGGCTATGCAAATCAGAGCGACAGTGTAATCGAGCGGGCAGCTAAAAAATGCTTTCTGGCAAAAAAATGTCGGCCGTATCGTCAAAAACAGAGCTGTTTCAGTAAAGAAGTGTCAGATTTATTTAAGATTTATCTCAATGAACCTTTTTTTACAGGCGGGGGTTGTTCCGGTTATACTGCCATTAACATAAGCAAAAAGAATGACATACGAAACTTCATTAACTTTCTGTTACAGCAAACATTCTGTTAGACAACAATAATCAGGCAGAGTTTCTCCCTGTTTTTTGTTATATTTTCAGCGTTGTCAGGAGAATAAGTACTTTCACATTTGAGGTGGTTATGAAAAAAATTGCATGTCTTTCAGCACTGGCTTGTGTACTGGCTGTATCTGCGGGTTCTGCAATGGCGCAGAGCACCGTTACCGGTGGTTACGCACAAAGCGATGCCCAGGGTGTGGCTAACAAAGCTAACGGTTTCAACCTGAAATATCGCTACGAAAACGGCAGCGATCCACTGGGTTGGATCGGTTCTTTCACCTATACCGAAAAAGATCGCACCACTGATGGTTATTACAACAAAGGTCAGTACTACGGTGTGACTGCGGGTCCTGCTTACCGTCTGAATGACTGGGCAAGCATCTACGGTGTTGTAGGTGTGGGCTATGGTAAAGTGAACGTTAACGGTGCAAACCGTGATAAATATGACGGCAGCGATTACGGTTTCTCCTACGGTGCCGGTCTGCAGTTCAACCCAATTCAGAACGTTGCTCTGGATGTCGGTTACGAGCAGAGCCGTATCCGCAGTGTAGACGTTGGCACCTGGATCGTTGGTGCAGGTTACAGCTTCTAAGTTGGCTGAACCTTTCCGGCTGTTGCCGGACTGAGAAAAAATCCGCCCTGGTGGCGGATTTTTTTATGGGTAAATGCCGTAACCGCCCTCAGGGTGCAAAGGCATCCTGGCCGAGCAGGCGATAGTCGACACGTTTCAGGGCAAAGTTAGTGACATACACCGGCTTTGCTTTCTCCTGTGAGATAAAACGATACTCCGACACCACCTGTTTGCTGCTGATCCCGGTCCACTGTGAAAACAGTTGCAGGAAGTCATTGGCTGAGCGCGCCGCCTTAATTATCTGATGAGTGGTATCCTGGCTTGAGCTGATAAACAGCGGCACCTGGAAATTTTGCTGATACTTATCGTCATGGGTCAGATACTCATTTTTGCTGCCTTTCTCTTTAAACGCCATCCCGTGATCGGAGAAGTAGAGCAGCGAATAGCTTAAGCCGCTGCTCAGCAGCTGCTGTTGTAACTGCTGCAAAAAGCCGTCGGTCTGGCTGATGCTGTAGAGATAGCAGGAGGTCTCCGGCGAATGCACAAAGTGCTGGTACTTACCCCTGGTACGATCACAGGTTTTCGGATGGGAACCCATAATATGGAATACCATCAGACGCGGGGCATCCAGCGGCTGTTGTAACGCCTCTGCGGTGAGTTTTAGTAAATCCTCATCAGTGCTGGTTTTATCCGCTTCAAAATCACCCTGCTTCAAAAAATGAACATGGTCGGCACGGCGTGCGATGCTGGCGATCGGCGTGTCAAACTTACCAATTTGCCCCTGATTAGATAGCCACCAGGTCTCAAAACCGGCGCGATTTGCCAGGGTAATAATATTGTCCTGATACTGTGGCTTGCCATCAACTACGCGATTCAGGGTTAATCCCAGCGACTTTTGTGTGGAAGAGGCGGCCGAGGTGTAATTAACAAAGTACTGGCCGGGCAGCTGGCTGGCAAAGGGGGTATTATCCCATTTGCCGCCAAAGGCGCCCAGCGCATCACGACGCGCGCTTTCACCAATGACGATCACATACAACTGATGGGTAGGTTTTACCCCGGTGACGGTCCAGCTATCCTGCAACGATGTCAGCTGATTCATCCGCACCATCTCATCATCGACCGACAGTTTACTCACCAGCGTATCTTTAACAAAACGCGCCAGCGGAAAACCGGCATCGGTAAGGCTGAACGGATAGCCTGCCAGCTTATTCAGCGCAGGTTGTGTCAAACTGGCCACCAGCGCAAAAGCCAGACAGGCGGTTTCGAGATGAGACCATGAATGAGCCGGCTGCGGCTTGCGGCGTAGCGCCAGCAGACCGATCAGCAAAATCCCGACGCCAATGGCGTAATCCAGCGGCGGGAAGATCGCCAGAATTTCACTGGCTTCGCCAACGTTAGTCGAATGCAGTGACAGCAGGGTATTAAAATTGGGAGGGCCGTAAGCCTGACCAAACGGATAATAGAAACTGGCCAGCAGTGCACAAAGGGTGACGGCAATTTTCTGGCAGCGCAGCGCGCGGTTGGCCAGCAGTATCAGGATGGCAGTGAACGCAAAGGTATACAGCAGGCTGAGCGAGTAGCCGAACGCCAGGTTGATCAGCAGAGAGAACAGCAGGTACAGCCCAACATAGGGGCTAAACAGCTCGCGACAACCTGTCACGGCAGCTGTTTTAATCAGGGTCAGATTCATTTTTTATCTTATAGGGATGCAATCAACGCATCTTCAGCCAATATCTGAAGACGTAATTAAGCCTGAAATACTCGTTGTGAATGGGGAGGGAGGACAGTGGGAGCATCCATTTCTGCCAGCACTCTCACGAAAGGCATGGCAAGATAATCCTCGCTTTCGGGAATGGCAACCAGTAGTGAATAATGTTTCTGTGAAGCAGGATACACATTTAGCGCAGCGGTGCGCAGGCAGGATTAAGATGCCTTATTTTCAGGCTTTTTTGCGGTGGTCAGCATCTCTAACAGCATCAGACGCAGGGTAAACGGCGAACGACAAAACAGCCGTAATAATAAGGGTGCTTTCATGCTGGTGACCTCCTGTGACATCCGAACTTTCATCACCTTGTTACATACTTGCATTGCGATTCCTCATGCTTAACGGCGGCTGAGCAGCAGGCAGAGCCCGGCGACGAATAGCAGAAACATCATTAACAGCAGGAAGGGTTCATTCATGATCTTGACCTCCACAGTGAGATGATGAGCTGATTGCTTTATACACAGGTATAGCACAGGCTATACCCCATAGCCAGTGCTATTTATCGGAATATTTGTGCTTCTTTGAGCTTCGTTTACAATGTGGCACCAACAGGCCTGCAAGCTGGTCAAAACGCAGGTTAATAAGAAGAGGAAGTTTAATGAGTCGTCGTGTCAAACCCACAGTTGCCAGCCTTAACGGTCCGCTGAAAGATATCGAAGAGCATGTCGAAGGCTTTCGTCAGGTTCGCGAGGCGCATCGCCGCGAGCTGATTGATGACTATGTTGAATTGATCTCCGATCTGATCCGTGAATTAGGCGAAGCGCGCCAGGTAGATATGGCCGCGCGGCTGGGCGTCTCCCAGCCAACGGTAGCCAAGATGCTGAAACGGCTGGGAACCGCCGGCCTGGTTGAACAGGTGCCTTATCGTGGGGTCTTTCTGACGGTCGAGGGGGAGAAACTGGCGGAAGAGAGTCGCCAGCGCCACCATATCGTCGAGACGTTTCTGCTGGCGCTGGGCATCAGTCCCGATACCGCGCGCCGCGATGCCGAAGGTATTGAGCATCATGTCAGTGATGAAACGCTGGCGGTGTTCCAGCGATTTTTCCAAAACCATGGTTAATTCCCGCCACTCCTGACCTGTGAGCCACCATGGCAACATTGCTGAAGCCGTTTCTGCACGACCGTTTTCTTCATCTGTTAGTGGTTCTTGGCGCGCTATTAGCCGGTTTCGCCCGCTTTAAGCTGCCTGAACTGTCGCAGGCAGTCGACTGGAATACCATTATCACGCTGTGTGGCTTGCTGATGCTGACCAAAGGCATTGAAGCCAGCGGCTATTTTGACATTCTGGGACGGCGGCTGATTGGCCGTTTCCAGCATGAGCGCACACTGGCGCTGTTTATGGTGGCGGGTGCGGCGTTGCTTTCCACCTTTCTCACCAATGATGTGGCGCTGTTTATCCTCGTGCCGCTGACCCTGACGCTGCGCAAATTCTCCAGCCTGCCGGTTTCACGTCTGATTATTTTTGAAGCGCTGGCCGTTAATGCTGGTTCGCTGCTGACGCCAATCGGCAATCCGCAAAATATCCTGTTATGGAGCCACGGACAGACCAGCTTTGCCGGTTTTATCCTGCAGATGCTGCCGCTGGCGCTGGCGCTCACCGGCAGCCTGCTGTTGGTAACCTGGTTTAGTTTTGCTAAAAAGAAGATTCAGCGTCATGCCGAAGATCAGGTCAACGGCTGGCAGCGTCGGCTGCTGTTCAGCGCGCTGGCGATGTATCTGCTGTTTATTATCGCGCTGGAGCTAAAGCTGGCCATCTGGGGCCTGCTGCTGGTACTGCTGGTGTTTCTGTTTATTGCCAGGCGGGTACTGCTGACCATCGACTGGAGTTTACTGGCGGTATTTATCGCCATGTTTATCGATGTGTTTCTGATTACCCGTCTGCCGCTGCTGCAAGCGCCACTGCAGCATGTTTCGCAGCTCGGTGAGGGCGGTATCGGGTTGCTGGCTATCGGACTGTCGCAGATTATCAGTAATGTGCCGACAACCATTCTGTTGCTCAACACGCTGCCGGCCAGCACGCTATTTGCCTGGGCTGTCAATATTGGCGGCTTTGGTCTGCTGCCCGGCTCGCTGGCCAATCTGATTGCGCTACGCATGGCGAAAGATCGCCGCATCTGGTGGCATTTCCATCTGTTCTCAATTCCGATGTTATTGTGGGCGATGCTGGTGGGCTGGGGGCTTTTTTTGCTTATCGATGCGATCTAGTTTCGGGCTATTCCGGAAGTGTCAATAAATCCTGGCATTTGTCAGTTTTCTCCCTATGGTTAATAACAGTTTGGTCTTAACGGGCGCGGATGAGCCCGCAGTAAACTGTGAGAACTATGACAACTTCAGAGAAAATGCCGTCAGAAAACGATGCGCGTCAGCCAGACGACAATCAGCACTCACCCTCCGCCAGTCACACCAGTAATGAGCCGCCGCGTCAGCGACCGGGCAAGAAGCCGCTGATTATTCTGGCGGTGGTGGTGGGGGTGATGCTGATTGTGGCGCTGTGGTACTGGCTCGCCAATCGCAATATTGAAACCACTGATGATGCCTTTACCGAAGGGAATGCGGTTACCATCGCGCCAAAAACCTCCGGTTACATAGTTAAATTACTGGTCAGTGATAACCAGCGGGTGAAGCAGGGCGATTTGCTGGCGCAAATCGACCCACGCGATAGCGCGGCACAGCGCGATCAGGCAAAGGCGCAGTTAGGGCTGGCTACCGCGCAGCTACATCAGGCGCAGGCGCAGTTGGCGTTATCGCGTGTGCAGTATCCGGCGCAGCGCGATCAGGCCTTAGCCGACCAGGCCAGAGCCGAAGCCAACTTCCTTAATGCGCAGGCGGATTACCGGCGTTTACGCGGCGTCGATCCCCGCGCCACCTCACAGCGCAATATTGACAGTGCCAGCGCCCAGCTGCGCGCGGCACAGGCGCAGTTACAGAGCGCCAAAGCCCAAGTGGAAGTCGCCTCGCAGGTGGAGCTGCAAATTCGTCAGCAGGAAACCAACGTTGAGGCGCGCCAGCAGCAGGTTGAGCAGGCGCGGGCGCAACTGACGACCGCCGAACTGAATTTTTCCTGGAGCGATGTGCGCGCCCCTTACGATGGTTTTGTCACCAAACGAAATGTGCAGCCCGGCACCCTGGTGCAGGCGGGCAGCGCGCTATTTTCGCTGGTGTCGACCGATGTATGGGTGAGTGCCAACTACAAAGAGTCGCAGCTGGAGCGGATGCGTCCGGGTAATAAAGTGGAGATCGCGATTGATGCCTGGCCGGATATGAAGCTGGAAGGGCATGTCGACAGTATTCAGATGGGTTCCGGCTCGCGTTTTTCGACTTTCCCGGCGGAGAATGCCACCGGCAACTTTGTCAAAATCGTCCAGCGCGTACCGGTAAAAATCGTTATCGACAAAGGTCTGGATGCCAGCCGCCCCCTGCCGCTGGGCCTGTCAGTTGAGCCAAAGGTCCATCTGGAATGAGTCATAGCGAGAGCTGGCAACCCGCCAGTAATCCCTGGCTGGTCGCCATTACCGTTACGCTGGCGGTATTTATGGAGATCCTCGACACCACCATTGTCAATGTGGCGCTGCCGCACGTGGCCGGTTCACTCTCCTCCAGCTACAGCGAATCGACCTGGGTGCTGACCTCTTACCTGGTGGCTAACGGTATTGTGTTGCCCATTTCGGCTTTTCTCAGCCGGGTGTTTGGCCGCAAACAGTTTTTTATGATCTGCATTGTGATGTTTACCCTCTGCTCATTTCTGTGCGGTATCGCGACCGAGCTGTGGCAAATCATTCTGTTCCGCGTATTGCAGGGCTTTTTTGGCGGCGGGTTGCAGCCGGTACAGCAGTCGGTGCTGCTGGATTATTTTAAAGCTGAAGATCGCGGCAAAGCTTTCGGCTTATCGTCGATTGCCATTATTGTGGCGCCGATTGTCGGCCCGACGCTGGGGGGCTGGATCACCGATAACTACAGCTGGCGCTGGGTATTCTTTATCAATATTCCGGTCGGTATCCTGACGGTGCTTGCCATCTACCAACTGCTGGAAGATCCGCCGTGGGAACGCAAATGGGCGCAAGGCAGGCTGCGCATTGACTATATTGGTATCAGTTTAATTACCCTTGGTCTTGGCTGCCTGCAGGTGATGCTCGATCGCGGCGAAGATGATGACTGGTTCTCTTCCGGCTTTATTCAGCTGTTTGCGCTGCTGACCGCCATTGGTCTGGTTGGCGCGATTTACTGGCTGATGTATGCGAAAAAACCGGTGGTGGAAATTCATTGCCTGAAGGATCGAAACTTTGCCATCTCCTGCCTGCTGATGGCGGGGATGGCGATGATTCTGTATGGCAGCTCAGTTGTTCTGCCACAGCTGGCGCAGCAGGATTTAGGTTATACCGCCACCTGGTCCGGGTTAGTGCTGTCACCGGGCGCGGTGCTGGTGGTGATGACCATCCCGCTGGTGCTAAAACTGATGCCGCTGGTACAGACGCGCTGGATTATCGCCTTTGGCTTTACCTGTCTGTGTCTGTCGATGTTCTGGTCGGCGCGACTCACACCGTCGGTAGATTTCACCACGCTGTGTCTGATGCGCAGCGCGCAGTCACTCGGGCTGGGCTTCCTGTTTGTGCCACTCACCACCATTGCTTTTATTTCCATTCCGCAACGGCTGAATGCGGATGCCGCCGCACTGTTTACTATGTTCCGCAATGTTGCCGGCTCTGTCGGCATCTCGCTCTCCACCGCGGCGATCACCGACCGTGCCCAGGTGCGCAGTGCCAGTATGGTGCACAACATGTCACCGCTTAATGAACCCTTTAATCTCACCGTCGAGCGCTGGGCGCAGGCGATCCGCGATTTTACCGGCGCGGTGGGCGATCCGCTGACGCTGGCCAGCGGTCAGCTGTACCGGGAAATGGTGGCGCAGGCGCGCATTCTCGCTTATATCGATGTGTTTATCGGGCTGGGGATTGTGGCGTTGTTTTTGATTCCATTTTGTTTGCTGCTATCGCCGATTAAGAGCGAAGGCAGTGCAGGAGCACACTGATATGAACCTTTCTTCGCTGGCGCGGGCAGGAGGAGCGATTGCCCTCAGCGTGGCGATCGTCGCCTGCTCGGTTGGCCCTGACTGGCGGGCGCCAAAGAGTGATACGGCCGCCAGCTATCACGCTATGAAAGCGGGCGATCTCTCTTCACCGCAGGCGGCCGCCATCCAGCCGCAGTGGTGGAAATCCTTTCATGATGCGCAGCTGGACAGTTTGATCAACCGCGCCATCGCCGGCAATTTATCCCTGCAACAGGCGGTGCTGCGTATCGCGGGTGCGCGTGAGCAACTCGGGCAGGCGCGCGGCGGCTGGTTTCCCACGGTCAGTGCCAAAGCGGGCGTAACGCGCCAGCAGCTGGGGGTGAAGGGCGAACTGGAGTCCAACGGCGTGTATGACAGTGTCGGCGAAGTCGATCCGGAACTGCGTTCTGCGCTTGATGGCCTGACGAAACCGATCACCCTCTACCAGGGGAGCTTTGACGCCGCCTGGGAGCTGGATTTATGGGGCAAAGTTCGACGCCAGGTCGAGATGGCCAGTGCCCAACAGCAGGAGTCGCTGGAGAATCGTAATGATGCGCTGGTATCGTTGCAGGCCGAAGTGGCGCGCGCTTATTTGCAGCTGCGCGGCGCCCAGGCCATCAGCCAGACCTTACAAACCCAGGTCGATGTGGCGCAGCAAACTCTGGAACTGACGCAGAGCCAGCAGCGTAACGGGCTGGCGGCGCAAATGGATGTGGAAAATGCCCGTGCCGGGGTAAGTTCCCTGCAGGCCCGTCTGCCGCAGTATCAGGCGCAGGCGCAGCAGGCGATAAACAGCCTTTCGGTGCTTATTGGCAAGCCGCCAGGCGCGCTGGATGCCGAGTTGTCTGATCCTGCCGCGCTGCCGACACTGCCAGCCGTGGTGCCGGTCGGCGTGCCTTCAACGCTGGCGCGGCGTCGCCCGGATGTGCGCGAGGCCGAAGCCACGCTGCATGCCGCCACCGCCAATATCGGCGTCTCAGTTGCGCAGCTGTTCCCCAGCTTCTCGTTAACCGGGGAGGTCGGTATGCGTAACAGCCACGCCAGCTATCTGGATAACTGGAGCAGTAATTTTTACAGCTTTGGCCCGTCGGTATCGATTCCGATTTTCCAGGGCGGCCGTTTAGTCTCGGGGGTCAAACTGGCACGGGCGCAGCAGGCCAGTGCGGCGCTCAGCTACCGGCAGACGGTATTGAATGCACTACAGGATGTGGAAAATGCGCTGGTCAGTTATCGCACCGATCAGCAACAGTCCGCCCGGCTGGATGAGACGGTGCAGGCGTTGCAAAATGCCTTTAATCTGGCCAGTGATAGCTATCGTCAGGGGCTCTCCAGCTTTATTGATGTGCTGGATACTCAGCGTCAGCTGGCGCAGGCCCGGCAGCAGGCAGCGCAGGCGCGCGTGCAAACCAGCCTTGATCTGGTGGCGCTGTATAAAGCGCTGGGCGGTGGCTGGGAACCGTATCAACAGGTGGACTTGCCGCAGTATCCGGTGTTTGGCCCGGCAGGCCAGTAAGGTTATCACCCTCCTCAGTTCTCTCCGTTTGCCAGATGTCGGGCGGCATACAGGCCGCCCGGCAGTCGCCCAGGTTCTTTTTGCTACCGCAATGAAACTAAAATTCCTCTTTTATTATTTGCGAAATAATAAATTTATTTCTGATGGAAAAATTTGCATGAATGCAACTTTTTAAATTTGTATATGCGATATTTATCACATTATTATCGGTAGCTTATGACCTGTGTTGCAAATTTTAATTCCATTGTTAATAAAAATGAAAATATTGAACTAAGTTGTGTAATGGCAGGTGATTCATTAACATTTCTGTATCACCCGAGTATCCCTATAACCCGATACCGGAGACGAAGCCATCATGGCAAAAGAACAATATCTTTCGCAAGGCAGGGCGTCAGGACCTAATAGCAGCACGCCCGCTGAACCTTTTGTAACGGTGATCGCCGCGATTGCCACCCTCGGGGGCTTGCTATTCGGCTATGACACCGGCGTTATCTCAGGCGCATTGCTGTTTATGGGCGCTGAGCTGCATCTCACCCCGTTTACCACCGGATTGGTGACCAGTTCATTACTGTTCGGCGCCGCTTTCGGCGCACTGGCTTCCGGCCATTTTGCCGCGGCGGCCGGGCGTAAAAAAATCATCGTGATCCTGGCGGTCATTTTTGCCAGCGGGGCACTCGGTACCGCACTGGCGCCGGATGTTAACTGGATGATTTTCTTCCGTCTGGTATTGGGTATCGCCGTGGGCGGCGCAGCAGCCACCGTGCCGGTGTATATTGCCGAGATAGCGCCGGCCAATAAGCGTGGTCAGCTGGTAACGCTGCAGGAATTAATGATTGTTTCCGGTCAGATGTTGGCATATATCTCCAATGCCGGTTTCCATGAAATCTGGGGTGGTGAGCAGAGCTGGCGCTGGATGCTGGCGATCGCCACTGTCCCGGCGGTTCTGCTGTGGTTTGGGATGATGTTTATGCCAGATACCCCGCGCTGGTATGCGATGAAGGGGCGGCTGTCTGAAGCGCGCGCCGTGCTGGAGCGTACCCGCGCCAAAGAGGATGTGGAGTGGGAACTGATTGAGATTGTCGAGACGCTGGAAGAGCAACGCGATCGCGGTAAACCGCGTCTGCGCGATCTGAAAACCCCCTGGCTGTTTAAACTGTTTCTGATTGGTGTTGGCGTGGCAGTGATCCAGCAGCTGACCGGCGTCAATACCATTATGTATTATGCCCCGACCATGCTGACGGCGGTGGGAATGAGTACCGATGCGGCGCTGACCGCCACCATTGCCAACGGCGTGATCTCGGTGCTAATGACGTTTGTCGGCATCTGGCTGTTAGGCAAAATGGGGCGTCGCAGCATGGTGAAGCTGGGACAGTTTGGCTGTACCGCCTGTCTGTTTTTTATTGGCGCGGTAAGTTATCTGATGCCGGAAACGGTTAACGGCCAGCCGGATGTGCTGCGGGGTTATATGGTACTGCTCGGCATGCTGATGTTTCTGAGTTTCCAGCAGGGGGCGCTGTCGCCGGTCACCTGGCTGCTGCTGTCGGAGATCTTCCCGACCAGGATGCGCGGTATCTTTATGGGCGGCGCGGTGTTTGCGATGTGGATAGCTAACTTTGCCATTTCCATGGCTTTTCCGCTGCTGCTGGCCAGCGTCGGGCTGGCAGGCACCTTCTTTATCTTCGGCGTTATCGGCGTGGCCGGCGCGATATTTGTAGTGAAATGTATCCCGGAAACGCGTAACCGCAGCCTGGAGCAGATTGAGCACTATCTGCATGACTGGCTAAGTGATGATGCCGAAACTAAACCACTGGTTGCGCCGGGAAAACGTACCGCGGCTTAATCTGTGTCCTGTTTACCGGCAATAATGCCCGCTCTTTGCGGGTATTATTATCTTCGTCATAAATAAAAAATCGTCACTTTCTAATTCTGGCGTGAGGGTAGAGGAATATTTTTAAAATTAAACCGTTAATGAGGTAATTAATAGAATTTTGATAAATTTTTGCCATTTTATTTACGCTCAACTTAAATTTTTATGTCACGGCTATTTAAACCGGTGTCTGGCTACAGTGACATAACAGGCTAGCTAAATAATATGGGGTATTTTATGCGTAAAAATCATAACGACTCACCTTTTAAACCGCGCAAACCACGCCAGCGGAATCACTCGTGTTGCGATGAGGGTAAAGAGCCGCCGGAGGTGAGCAGCGAACAGCATGGCGGTGTCTGCTTTGATGCGCAGCGCGAGGAACAGACGATTAACGGATTATTTAGCCGCTGGCTGGCGGCCGATAGCCTGCGCGACGGCAGTGCGCAGTTCCACGGTCGGGCGGCATGGCAACTCAGCGCAGATACCCTTAATCGCCAGCTTGGCAATAGTATTTACAGTAGCGACCCTCCTGAAAATAAGCCTGACCAGCGGGCGGCAGCCAAGCTGGATACGCTGGAGCAGGCATTTAGCGCCTGGCGGCAGCAGGCTGACTATCTTGGCGATCAAGGGCAGGCGCAAAGCGAAAATCTCAGCCATTTACTTAGCCTGCTCAATGAAGCGGAGATCGCGCTATTTAACCCCGACGATCAGCCGTATAAAACCCTGCCCAGTTTCCCACGTTATCTCTATTTACTCAGCCATATTTTGCAGGAGAACGTCAGAACTGGCGCGCTGGATGAAGATGCGGCGATGATAGAAGATTATTTGCAACGCGCAGAAGCCTATTTAGATGGGGTAATGGTCAGCGCCTTTGAGGATCGCCGTGGTTATATTCACTGGTATCAAAATGGGCCAAGGAAAGAGCTGGTCTATATTTATGATGAGTTTACCGCACAATCGCTAACCGAATGGGCGCCACTCAGCAATGAGGTCGCAGCCTATATGGCGGTGGCGCGTGATGTCTTGCGCGATCGCATCGCCGATGCCTGGGTGGCGGAGTTGCATATTGAAGAGATGCAGGCGGCGCTGGCGCAGGTGTTTTCCGCCAGCGAAATGCCGCTTAGCTGGGCGCAACGGCGGGAACAGCTGATTTATCTGGAGAAACACTATCTTGCGGTGCCGGACAGCGCTGCGGCGCAAAGCAGCGATCAGCAGGCGGTTTCCTTCCCTGCGCCGCAGATGCCGGAAGTTTATGGCCTGATTTTGCCCGATATTCGCGCACGCTATCTGCCAGGCGTCAGCGCCCGTTCGCCAGAACGGCTGTTTGTGTCTCAGCCGAGATGGGAAGATATTTTCCCGGATAATGGTGAGTATCTGACGCGAATGATTATGAACGGTATGGTAACCAATATGATGCGCGGCTTAATGGGCGCCGCCTTTCCCGCCACTATCGCCGGCGGAGGATTACTGGGCGCGGTTGCCCCAATGATTCATATGATACTGGGACTCTTCTGGCCAAAACCAAAAGCGATCACCATGCAGCAGGTGATCAAGGAGATTGAACTCAGATTAAACGCGGCACTGACCGAACACTATATCAATGACCTGCTACTGAAGTTCAGAGGGGCGGCGGGCGCTTATGAGTCGCAGATGCAAGTGCTGGAAGATCTGAATAAGGGAAATGATGATAAAGCCACCTGGAGTATGGGTGATTTTCAGCGCTGGCAATCGGTATTTGACCAATTTTATAACTTGACTCTCCATATGTATGACAATAAATATAACTTCCAGTATCAGGTTAGCCAGATATTTCCTTCTTTTGCCACCCTGGCGATGAGTGTGCTTTCTGGCGCGATATTAACCTACAAAAAAGGTGATAATATTAGCTTCTTTATCAGCCGTTATGAGTATTTTCTTAATGGCTGGTACGAATATATGCAACGCCTGATGGAACAGAGCTGGAATAATATTAATCGGGTGGATACTAAAAATCTCGATCGTTTTAAAATCGGGAGTAACTGGCATGTGGTGGATCTCTATTCAAGAAATAAACTGGGCGGGTTTGTTAATACTTACTATCTGACGCAAACGCATCTGTTTCAACATTTGTCGCCGGCGATGGATATGTTTAAAGTCCGGGTCAAAATGTGGCTGACCAACAATAGTGGTTTGCGCGCACTTTGCCAGGCCTATGATGCGACGGCCAGCGCCTATAACCGCGCTTATGGAAAAAGTCTCCCCTCCAACTCTGTGGCCTATATTTATGACTTTGTGTTAGGGGATGCATGGTATGCCGCCGGAATGAACCACCACCAGGCTGCCAATCAGCTGGAGAATGTTGACGGTGGGGGCGCTTATTACAAACAACTTTATCCGGCTCTGGAAAATGTCTATATCCGCTTTGGTCGGCAGGCCAAACGCAATGACTGTTTTATGGGGATTACCACTAATCAGCCTTACCCGGCCAGACGCTATTATGGCCCGGGTGACTATGCCGATCTTGCCACCCGTAATGAAGATGGTTCGGTCATTGAATGGACGGGCTATCAGTTTACCTGTCCGCGCGGGTACTTTGTTGTCCTCTATTCAGAGATTAACTTTGGCGAATATAAAGATCCCGGCAGCGATGTGGTGAAATATCGCGGCACCTCACGGGACCTGCCGAACTACTTAGATATCGAGCAAAGTTTTCCGGAGGGGATAAAAGCCAAAAGTATGAAAGTCCGTATCGATGTTCGTTACTGGCAAGCCGGTACTGGCAGGCCCTACAACCGGCTTGGCAGGGTACAGTTCACTGAATGGGCCGATATCACCACCCCGGATGGCAAGCTGACGGTGCTGAAAGATATTGCGCAGGCGGATATGGATAATAGCTGATAACCGGGCTGGCGTGGACAAAGAGGATTGTGGTGCGTGGCGTAAAGGGGAGGCAGGCTGTATTCGCCGCCCCTTTTTTTATGGCATAATGCGCGCTGACTCACATTTTAATTCTCCAACCGTAAGGCAATCCCTGTGCTAGTTTCCAGCAACGTCACCATGCAGTTTGGCAGTAAGCCGCTGTTCGAAAACATCTCTGTCAAATTTGGCGGCGGTAACCGCTACGGCCTGATTGGCGCTAACGGCAGCGGCAAATCCACCTTTATGAAAATTCTCGGCGGCGATTTAGTGCCCTCCGCCGGTAACGTTTCCCTCGATCCTAACGAGCGCATCGGTAAGCTGCGTCAGGATCAGTTCGCCTTTGAAAAATACAGCGTGCTCGACACGGTGATTATGGGGCATGGCGAGCTGTGGGAAGTGAAGGAACAGCGCGACAGCATTTATGCCCTGCCGGAAATGAGCGAAGAGGACGGCTATAAAGTCGCCGATCTGGAAGTGAAATATGGCGAGATGGATGGCTACACCGCCGAAGCCCGCGCCGGTGAACTGCTGCTCGGCGTGGGTATTCCGCTGGAACAGCACTATGGTCCGATGAGCGAAGTGGCCCCCGGCTGGAAACTGCGTGTCCTGTTAGCCCAGGCGCTGTTCTCTAATCCGGAAATTCTGCTGCTCGACGAACCTACCAACAACCTGGATATCGACACCATTCGCTGGCTGGAGCAGGTGCTGAATGAACGTAACAGCACCATGATTATCATTTCCCATGACCGCCACTTCCTGAATATGGTGTGCACCCATATGGCGGATCTGGATTACGGCGAGCTGCGCGTCTATCCGGGTAACTACGACGAATATATGACTGCCGCCACTCAGGCGCGCGAACGTCTGCTGTCGGATAACGCCAAGAAGAAAGCACAGATTAACGAACTGCAGTCCTTTGTCAGCCGCTTTAGCGCCAACGCCTCGAAATCCCGTCAGGCGACGTCACGTGCCAAACAGATTGACAAGATTAAGCTGGACGAAGTCAAAGCCTCCAGCCGCCAGAACCCATTTATTCGTTTCGAGCAGGAGAAAAAACTGTTCCGCAACGCACTGGAACTGGAAACGCTGACCAAAGGTTTCGATAACGGCCCGCTGTTTAAAAACGTCAATCTGCTGCTGGAAGTGGGCGAGAAAGTCGCCATTATCGGTCCGAACGGTATCGGTAAAACCACTTTCCTGAAAACCCTGGTGGGCGATTTGCTGCCGGATAACGGTACGGTGAAATGGTCTGAGAATGCGCGCATTGGCTATTATGCGCAGGATCACGCCCATGACTTTGACAACGATCTGAACGTGTTTGACTGGATGAGTCAGTGGAAGCAGGGCAGTGATGATGAGCAGGTGGTGCGCGGTATTCTTGGCCGTCTGCTGTTCACCCAGGATGATATTAAGAAACCGGCGAAGGTGCTGTCCGGTGGCGAGAAAGGACGCATGCTGTTTGGCAAACTGATGATGGAACGTCCGAATATCCTGATTATGGATGAGCCGACAAACCACCTGGATATGGAATCGATCGAAGCGCTGAATATGGCGCTGGAGATGTACGAAGGCACGCTGGTGTTTGTTTCGCACGACCGTGAATTTGTCAGCTCACTGGCCAGCCGCGTCATCGAGATTACCCCGAGCCGACTGATCGACTTTACCGGCAACTACGAAGATTATCTGCGCAGTAAAGGTGTGGATAACTAAGCGTGTGCTGCGGGAGGCATTTGTGCCTCCCGTACGCTGTGTCAGATCCCCAGCGGTATGTCTGAAACAGCGTCAGCGATGGTTCTGGCCGCAGACTTCGCAAGCGGGATCTTTATTCAGCGTGAGCTGGCGAAATTCCAGCGTCATGGCATCGTACAGCAGTAATTTTCCCGCCACACTGCTGCCATAGGCAGCCAGCACCCGGATCGCCTCCATCGCCTGTAACGCGCCGATCACCCCAACCAGCGGCGCCATGACGCCAGCTTCGACGCAGGTCAGCGCGCTGCTGCCAAACAGACGACTGATACAGCGGTAGCAGGGCTCATGCTCCTGCCAGCTAAAGACGCTAATCTGGCCCTCCATACGAATGGCGGCGCCCGATACCAGCGGTATCTTAGCGGCAAAGCACAGGCGGTTCAGCTGCTCACGGGTGTCGAGATTATCACTGCAATCAAGCACCAGATCGCAGGCTTTCAGCCGCTTTTTTAATCCGCTATCATCAAGGCGGGCGTTTACCGCTTCGATATTAATCAGCGGATTAATCGCCGCCAGCCGCTGACGTGCCGATTCAACTTTGGGCATGCCTATTTCGGCATCGGTATGCAGGATCTGGCGCTGCAAATTGGAACGCGATACGCTGTCGAAATCGAGCAGCGTCAGGGAACCGACCCCGGCCGATGCCAGATACTGCGACGCGGCGCAACCAAGGCCACCAAGGCCGACAATCAGCACGCGCGCCGCTTTGAGTTTCTCCTGACCATCAAAATCAAAGTCGCGCAGCACAATCTGACGGTTGTAACGCAGGGTCTCCTCGTCGCTCAGTGCACTCTGCATCTCAGCCTCCCAGCAGTGCGTTAAATGGCTCGATCTCTACCCATTCCCCCGGCTGCACCGTTGCGCGTTCGCGCTCCAGCACAATAAAACAGTTTGCCTGGCTAAAGGAGCTGAACACATGCGATCCCTGATGTCCGGTACTGCGCACCTGCAGATCGCCTTCGGTAGTGCGGCTAAATACCCCGCGCTGAAAGTCGAGACGGCCGGGGGTCTTTTTCAGCACTTCGCTGGCGCGTGCCCGCATCCGCGCTGGCAAAGCCTCACCCTGCTGACCGGTCAGACATGCCAGTAACGGCTGCACCAGCTGGTAAAAAGTGACGGCGGCGGAAACCGGATTGCCCGGCAGGCCACAGAACCAGCTGTCTGGCAGACGGCCAAAGGCAAAAGGTTTACCCGGCTTCATCGCCAGTTTCCAGAAGCTAATCTCGCCCAGCTCATCCAGTATCTGTTTAGTGTAATCCGCTTCCCCCACCGAGACGCCGCCGCTGCTGATGACGACGTCAGCCGCGGCATTCGCCTGCTGAAAGGCGGCACGCAATGCGCCGGGGTCATCTTTAATAATACCGAGATCGAGCACTTCGCAGCCCAGCGCATCCAGCATCAGATGCACCGCGAAGCGGTTAGTGTCATAGATTTGTCCGGCCGCCAGTGGCTCGCCTACCGGCTGCAGCTCATCGCCGGTGGAGAATACCGCCACGCGCAGTTTACGTAACACTCTGACGGTAGCGATGCCGAGAGAAGCCAGTAACGGCAGCTCGGCAGCCCCGAGTCTGACGCCTGCCGCCAGTACGCTGGCCCCCTGGCGGATATCCTCGCCTGCCAGGCGAATATTCAGTCCCTGCCGGATCGGGGCGAGAATTCGGATCCCCTGATCGCTACTTTCGGTCTGCTCCTGCATCACTACCGCATCGGTACCGGGCGGTAGCGCTGCGCCGGTCATAATGCGAATGCAACTGCCTGCCGGCCACTCTCCCTGATAAGGAGCGCCAGCAAATGCTTTCCCGGCGACGGTCAACGGGTGATCACGGTTGAAATCCGCCGCGCGTAACGCATAGCCATCCATTGCCGAGTTGGCGAAAGGCGGCACATCCAGCGGTGAGACCACCGCTTCAGCGGTAATCCGGCCAGCGGCGGCAGTGATGGCGACCGTCTCGCTGTCGCGAAGCGGGGAAATTTGCGCCAGCATGCGGCTGCGTGCATCTTCCAGGGAGAGAAGTCCCGCAGTAAAGAGTTCCATTGTATCTCCAGATCGGGCCAGCCTGCTGACCCGTAACCACTCAGATGCGTTCTATTATGGCGCGAAATACCAGGTGGGTCACGCGCCGGTTCGGCGGCACCGCGTGCGTGGAAGCGCCATCGGTGCTTACATAGAACTGATTGTTATTATCAATCTGCACACATTCCGCTTTACATCGCTTTGCAGGCTACCTATAGTCAAAAATCGCTGAATTTTTGATAAACCTCAGCTAACTCAGTGTTTTTCATGCTGATTTAACGCACAGGGCCACGGGATTATGAGCAGAGCAGTAATCGCCATTCATGGCGGTGCCGGCGCGATTTCACGCGCGGCAATGAGCGCAGAAAAAGAACAACTCTATCTTCAGGCGCTTTCAGCGGTGGTCGCCAGCGGCCAGGCGATACTGGCGGCGGGCGGCAGCGCGCTGGATGCGGTAACCGAAGCGGTGCGCCTGCTGGAAGAGTGCCCGTTGTTTAATGCCGGTAAAGGCTCAGTATTTACCCATCAGGGGACTCACGAGCTGGATGCCTGTGTAATGGATGGCCGTTCGCTGGAGGTGGGCGCGGTGGCTGGCGTCTCGCGTATTCGTAACCCGGTACTGGCGGCACGGGCGGTACTGGAACACAGCCCGCATGTGCTGTTTATTGGCGCCGGGGCGGAAGCGTTTGCCGCTGAGCAGCAGCTGGAGACGGTGGAACCCGACTTTTTCTCCACGCCTGAGCGCTGGGAGCAACTACAACGTGCGTTAGCCAGCAAGCAGACGCTGCTCGATCATGATGGCGCAGCTCAGAGCGGCGGCGCCGATCCGCTGGATAACGATCGCAAATTTGGCACCGTAGGTGCGGTGGCGCTCGATCAGCACGGCAATCTGGCCGCGGCGACGTCAACCGGCGGTATGACGAATAAACAGGCCGGCCGGGTCGGTGACTCGCCGCTGGCCGGCGCCGGTTGTTACGCCAATAACGCCAATGTGGCGGTCTCCTGTACCGGTACCGGGGAAGTATTTATTCGCACTCTCGCGGCATACGATATCGCCGCGCTAATGGAATACAGCGGTTTGTCGCTGAAACAGGCCAGCGACCGCGTGGTGATGGAAAAAATCCCACGGCTCGGCGGCAGCGGCGGTATTGTTGCCGTGGATAGTGATGGCAATGTGGCCCTGCCGTTTAACAGCGAAGGCATGTATCGCGGCTATGGCTACGTCGGCGATCGGGCGGTGGTTGGTATCTATCGCACAGAGTAAGGAGCGGGCATGACCGGATCTACAGCAAAGATGCAGCTGTCAGCAGAACAGGTGCTTGCGGTGCGTAATCTTAGTGTCAGCTTTACTCAGGAAGGGGTGACAACCCACGCGGTACGTCAGTTGTCACTGGCCGTAAAACGTGGCGAAACCCTGGCGATTGTCGGTGAATCCGGTTCCGGTAAGTCGGTGACCTCGCTGGCGCTGATGCGCCTGATTGAGCAGGGCGGCGGCAGTCTGGATAGCGGTGAAATTTGGCTGCGCCGCCGTAATGGCGCGGTGATCGATCTGGCGCAAATGCGTCAGTCGCAGATGCGTGGTATTCGCGGCGCTGATATGGCGATGATTTTTCAGGAGCCAATGACATCGCTGAATCCGGTGTTTCCGGTCGGGGAGCAGATTGCCGAATCCATTCGTCTCCATCAGGGCTTAAATCATCGTCAGGCGCTGGCGGAAGCGCAACGGATGCTCGATTTGGTGCGTATCCCGGAAGCAAAAAACGTTCTGGCACGCTTTCCGCACCAGCTCTCCGGCGGGATGCGTCAGCGGGTGATGATTGCCATGGCGCTATCCTGCAAACCGGCGCTGCTGATTGCGGATGAACCCACCACCGCGCTGGATGTCACCATTCAGGCGCAGATTTTGCAGCTGATACGCGTGCTGCAAAAAGAGATGGAAATGGCGGTAATTTTTATCACCCACGATATGGGCGTGGTGGCGGAAATGGCCGATCGCGTGCAGGTGATGTATCGCGGGGAAGTGGTGGAAACCGCGCCGGTGAATGATATTTTCCGTCAGCCGCAGCAGGTCTATACCCGCGCGTTACTGGCGGCGGTGCCAAAACTGGGGGCGATGACCGGCCAGCCGTTCCCGGCAAAATTCCCGCTGGTGAATGCACAGGATCCCCAACCGCCGATACCACAGGATACCGTGGTGCAGAACGCCGGGCCGATTTTGCAGGTGCGCGATCTGGTGACCCGCTTTGATGTGCGCAGCGGTATCTTTAATCGTGTCAGACGGCAGGTGCATGCGGTGGAAAAGGTCAGCTTTGACCTGAATCCTGGCGAAACCCTGGCGCTGGTCGGCGAGTCGGGCTGCGGCAAGTCGACTACCGGACGTTCGCTGCTGCGGCTGGTGGAGAGTCAGAGCGGCAGTATTACTTTTGCCGGCAGACGCATCGACCAGCTGAAAAACAGCGAGCTGTCGCATTTGCGCCGCGATATTCAGTTTATTTTTCAGGATCCCTATGCTTCGCTCGATCCACGGCTGACCGTGGGGTACTCGATTATGGAGCCGTTGCTGGTTCACGGCGTAATGAAAGGGCGCGAAGCCGAAGCGCGCGTCGCCTGGTTGCTGGAGAAGGTGGGGTTGTTGCCGGAACATGCGCGGCGCTATCCGCACGAGTTTTCCGGCGGCCAGCGCCAGCGCATCTGTATTGCGCGCGCGCTGGCGCTGAATCCGAAAGTGGTGATTGCCGATGAGTCGGTATCGGCGCTTGACGTGTCGATTCAGGCGCAGATTATCAATTTGATGCTCGATCTGCAGCGCGAGTTCGGCATCGCATTTCTGTTTATTTCGCATGATATGGCGGTGGTGGAACGTATCAGCCATCGCGTGGCGGTGATGTACCTTGGGCAAATTGTTGAAATTGGCCCGCGCCAGGCGGTATTTGAGCGCCCACAGCACCCCTATACCCGCAAACTGATGTCGGCAGTACCGGTGGCAGATCCCGGCCATCGTCGCCGTGAGCGTGCCTTACTGGTCGATGAAATGCCCAGCCCGATTCGCGAACTGGGTGATGAACCGGAAGTGGCGCCACTGGTGGAAGTCAGCGCCGGACATTATGTCGCGCGCCATGCGATTAGCGGTACCTGAATCTGTAGCGGGGGTCATTCATTGCTCCCCTATAGCGTTGATAAACCCGGCCCCGGGGCGGCATTACTGCCGTCCGCCTGAAACGAAGGGCAATACTACCCAAAGGGACTACAGGAGATAAATGCAACATGACGATTCCACACACGCGTAAATGGCTGGTAACCGCGGGCTTGATCGGCAGTTTTGCTGCAGTTCCGGCCTGGGCGGCAAAGGATGCGGTGATTGCAGTCGCATCCAATTTCACCACCCTTGACCCTTATGATGCCAACGATACCTTATCGCAGGCGGTAGCCAAGTCCTTCTATCAGGGACTGTTTGGCTTTGATAAGGATATGAAGCTGACCAATGTGCTGGCGGAAAGCTATCAGACCAGCGCAGATGGTTTAACCTATACCATTAAACTGCGCCCGGGAGTGAAGTTCCAGGATGGCAGCGATTTCAATGCCGAAGCGGTAAAGGCTAACCTCGATCGCGCCAGTAATCCGGACAATCATCTGAAGCGCTATAACCTGTTTAAATACATCGCCTCCACCAGCGCGGTTGATGCCGGTACGGTTAAAATTACTCTGAAGCAGCCGTTCTCTGCCTTTATTAATAACCTGGCGCATCCGGCGGCGGTGATGATCTCTCCCGACGCGTTGAAAAAATATGGCAAGGATATCGGTTTCCATCCGGTGGGAACCGGTCCGTATCAGTTTGTCACCTGGAACCAGACCGACTTTGTGAAAGTGAAGAAGTGGGATGGCTACTGGAAGAAAGGCTATCCAAAACTCGACAGCATAACCTGGCGTCCGGTGGTGGATAATAACAGCCGTGCGGCCATGATGCAGACCGGCGAGGCTAACTTCGCCTTCCCGATCCCGTTTGAGCAGGCAAAAGTGTTGCAGGGTAACGGCAAACTGGATCTGGTCACTTCGCCATCGATTATGCAGCGTTATATCAGCTTTAACGTTACGCAGAAGCCGTTTGATAACCCGAAAGTGCGTGAAGCGATTAACTACGCAATTAACCGTCAGGCGCTGGTGAAAGTGGCGTTTAGCGGCTATGCCACGCCTGCGACCGGGATTGTGCCGCCATCCATCGACTTTGCGCAGACCTACCCGGCCATTGCTTATAATCCGGCCAAAGCGCGCGAGCTGCTGAAAGAGGCGGGTTACCCGAATGGATTTACCACTACCCTGTGGTCTTCCCATAACCACAGTACGGCGCAGAAAGTACTGCAGTTTACCCAGCAACAGCTGGCGCAGGTGGGAATTAAAGCCGAGGTGACCGCCATGGATGCCGGTCAGCGAGCGGCCGAAGTCGAGGGTAAAGGCCAGAAAGAGAGCGGCGTACGGATGTTCTATACCGGCTGGTCGGCATCCACCGGCGAAGCTGACTGGGCGCTGACGCCGCTGTTTGCCACCTCATCCTGGCCGCCAGCGATCTTTAATACCGCCTTCTACAGCAACCCGCAGGTGGATAAAGATCTGGCCGATGCGCTGCAAACTACCGATCGGGCGCAGAAAGCGAAACTGTATAAAGATGCGCAGGATCGTATCTGGAACGATCATGCCTGGGCGCCGCTGGTGGTTGAACAGTTAGTTTCGGCGAACAGCAAAACGCTGACCGGTTTCTATGTGATGCCGGACACCTCGTTTAGCTTCGATGAAGCCGATCTGAAGTAATGCCGACCCCTGCCAGTCGTTCGCGGCTGGCAGGGCAACGCGCAGGAAGATGCATGCTTAACTATTTTATTAAACGCTTACTGGGACTGATCCCCACACTGCTGATTGTGGCGGTGCTGGTATTTCTGTTCGTGCATATGTTGCCGGGCGATCCGGCGCGGTTGATCGCCGGGCAGGATGCCGATGCGACGGTGGTGGCGATGGTGCGTCATCAACTGGGACTGGATCTGCCGCTACCGCAACAGTTCTGGCGTTTTATGCTTAATGCGTTGCAGGGGGATTTTGGCGATTCAATGGTATCAAAGCGGCCGGTAGCGGAAGAGATCGCCTCGCGCTTTATGCCGACCTTATGGCTGACGCTGAGCAGTATGGTATGGGCGGTGATTTTTGGCATGGCGACCGGTGTGATCTCTGCCGTCTGGCGTAACCGCTGGCCGGATCGTCTTGGGATGACACTGGCGGTTTCCGGTATCTCTTTTCCCGCGTTTGCCCTTGGCATGCTGCTGATGCAGATCTTCTCCGTTGAGCTGGGCTGGCTGCCCACCGTCGGCGCGGACAGCTGGAAACACTATATATTGCCCTCTATTACCCTTGGCGCTGCGGTTGCGGCGGTGATGGCGCGTTTTACCCGCGCCTCTTTTGTCGAGGTGATGCAGGAAGATTATATGCGCACCGCGCGCGCTAAAGGGGTCAGTGAATTGCTGGTGGTGATCAAACATGGTCTGCGCAATGCGATGATCCCGGTGATTACCATGATGGGCCTGCAGTTCGGTTTTTTGCTCGGCGGCTCGATTGTCGTCGAAGTGGTGTTTAACTGGCCTGGCCTTGGACGCTTGTTGGTGGATTCCGTCGCGATGCGTGACTATCCGGTCATTCAGGCTGAGGTACTGCTGTTCTCCCTGGAATTTATTCTGATCAATCTGATCGTCGATATGCTGTATGCCGCCATTAATCCGGCTATTCGCTACAAATAAGGAAGCGCAATGAAAAACTGGCGACGTGAAGCGGCGCTTAAGGCGATGCCAGCACTCACAGCAAATCGCGTGCGCACGCCCTGGCGGGAATTCTGGCGACGTTTTCGTCGTCAGCATGTGGCGATGATTGCCGGGTTGTTTGTCCTGTTGTTGCTGGTGGTGGCATTTATTGCGCCATGGATCGCCCCGTTTGATGCGGAGAACTATTTTGATTACGACCGGCTGAACGAAGGACCGTCGATGCTGCACTGGCTGGGGGTGGATTCCCTTGGTCGCGATATTTTCAGTCGGGTACTGGTTGGAACGCGCATTTCGCTGATTGCCGGATTTTTCTCGGTGGCGATAGGTGCGGTAATCGGCACGCTGCTTGGGCTGCTGGCCGGCTATTATGAAGGCTGGTGGGATCGGGTGATTATGCGTATCTGTGATGTGCTGTTTGCTTTTCCCGGCATTCTGCTGGCGATTGCGGTAGTGGCGGTGATGGGCAGCGGCATGTCGAATGTGATTGTGGCGGTGGCGATCTTCAGTATTCCGGCCTTTGCCCGCCTGGTGCGTGGCAATACACTGGTGATCAAGCATCAGACGTTTATCGAGTCAGCGCGCAGCATTGGCGCATCGGATGTCACCATTATTCTGCGTCATATTCTGCCTGGTACGGTGTCATCGATCGTGGTCTATTTCACCATGCGTATTGGCACCTCGATTATTACCGCCGCCAGCCTCTCTTTCCTTGGTCTTGGCGCCCAGCCGCCGACGCCGGAGTGGGGGGCGATGTTAAACGAAGCGCGTGCCGATATGGTGATGGCGCCGCATGTGGCGATTTTCCCCAGCCTGGCGATTTTTCTCACCGTGCTGGCGTTTAACTTATTAGGTGATGGTTTGCGCGATGCGCTGGATCCCAGGCTTAAGACCTGAGATCCGGCGCCTGCCATTAATGGCTCCCGTGTGGCATAAGACAGCGGGCGGAAACGGTTATCTGAAACCCCGTTCTGTAGGGGAAGACAGCGGGCGGAATAAATCCCGCCCCTACGGTTATCTGAAACCCTGTTCTGTAGGGGAAGACAGCGGGCGGAATAAATCCCGCCCTACGGTTATCTGAAATCCTGTCCTGTAGGGGAAGACAGCGGGCGGAATAAATCCCGCCCCTACGGTTAGCTGAAATCCTGTTCTGTAGGGGAAGACAGCGGGCGGAATAAATCCCGCCCCTACGGTTATCTGAAATCCTGTTCTGTAGGGGAAGACAGCGGGCGGAATAAATCCCGCCCCTACGGTTATCTGAAACCCTGTTCTGTAGGGGAAGACAGCGGGCGGAATAAATCCCGCCCTTACGGTTATCTGAAACCCTGTTCTGTTGTAGGGGAGCCATTTATGGCTCCCGTCACATTTATGGCTCCCCGCGGCATAACGGCGGCAAAATAAAATCCTGTGATGGTTATCACTTTTTCGCTGCCGGAAGATAGCTGTACCAAAAGATATGCGCGACAATCATTGAATAAATAAACGGTATTGAATATTTATTCAAGGATGAAGAGGGAAGTAGTAAAAAATGCTGGCAGCACCCTGCAGTGGCTCAGCAGCAGCACCTTTTTTTGACCTCTTTGAATATATATTCAAATGCGAATTTATATGTAATGGCGCCCCGCGCGCTCGTATGGCCAGCTAAGAGAGAAGCGTAAGGGCGGAGCCATGGCATCGCGCCGGGCTCCGCAATAACAATATTTGATAACAGGCTGATCTGGAGAATATCTTACTATGAGTACCTACAACTATCCTAAGTTCGGTGCCGGTTTATGGCATTTTGCTAACTATATCGATCGCTATGCGGTTGATGGTTATGGCCCGGCGCTCAGCACTATCGATCAGATAATGCTGGCGAAACAGGTGGAAGATTTATCCTATGTCGACTTGCCTTATCCGTTTACGCCCGGCGTTAGCCTGAGCGAAGTTAAGGATGCGCTGAAACAGACCGGATTAAAGGCCATCGGCATTACCCCGGAGATCTACTTGCGTAAATTCTCGCGCGGGGCTTTTACTAACCCGGATCCGGCGACGCGGGCTCAGGCGTTTGAACTGATGAACGAAGCCGCTGGCGTGGTGCGCGAAGTCGGGGCCAATTATGTCAAAGTTTGGCCGGGTCAGGATGGCTGGGATTACCCGTTCCAGGTTGACCATAAGAACCTGTGGAAACTGGCGGTGGATGGTATGCGCGATCTGGCAGGCGCCAATCCGGATGTTAAATTTGCCATCGAATATAAACCGCGTGAACCCCGGGTTAAAATGACCTGGGACTCTGCTGCCAGAACCCTGCTGGGGATTGATGATATTGGTCTGGACAATGTTGGGGTGCTGCTCGACTTTGGTCATGCGCTGTTTGCTGGCGAGTCTCCGGCGGACTCCGCGCAGCTGATTATCGATCGTGGCCGCCTGTTCGGCATGGACGTTAACGATAACCTGCGTGGCTGGGACGATGACCTGGTGGTGGGTACGGTGCATATGACGGAGATCTTTGAATTCTTCTATGTGCTGAAAATCAATAACTGGGATGGTGTCTGGCAGCTGGATCAGTTCCCGTTCCGTGAAGACCACGTTGATGCGGCAAACCTCTCGATCCGCTTCCTCAAACATATCTATCGCGCGCTGGATAAGCTGGATATCACCGCACTACAGGCGGCCCAGGCGGAGCAAAATCCACTGGCGGCACAGCGCATCGTGCAGAACGCGTTACTGACTTCGATTCAGGAGTAGTCCCGGTAGTTGCTTTCCTTTAACGGCGGGAGATCTCCCGCCCTGCATCTTTCAGTGTGCGTGCAGCTGGTTTGATTTATTATTTTTTGAACGTCTGGCGGGGGAGGTGATGAGTATTACCCGCTGTTCATTTCCAGGCAGTGCATTAAATGATGCCGTGTGAAACCTTTCATCTTACTCAAGCCGACTGGGCAATATATGTTTTGCTGGTGAATCGCCGCTTTGTTTCTATGCTGTAAGAGTTAAAGATTATTAACCGATACTCTTCAGTCACTAAGGAAACATCTATGTCTATTCGGAGCAAGGTGCTGTTGGCAGGCGTAGTCGCTTTTAGTGTGGTTCTTTCCGGTTGTACCTCAAAGGTGGCAGATAGTGAACACTACTCCGGCTTTTTACCAGACTACAGCAAGCTGCGGCCGGCGCAGTCGGCGACAGGTAACCCGACGCTGAGATGGGTCTCGCCGGATTTTAAATCGGCTGACTACCGCGGCATTGTCTTCACCCCGGTGATCTATTATCCGCAGGCGGCACCCAATGCACGTGTCAGTCAGCAGACGCTGGATCAAATCAGAAACTATACCGACCAGCAGCTGCGTGCGGCAGTGGCAAAACGCAAACCGCTGGTAAGCCAGGCAGGCCCGGGTACCTTAGTGATGAAAACCGCGATCACTGCGGTAGCCGCGGAAAATGAAGGTGTACAGTTTTATGAAGTGGTGCCGGTTGCGGCGGTAATCGCCGGCACCATGGCCGCTTCAGGTCATCGTACCCAGCAGAGCACACTGTTCCTTGAAGTGCAGCTGATCGACGCCGGCAGCGGTAAGCCGGTAATTGAAGTGGTGCGTAAAGGTATTGGTAAAAATGTCGCCAACAGTAATACGCCGATCAGCTTTGAGGATCTGAAAATGCCGATCAATGCCATGATCGAGGATACGGTGAATTTTAATGTCGCTCAGTAATTAAGTTAATGTAAAGGTATCACCGTCCAGGCGTGACTGGCGCTACGTTTATAGCTGCACTGATAAAACGGAGGAGCCTATGTCACGCCTGTTGCCAACACTGCTGGTTAGCATTTCACTACTTATTTCTGCGCCGCTGCGGGCGGCTGAGATTAAAGTTGAACAGTTGCTGGATGGGTTGGATCATCCCTGGTCGCTGGCCTTTCTACCCGATAAGCAGCATCTGCTGATCACTGAACGTTCTGGCCAGTTGCGCCTGTGGAGCCAGCAAGGCGGTCTGTCGCAGCCGATTAGCGGCGTGCCAAAGGTGTGGGCGCAACGGCAGGGCGGTTTGCTTGATGTGGTGCTGGCCCCGGATTTTGCGCAAAGCCGTCGCGTCTGGCTGAGTTTTACCGAGGGGGGCAGCAACGGTGCCGGTGGCGCATCGGTAGGTTATGGCGTGTTAAGTGATGACAGCCGCCAGCTGCGTGATTTTAAAACGGTACTGCGTCAGCAGCCGCTGTCTGGCGGCGCGAATCTTGGCACGCGGATGGTGTTTGACGGCGACGGCTATCTGTATGTGGTGTTTGGCGATAACTTTCAAAGCGCCAGTGCGCAGGATCTGAATAAATTGCAGGGGAAGATTGTGCGCCTGACGGCAGATGGCGGCATCCCGCAGGACAACCCTTTTATCGGCCGGCAAAATGCCCGCGCGGAGATTTGGGCCTATGGCTTACGCAATCCACAGGGCGTGGCCTTTAACCCCTGGACGAAACAGCTGTGGGAAAGCGAGCATGGCCCGCGTGGCGGTGATGAAGTGAATATCATCCGCAAAGGCAAAAACTACGGCTGGCCGCTGGCGACCTGGGGCCTGGATTACAGCGGCGCCAAAGTGCCGGAGTCAAAAGGAGGGATCGTCGGCGGTACGGAACAGCCGGTTTTTTACTGGAAAGTGTCGCCGGCCATCAGTGGCATGGCGTTCTATAACAGCAGCCGTTTCCCGGAGTGGCAAAATTCCCTGTTTATTGGTGCGCTGAAACAGCAAAGCCTGATCCGCCTGTCGGTTAACGGTGACAAGCTGATCGAGCAGGAGCGTCTGCTGGAGGATCGCCATCAGCGTATTCGCGACGTGCGCGTCGGACCGGACGGTTTTCTGTATGTGTTAACCGATGAAAGCGACGGTAAATTACTCAGGCTGGGTCTGTAACCGTAGCCGCAACGCGGTGGCCAGCCAGGCTGGCCACTTGTACCGTTATCTCACCCAGCGACAGACTTCCCAGCCGCGATTCAGCGCTTCCTGATGCAGCAACTCATCGGGGTTAATCACATGGGCGTGATCTGCGTGCTCCAGCATGGGTAAATCATTCATCGAATCACTGTAGGCCCAGGTGTGTTTAAACGTCTGGTCCGTTTGCAGCGCTTTCCAGTCACTCAGGCGGGTGACTTTGCCCTCTTTGTAGGTCATGGTGCCGTATGTTGAGCCACTATAACGGTCATCAACAATTTCCACGCCAATTGCCAGCGCGCCATGGGCGCCAAGCTGTTGCGCAATCGGCACCACCAGATGCTCCCCACTGGCGGAAATCACCATCACGGTATCGCCACGTTGCTGATGCCAGGCCATACGTTCACGTGCTGAAGGATAGACGCGCGGCAAAATATCGCGCTGGATAAAGCGGCGTACCCAGCCGGATACGGTTAGCGTCGCCAGCCCGGTTAGCGGCGCCAGGGTGGTGCTCATATACTCTTCCATTGATAGCGAGCCCTGATAGTACTGCGCCATTAATGCCCGTTCCTGTTCAATCAATGCTTCCGGCGCAAAGCCCTGGGATACCATCCAGCGCAGCCACAGACCGGTACTGTCTTCGCAAATCAGGGTTTCATCAAGGTCGAAAAGCGCTAAATCCATGGTCGTTCTCCTCTGGCAAACTCAAATCAGGTTAGCGGATTTTTGTGACGGGCTTAACTTTTCTGCGAAAAATCGGAATTTAACCCAGGGCTGCTGACGGCGCACTGTGCGGTAAATCAACGGTATCGGGCGGCAAAGCCCAGAATTATCTAATAAACTCTATAAAACTTTACCGTCATACTGTTTTTTTCTGACCGCTGAAGGGTTAGCGTATTAGGTTAAGTGCTGTTTGATAACGCGTTAAAACCTTTATTTTTTAAATGGATACTCTGGTATTACCATGAATAAAACTCGCCTCTCTGTCAGTGTCCGGGCACTGGCTGCAAGCACCACCCTGTTACTGGTGACGTCTGGTGTTGCCGTCGCCGAACAGGCTCCCGCCGCTCCGCAAATTGACGCCAAAGCATGGATTTTAATGGATTACGCCAGCGGCAAAGTGCTGGCCGAAGCGAAAGCCGATGAGCGCCTCGACCCCGCCAGCCTGACCAAAATGATGGCCAGCTATGTCACCGGCCAGGCGATTAAGTCCGGCAAAATCACCAACGACGATATGGTGACCGTCGGTAAAGATGCCTGGGCCACCGGCAACCCGCTTTTGCAGGGGTCGTCGCTGATGTTCCTTAAGCCTGGTGACCGCATTCCGGTATCTGAGCTGAACAAAGGCATTGTTATCCAGTCCGGCAATGATGCCAGTATTGCCCTGGCGGATTATGTTGCCGGGAGTCAGGACGCGTTTGTCGGCCTGATGAATAACTATGTTAAAGCCCTTGGCCTGCAAAATACCCACTTTAAAACGGTCCATGGTCTCGACTCTGAGGGTCAGTATAGTACCGCGCGTGATATGGCGCTTATCGGCCAGGCATTAATTCGCGATGTACCGGAAGAGTACGCATTGCATAAAGAGAAAGAGTTTACTTTCAATAAAATACGGCAAATTAACCGCAATCGCCTGCTCTGGAGCAGTAACCTTAAGGTCGATGGGATTAAAACCGGTCACACCTCTGGCGCGGGCAATAACCTTGTCGCCTCGGCAACCGACGGGGATATGCGCCTGATTTCGGTGGTACTGGGCGCGGCGACTGATGGGATTCGTTTCCGCGAAAGTGAGAAGTTGCTGACCTGGGGTTTCCGTTTTTATGAAACCGTGACGCCGATTAAGGCGAATACCGCTTTCACTACTCAGCGAATCTGGTTTGGCGATCGTAGCCAGGCCAATCTTGGCGTGGAAAAAGACGCGGCGATCACCATACCGAAAGGGCAGATGAAAAACCTGAAGGCCAGTTTTACCCTCACTGCATCGCAACTTCAGGCGCCACTGAAGAAATATCAACAGGTGGGCACCATTGATTTTCAGCTGGATGGAAAAACCATTGAGCAGCGGCCGCTGGTGGTTCTGGACGATGTGCCGGAAGCGGGCTTCTTTGGCCGCATCTGGGATTTTGTGATGATGAAGATTGATGGGTTGTTTGGAAAATGGTTTTCCTGATGTGCAGGGGAGGCATTGATGCCTCCCGTTGCAAGCATTAAGCAGCCAGATTAAACACAATCCCTGAGATGGCGATCAGACCGACCAGAACGACAAACAGGTTGCTGGCGGCGCCGCTGTATTTGCGCATCGCCGGAACTTTGTTAATGGCATACATTGGCATCAGGAACAGCAGCACGGCAATAATCGGGCCGCCGAGGGTTTCAATCATGCCGAGAATACTTGGGTTCAGACTGGCAACAATCCAGGTGGTGATCAGCATAAACACCGCAGTATAACGATTCAGTTTATGTTCACCGATCTGCTTACCGCGGCTGCGCAGTGATTTCACCACCAGACCATTAAAGCCTTCGCGTGCGCCGAGATAGTGACCAAGGAAGGATTTGGTGATCGCCACGATGGCAATGATCGGCGCCAGCCAGGCCATCATCGGCGTATCAAAGTGGTTAGCCAGATAAGAGAGAATCGAGATATTCTGTGCTTTCGCTTCCGCCAGGTTTGCCGGCGTCAGGCTCAGCACGCAACTGAAGACAAAGAACATCACGGTAATCACCATCATCAGATGGCTGAAGGCCAGAATACGTGAACACTTGCTATCGGCGGCATCACCGTACTCTTCGCGTTTTGCTACCGCAAAGGCAGAAATAATCGGTGAGTGGTTGAAGGAGAACACCATAACCGGGATCGCCAGCCATAGCGTGACTATCAGTCCGTGACCGCTACCTGCCAGGGAAACATGGTCGAAAATTGCACTGCTCCAGTTAGGGATCAACCAGAGAGCCAGCAGCATCAGTACGGCGACAAAGGGAAAGACCAGCAAACTCATGGTCTTTACAATCATCTCTTTACCAAAGCGCACGATAGTCATCAGGCCCGCCAGTAAAATCAGCGCCAGCAGGGCACGCGGTGGCGCCTGCAGATGCAGCTGATGGGTAATAAAACTATCGACGGTGTTGGTGATCGCCACGCTGTAAACCAGCAGGATAGGATAGATCGCCAGGAAATAGAGCAGGGTTATCAGTTTACCGGCGCCGACGCCGAAATGCTCTTCCACCACTTCGGTAATATCCGCGCCAGGCTTGCTGCCGGAGAGTACAAAGCGGCACAGGCCGCGATGGGCGAAAAAGGTCATCGGGAAAGCCAGCAGGGCCATAATCACCAGCGGGATCAGCCCGCCGATGCCGGCATTAATCGGCAGAAACAGCACGCCTGCGCCAATCGCCGTGCCATATAAGCCCAACATCCACATGGTGTCGCTTTTGCGCCACGTCATCACGCTTTGCTGTTTATCATCCGTAAGAACAGCGGTTTGAGACGAATTCATTACCTTCTCCTGTATTGTCCGTAATAAAAAACAATTAATTCATCACCAGCGATTTATCCTGACTGGCTTATGCCGAATTAATCGCCAACAGCTGAAGGGGTTAGCCATAGCTATTTTTTATGGCGCACACTCTACCATCGCAATAAGCAGATAGCAGCGTCAGTTTGTCTTTAGCAGGTGATCAGGATCACAACTGCGCCAATAAATTCAGCGTATTTGACTGGATGAGTGGTTTTATCGTTGGTTTATCTGCTGGATGGTTTTTATTTACTGGTTGTTAATACTGTATTTTATCTGTCCGCTAATAATTATATATCCTCTGTTTTGCTGTTTTTTTATGCGTCATAGGGAATTATTTGATTTAAATCAAAGTATTAATATAAGAGTAACTTATGACGAGAGTAAATAATATCCGGTTTGCGCAACGGTGGATCAATTACTCATCCGCCAATCCGTTTATTGCGCAATAAGTCTGTTAGTTCAAAACGATATTATTTACCCGGGTTGTAATTGGCCGCGGCGGGATTTAATAAGGTGAGGGAAGCGCGGCCCGTATTATTACGGGCCGGCTGAGATTAATCGCGCACCCAGCCTTTGCGGATCGGCAACGCAAACACTAAGCGGTATAGCTGACTGAGCAGCTGCAGTATGCGGGTACCGTAGAACTGCCACGCCATCTGGGAAAACAGGCAGCCCAGCATGCCGACCAGCAGGCCGCCGACCATATCCAGTGGCCAGTGCACACCGAGATAGATCCGTGACCAGGCGATAGCGCTGGCGGTAGCCATTAAAACGGCCCCGGACCAGCGCCGATGCCAGAGAGTAAACGCCAGCGCAAAGGTGAAAATGGTGGTGCCATGGTCGCTTGGATAAGAACAGTCAGGCGCATGTTGCAGGAACTGATGCCCGAAGCCAAGAGTGAACGGACGCGGATGGGGAAACAGCAAGCTGAGACACCAGGCGATAGCCAGCGCATAGAGCAGCGCGATACCGGTTTTCAGCGCCAGTTCGCGTTGCGATCGCAGGCGATCTGTTGGTCCCCATAACCACAGCGCAATAATCAGTAGCGGGACAATAGCGATCAAATCTCGCGCCAGAAAAGTTGCCAGCGAGATCAGCCACGGCGGCGACTCCG
Source organism: Pantoea sp. B65 (assembly GCF_047308185.1). Taxonomy (NCBI): domain Bacteria; kingdom Pseudomonadati; phylum Pseudomonadota; class Gammaproteobacteria; order Enterobacterales; family Erwiniaceae; genus Pantoea; species Pantoea sp. B65. The sequence goes on from NZ_JAHXPU010000027.1 coordinate 177,551, forward strand.
GGGTGGCGTTAATCCACAGAAACAGCGTTCGGTTTAGCGTTTCCATTATTCATTTCCTCTTCCTGTTCAGCAGATACGAAACGCATCCGAAAGTTAAAAGTTGTGCCAGCCAGACCCACCACCCGGCCCACAGGTTATGGGACAAAAAGTGCGCGCCGCGCATCACCTGACCAAAGCCCATCAGCAGCCCCAGAACAACGGCAGCGAACCAGCAGCACCACGCCAGTTTCGGACGTTGCGGCCAGAACAGGAAAAACAGCGCCATCAGACTGAAACCGCTGGAGGCATGGCCGCCAGGAAAACAGCGTCCGGGGCCGCTATTCAGCGGTGTATGGCTGAGGAGCGGATAAGACACGGCTTTACCGCCAAACTCCACCAGATCCCAGGGGCACGAATGCGCACTGCTGATTTTTAATACGCCAACCGCCAGCGCGCCGACGCCGATCAGTAATGCCACCAGAATCAGCAATGGCTGGCGCCGGATCACGCCTTTGAACAGCACGACCACACCAATGGCGATCACCAGATACTTCAGCAGGCGATGGTTAATCAAATCCAGCCAGTGGCTATCTTTCCACGGGAACTGTTGAGTGATGGGATCAAACCAGGCGCGCGACAGCGTCATATCGAGGGTTTCGCTGCGCGAGAACCAGAGAAACAACAGCCCGAATAAAACCAGTAAAACTAGCTGGATAGCGTAAAAGCGTTGCGGCAACAGGTAAATGGATTTTGTCCTAATCGACAGTGCTGTTGCGCTTTGGTTTAATTTTGGTGTCGGTTTCATTGCATTTTAATGATGGGGAAACAAGGAATTAAGCATAGTGACGTGGTTCGCTTAAGGAAACATTAAGCGGGAATATTGGTCAAAAAATCGACATGGCGGAAATGTGCTGGCGGCGGTGCCGGTTGCGTAATCGGATGGCGGCCGTCGGAAAGCAATATCAGACTGGCGGAGAGATCTGCCGTTCAGCAATAAAAAAACCCGCTAATCATACGATTAACGGGCTCCACAATTTGGGATTTCAAAGAAAAGCAGTGGCACTAATTAAGACTCTGCCCCTGAGTAAAAGTTCTACACAATTTATAATTATTTTCTAACTACCTAAAATCGGCCAGATAATGACGATCAGGGTCCCCGCCAGGGTCAGTAAAACATTAGCAATGGCATAGGTTCCGGCATAACCCAACGCCGGAATATTGCTGCGTGCGGTATCACTGATGATCTCCATGGCAGGTGCGCAGGTGCGGGCGCCCATAATCGCGCCAAACAGCAGGGCGCGGTTCATCCGCAATACCCAGGCGCCAAACAGGAAGCAGATCACCACCGGCACCAGACTCACCGCCAGGCCTGCGACCAGCATCTGCCAGCCGGCGCTGCCCAGACCGTGGGTAATGCCGCTGCCGGCGCTCAGCCCGACGCCAGCCATAAATACCATCAGGCCAAATTCCTTCACCATGGTCAGTGCCCCCTGGGGGATGTAGCCAAAGGTTGGATGGTTAGCGCGTAAAAAGCCGAGCATAATACCGGCGAACAGCAGACCTGCCGCATTACCGATACCAAAACTAAAGGTACTGAACTGGAAGGTGATCATGCCGATCATCAAACCAATAATAAAGAAGGAGCAGAACGCCAGCAGGTCGGTGAGCTGACTGTGAATCGAAATAAAGCCAATGCGGTCGGCGACGGTTTTTACCCGCCGGGCTTCACCGCTCACCTGCAACACATCACCTTTATTCAGCATAATGCTGTCGTCGATCGGCATCTCAATCTGGCTGCGGATCACCCGGTTCAGGAAGCAGCCATGGTCGGTGAGTTTTAACTGACTGAGGCGTTTGTTAACCGCATTATTATTTTTGACCACGATCTCTTCGGTGACAATGCGCATATCCAGCAGGTCGCGGTCGAACACCTCTTTGCCATTGCGGAAACTGGTATCAAGGCGTGAGTGTGCATCCGGGTAGCCGACCAGCGAGATCTCGTCGCCGGGCTGCAATACCGCATCACCGTCCGGGCTGGCGAGAATACCATTGCGGCGGATACGCTCAATATAGCAACCGGTTTGGCGGTAAATGCCCAGCTCGCGCAGATTCTTGCCGCCAGCCCAGGCGACCAGTTCCGGCCCGACACGATAGGCACGGATCACCGGCAGGTAGACCTTGCGCATGCTGTCGGTATCGAGACCGCGCTCACGCGCAATCTGTTGCGCGCAGGTGGGGAGATCCTGGTGCTGTAGCTTCGGCAGATAGCGTGCGCCGAAGATCAGGCTGACCAGCCCCACCAGGTAGGTGAGGGCGTAGCCAAGGCTAAGGTTGTCCTGCATTCTGCTCAGGGCCTGTGCGTCGCCGATGGTTTGCCGCAGGGTGTCGCCTGCGCCCACCAATACCGGTGTCGAGGTCATCGAGCCGGCCAGCATCCCGGCGGTCAAGCCGATATCCCAGCCCAGCAGTTTGCCAAGGCCGAGTGCCGTGCACATGGCGCTGACCACCATCACCACCGCCAGCATCAGATAATTTTTACCGTCGCGGAAAAAGATGGAAAAAAAGTTTGGCCCGGCCTCAACGCCGACGCAAAAAATAAATAGCATAAAGCCGAGATTAAGCGCCTCGGTATTTATTGCGAAGTGCTGTTGTCCGAGTAGCAACGAGACCACTAAAACGCCAATGGAATTACCCAGTTGTACAGAACCTAAGCGTAATTTGCCTAAGCACAGGCCCAATGCTAATACTACAAATAATAACAGGATGTAATTCCCGCTTAACAATTCTGCGACGTTTATGTTCACGGCTTAACTTCTTGTTTACCAGCAACTTGTTGATAGAAATAGATTTATGCGCTAACGTTTATCTGACTGATAACCGAACAGCAACGCTGTTTAGCGTCCGGTTTTAAGTTTCTGCAAGGATAAATTAAAGCGGGAATATTTTAGTCATATATTTATTGTTCAGCCAGTAAAAACAGCGTGTTTTTGTATTTTCTGCTTTACCTTTTTTATTGAATTAACAGGGCAGTTAATTTAATGGCAGTCTACTGAACTGAATCAACTGAGGACAAGCTATGCTACTACAAGGCGTCCGGGTACCGGGCGTGATAACTTGTATGATGCTTTTCTGTGCGGTGTTTATCATCGTGCGGTTCGGCATCACCATTGATCGCCCCGGAGAACCCAGGGTACAACCCGGCTTGTTGTTGTTTATTATTCCTGGCGTACTGGCCGGACTGACCGCGCGTGAGGCGCCGCTGGTGGTTGCGCTTGGCGGCGCGCTGCTGGCGATCCCGATCTGTCTGCTGCTGTCATTTAGCCATTTTGTGGTCGATTCGGGCTTCTGGCAGGAACTGGCGTGGTATGCCAGCGCGTTATTCTGGTGTGGTTCCGGCGCGCTGGTGATCATGCTGTGGCGGGCGATGTTTGGTACCCGACCACATTCCTGAACCGCCAGCGGCATAAAAAAACCGGGTATCGCTACCCGGTTTTTTTTGTTTTACGCCAGTGTTACTGGAACAGATTCAGATGTTCTTTGGCATAAGCTTCGAAATCGGTGCAGCCACCAATATGTTTTTGATCAAGGAAAATCTGCGGTACGGTTTCCACCGGTTTACCGACGGTTTTTTCCAGATCGGCTTTGGTGATGCCTTCTGCATGGATATCAATATAGCGGAAGTTAAAATCTTCACGCTCTGCGGTCAGTTTCTCAGCCAGCTCTTTTGCGCGCACACAGTAAGGGCAGCCCGGACGGCCAAAAATCACTGCAAACATAGATAGCTCCTCAAAGGTTAGATTCTGTTCTGTGATTACAATCACAGTTTATCGCTTAATGCATTTATGATGCCCGCTTCGTTTGCTGAAAGGAAGAAGGAATTGCCTGTTAATCTGATTTGTCCAGGCTATGCAGAAGTCGCTTGATTAGGCTTTAATATGTCAGCTGTCAGGCGGTTATATATTACTGCCCCATCAACAGGGGGCGTCAATCGCAGCCGTTTAAGGAGATTAATATGCGCGCATTCGCCCGACTGCCCAAAACAGTGCTGGTACTGGAAGCGCTGGGGATTGTGCTGCTGGTGCTGGCGATGCTGTCGGTAAACCAGTGGCTGACGTTGCCTGACGGGTTGAGCGGCAAGTGGGCCGCCACGCTGATGTTTTTTGCCGGTGTCCTGCTGATGCTGCCTGCTGCCGCCACCCTGATGTGGCGCACCGCGCAGGCGCTGGCACCGCAGTTACTCGGTACCCGAAAAACTGCTAATCCATCCACCAAGACCGGAGATTCTGATGACGCCGACCATTGATTTATTGCGTTCGCATCGCTCGATTCGTGCCTTTAGCGAACAGCCGATTACCGACGCACAACGCGCGGCGATTATTGCCGCTGCGCAGTCGGCCTCGACCTCAAGTTTTTTGCAGTGCTCGTCGATTATTCGTATTACTGAACCTGAGCTGCGCCAGCAGCTGGTTGAGCTGAGTGGCGGACAGCAGTATGTCGCGCAGGCGGCGGAGTTTTGGGTATTCTGCGCCGACTTTAATCGCCATCTGCAGATTTGCCCTGATGCGCAGCTGGGGCTGGCGGAACAGCTGCTGCTGGGCTGTATCGATACCGCCCTGATGGGACAAAACGCGATGGTCGCCGCCGAATCCTTAGGGCTCGGCGGGGTGTTTATTGGCGGTATTCGTAACAATATTGCCGCGGTCAGCAAACTGCTGGCGGTGCCGCAGCATGTACTGCCACTGTTTGGCATGTGCCTTGGCTGGCCGGATCAGCAACCGGATGTTAAACCGCGCATGCCAGCCAGCATGCTGGTGCATGAAAACCGTTATCAGCCAATTGATGCCACGGTACTGGACGCATATGACCAGCAACTGCTTGACTACTATCAGCAGCGTGACAGTCATCGCCGCACCGATAGCTGGAGTGCGCATATTCAGCGCACCATTATTAAAGAAAACCGCCCGTTTATTCTGGATTTCCTGCATCAGCAGGGCTGGGCGACACGCTAAATCTGCTTCTGTGAGGCTAGCTGGTGAAAATAGCGATTCTATCCCGTGACGGGAATCTCTACTCCTGTAAACGGCTGCGCGAAGCGGCGCAGGGGCGGGGACATCAGGTTGAGATTATTGACCCGCTCTCCTGTTATATGAATATCAACCCGGCGTCGGCGGCGCTGCACTATCGTGGCCGCCCGCTCGGCCACTTTGACGCGGTGATCCCGCGCATTGGTCCGGCCACTACCTTTTACGGCATGGCGGTATTGCGTCAGTTTGAAATGTGCGGCAGCTATCCGCTCAATGAGTCGGTGGCGATTACCCGTGCGCGCGACAAATTACGTTCCCTGCAGTTGCTGGCGCGACAGGGCATTGATATGCCGGTTACCGGCTTTGCCCATTCGCCGGATGATACCCGGGATTTAATCGATATGGTGGGCGGCGCGCCACTGGTGGTTAAACTGGTAGAAGGGACGCAGGGAATTGGCGTGGTACTGGCGGAAACCCGCCAGGCGGCGGAAAGTGTTATTGACGCCTTTCGCGGCCTGAACGCGCACATTCTGGTGCAGGAGTATATCAAGGAAGCGCAAGGTTGCGACATCCGCTGTCTGGTGATTGGTGAGCAGGTGGTGGGAGCAATCGAGCGTCAGGCGAAGGAGGGGGATTTCCGCTCGAACCTGCATCGTGGCGGCACTGCCCGCCGCGTGGAGATCAGCGAACGGGAACGGCAAATCGCGGTGAAAGCCGCGACTACCCTTGGGCTGGATGTGGCCGGGGTCGATATTTTGCGCGCCGCCCGCGGGCCGTTAGTGATGGAAGTGAACGCCTCACCCGGCCTCGAAGGGGTGGAAAATATTACCGGGCTGGATATCGCCGGCCTGATGATCCAGTGGGTTGAATGCCATGCACAGCCTGGCTTCAGTCTGAAAACCGGTGGTTAAGTGCCATATTTTACTTATCAGCATAGTGTTCGCGGCACTTTTTCCGTAAGCTGTGCGCTCTTCAATTGCAGCATGAGGCAGTAGGTTATGGATTCACTCGTCGTTCCAGATATTGACGTGTTACGACGTTGGCTGGATCAGCAAAGTATCACCTGGTTTGAGTGCGATGCCTGCCAGGCACTTCATCTGCCGCATATGCAAAATTTTGACGGCGTTTTCGATGCTAAGCTCGATCTGGTCGATGACGTCATTCTGTTTTCCGCGCTGGCGGAAGTGAAGCCAACCGCGCTGATCCCGCTGGTGGGCGATCTGTCGCAGATTAATGCCAGTTCGCTGACGGTTAAAGCTTTCCTCGATATTCAGGATGATAATCTGCCGAAACTGATTGTCTGCCAGTCGATGACCATCACCGCCGGACTGACCATGGGGCAGTTTTCGCACTTTATGAAGCAGAGCGAAGAGCAGATTTCGATGGTGATCCTCGAAGCCTTTGCCAATAATTTACTGGTGGTTGGCGAAGACGACGATCGCACCGCGATTATCACCCGGCAGACAATGTTGCACTAAAGCTGTTCACTTCTGACTAAATGCCGCTTTTTGCGGCATTTTTTGTTTTTATCTCACCACTTTTTATTCTGCATTTTGCCCTTAATTGCCAGATATTTCGCGTCGCTTATGCCGCATATGGCGTATCACATAGAAGAAACATGCATAAAAAATCGATAAAAGGCGTTTTTTACGCTGAGGGCTGGCCTGTATCTGTCTGTGGGGCTATTCTTGCGGGGCTGCATATTGCGTGCAACGTCAAAGCAGGTAGATACCCGCCATACTTCAGGCTGCAGGTGCATCGGCGTTAAAGGCGGCATTTATGGTTTCCGCTAATCGGCGCCTTGGCGGTGTCCGGCAACGTGAATTATTCAGGGCATAGGTTTTTTCTATTAAACACCAGATGAATATTGATTCATTGTGGGCCTGCGTTTTTACACTTTATGATCAGAGAAGCGCGCTTCGCCAATCGCTTGTTCTGCATAGTTGTGATTGACCCTGTTCAGGAGGAAGGAAAACATGTTCAACCAACGTAAAAAATGGTTGTCAGCCGTGGTTGCTGGGGTGCTGATGGCGGTATCCGCTGGCACGATGGCAGAACAAAAGACGCTGCACGTATATAACTGGTCAGATTATATCGCTCCGGATACCGTCGCTAATTTCGAAAAGCAGACCGGTATCAAAGTGGTATATGACGTATTTGACTCCAATGAAGTGCTGGAAGGGAAACTGATGGCCGGTAGTACCGGTTATGATGTGGTTGTGCCTTCCTCCAGCTTCCTGGCGCGTCAGCTGCAATCCGGCGTATTTCAGCCGCTGGATAAGAGTAAGCTGCCAAACTACAAAAACCTCGATCCTGATCTGATGAAAAAATTAGAGCAGCACGATCCGGGCAATAAATATGCAATTCCGTATCTGTGGGCCACCACCGGTATCGGTTATAACGTGGAAAAAGTGAAAGCGGCGCTGGGTAAAGATGCCCCGGTCGACAGCTGGGATTTGGTGCTGAAACCTGAGAATCTGGCAAAACTGAAAAGTTGCGGCGTCTCTTTCCTCGACGCGCCGGAAGAGATTTTCGCTACCGTGCTGAATTATCTGGGTAAAGATCCTAACAGCAGCGATGCGAAAGATTACTCCGGGGCGGCAACCGACCTACTGCTGAAACTGCGTCCGAGTATCCGTTATTTCCACTCGTCGCAGTACATTAACGATCTGGCTAACGGCAACACCTGTGTGGCTATCGGCTGGGCAGGGGATATTCTGCAGGCAAAAGACCGCGCAGTTGAAGCCAAAAACGGCGTTGATATTGGCTACAGCATTCCTAAAGAGGGCGCGCTGGCGTTCTTCGATATGCTGGCTATTCCGAAAGACGCGAAAAATGTTGATGAAGCCTATCAGTTCATCAATTACCTGATGGAGCCGCAAGTGATCGCCGAGATCTCCAACAAGATGTTTTACGCCAGCGGCAATAAAGCCTCCGTACCATTGGTGAATGCCGATATTCGTAATAATCCGGGCATCTATCCAACCGATGCGGCAATGGCCAAACTGTTTATTCTGAAAGTGCAGGATCCGAAACTTGACCGTGTACGTACCCGTGCATGGACTAAAGTTAAAAGTGGTAAATAACGCCTGATCGCGGCGCCAGAAATGGCTCCGCCGGGTGTTGCAGATACCCCGTTGTACGGGCGGTATTGATGCCGCCCGCCTGATGGATAAAAAACAACAGAGGTTCTGTACTGGCCTCTGTTGTGTCATTTAACGGCCTGGCCGTTTATTCCCGCTTCGCACCGGAGAGTAATGTTAGTGAACGACGCGATCCCTCGTCCGCAAAATAAAACCGCAAAGGCGTTAACGCCGCTGCTGGAAATCCGCAATCTGACCAAATCATTTGATGGTCAGCACGCCGTTGATGATGTCAGCCTGACCATCTACAAAGGGGAGATTTTTGCCCTGCTGGGTCCATCCGGCTGCGGTAAGTCGACATTACTGCGTATGCTGGCTGGTTTTGAGCCGCCGACTCAGGGGACGATTTGGCTCGACGGACAAGATTTGTCGCATGTGCCGCCTTATCAGCGCCCGATTAATATGATGTTTCAGTCCTATGCCCTGTTTCCCCATATGACGGTGGAGCAGAATATTGCCTTTGGGCTGAAGCAGGACAAACTGGCCAAAGCGGAGATTAGCAGCCGGGTTGAGGAGATGCTGGCGCTGGTGCATATGCAGGAGTATGCCAAACGTAAGCCCCACCAGCTCTCTGGCGGTCAGCGTCAGCGTGTGGCGCTGGCGCGCAGTCTGGCCAAGCGGCCTAAGCTACTGCTGCTGGATGAACCTATGGGGGCGCTGGATAAGAAACTGCGTGACCGCATGCAGCTGGAAGTGGTCGATATTCTTGAGCGCGTCGGCGCGACCTGCGTGATGGTGACCCATGACCAGGAAGAGGCGATGACCATGGCCGGGCGTATTGCGATTATGAATCGCGGTAAGTTCGAACAGATTGGCGAGCCGGAAGAGATTTATGAGCATCCAACCAGCCGCTACAGCGCAGAATTTATCGGCTCGGTAAATGTGTTTGAGGGCCTGCTGCGCGACCGCCAGGAAGACGGGCTGGTGATTGACAGTCCGGGACTGGTTAATCCGCTGAAAGTCGACTCTGACGCCTCGGTAATGGATAACGTGCCGGTATTTATTGCGCTGCGTCCGGAAAAAGTGATGCTGTGCGATCAGCCGCCGGCCGATGGCTGTAACTTTGCCGTCGGTGAAGTGGAGCATATTGCCTATCTTGGCGACCTGTCGATTTATCATGTGCGCTTGCGTAGCGGCCAGATGATCTCCGCCCAGTTACAGAATGCCCACCGCTTCCGCAAAGGTGCGCCGACCTGGGGTGATGAAGTACATCTCTGTTGGGATACCGACAGCTGTGTGGTACTGACGGTCTGAGTTGAGGGATGTATGAGCCAATATAGCGAACGTACCACTGAACCACCGGCAGAGACGGCAACCCCCGGGGTGTCCGCACGACTGCTGCAGAAACATGGCCGCAAACTGGTGATCGCGCTGCCTTATTTGTGGCTGATCCTGCTGTTTATGTTGCCATTCTTAATTGTTCTGAAGATCAGTTTCGCCGAGGTCGCTCGCGCGATCCCGCCCTATACCGACCTGATGAGCTGGGCTGACGATCAGTTCAGCCTGGTGTTGAATCTGGCTAACTATTTTCAGCTGACCGAAGATCCGCTCTATTTCGATGCCTATATGCAGTCGCTGAAACTGGCGGCGGTGTCGACCATTATCTGTCTGCTGATCGGCTATCCACTGGCATGGGCGGTAGCGCAAAGTAAACCATCGGTGCGAAATATCCTGCTGTTGCTGGTTATTTTACCCTCCTGGACGTCATTCCTGGTGCGGGTCTATGCGCTGATGGGGCTACTGAACAACAACGGCATTCTTAACCGTTTTCTGCTGTGGCTGGGGGTGATCGATCATCCGCTGGTGATCCTCTACACCAATATTTCAGTGTATATCGGCATTATCTACTGCTACCTGCCGTTTATGGTGCTGCCAATCTATACCGCCCTGACGCGTATCGATTATTCACTGGTGGAAGCCTCGCTGGATCTCGGCGCCGGACCGTTAAAAACCTTCTTTAAAGTGATTGTGCCGCTGACCAAAGGCGGAATTATTGCCGGGTCGATGCTGGTGTTTATTCCGGCAGTGGGGGAATACGTGATCCCGGAACTGCTGGGAGGCCCGGATAGCATTATGATTGGCCGCATTATCTGGCAGGAGTTCTTTAATAACCGTGACTGGCCGGTGGCGTCGGCGCTGGCGGTGATTATTCTGTTGATCCTGATCCTGCCGATTATCTGGTTCCATAAGCATCAGAATAAAGAGATGGGAGACAAGGCATGAATAATCTTCCTGCGGTGCGTTCGCCGTGGCGAACCGCGATTCTGGTGATCTGCTTCAGCCTGCTATACGCGCCGATGCTGTTGCTGGTGGTCTATTCGTTTAACAGTTCACAGCTGGTCACGGTGTGGGAAAGCTTTTCGTTCCACTGGTATCGGGTGCTGTTTCAGGATGACGCGATGATCAGCGCCGTAACCCTCAGCCTGACAATTGCCGCCCTGGCCGCCACCGCTGCCGTGGTGCTGGGCACCATCGCGGCGGTAGTGATTGTGCGCTTTGGCCGTTTTCGTGGTTCTACCGGCTTTGCCTTTATGCTGACGGCGCCGCTGGTGATGCCGGATGTTATCACCGGTCTGTCCCTGTTGCTGCTGTTTGTCGCCATGGGGCACGCTATCGGCTGGCCGAGCGATCGCGGTATGCTCACCATCTGGCTGGCGCATGTCACCTTCTGTACCGCGTATGTGGCCGTGGTGATTAACTCGCGCCTGCGTGAGCTGGATCGCTCGATCGAAGAGGCGGCGATGGACCTCGGCGCGACGCCGTTAAAGGTGTTCTTTGTGATTACCGTACCGATGATCGCCCCGGCGATTGTGACCGGCTGGCTGCTGGCCTTTACCCTGTCGCTTGATGACCTGGTGATCGCCAGTTTTGTTACCGGCCCGGGCGCCACCACCTTGCCAATGCAGATTTTCGCCACGGTACGTCGTGGAGTGAACCCGGAAATCAACGCGCTGGCTTCACTGATCCTGTTTGTGGTCGGGATTGTCGGTTTTATCGCCTGGCGCTTTATGGCCCATGAAGAAAAACAGCGGGTGCGCGATATTCAGAAAGCAAGACGTGGCTGAAAAGGCAATATTTTGTCACTATAATGATCGTCACAAGGGGTGACCCTTAAGGAGCGGCTTTTCGGCCGCTCTTGTTGATCATTGGCCCAATACTCTGGGCCTGCAGGAGAGAGTGGATGTCGGATGTATTCAGAGCGGGAAAAGGTATGATGAAACCGCGCTCCGCGACTCCAGTACCGGTATTGATTGCCGGCAGTGCGATTATCGCTACACGTATCCTTAACGTGTTATTGCTGGTCAATGAACTGGGTTATGAGGAAATTGCGGATTTCGTTCACCGTAGTGCCCAGGCCTGGGATTCAACCCTGATCTTTATTGCCAGCCAGTTGATCTTTTTTATTGAACTGCGCTGCGCCATCGTGCTGATGCGCGGCAGTAACCGCGGACGCTGGGGTTACGCCATTACGCAGCTGATAGTGATACTGTATATGCTGGTGGCTTCACTTGGCTGGGTCTATCCCGAAATCTTCAGTATTAGCGGTGAAAGCAATGGTGAAATCATTCATGACCTGCTTCAGCAAAAAATCCCGGATCTGCTGGTACTGATCCTGTTGTTTATGCCTGCCAGTAGCCGGAAGTTTTTTCGCAAGGATTAGCCCGCAGTGCTACAATCCCCGGCCGCATTCTGGCGTTTATCACTACTACACAGGCTTTATCATGCACTGCGCGCTTTATGAGGCGGATCGTTGTCGTTCCTGCCAGTGGCTGGAAAAATCGTACCCGCAACAACTCTCTGCGAAACAGGCCCATCTCGAACAGCTACTGGCTGAGCGGACGGTGGCGCAATGGCGTCAGCCGGTGACCTCGGCCCTGCAGGGGTTTCGCAATAAAGCCAAAATGGTGGTCAGCGGCAGTGTTGAACGTCCACTGTTAGGCATGCTGCACCGCGACGGCTCGCCGGTCGATCTCACCGCCTGTCCGCTCTATCCGTCATCGTTTGACGCGGTTTTCGCCCGGCTGAAACCCTTTATCGCCCGCGCGGGCCTGACGCCGTATAACGTCGCGCGTAAGCGCGGCGAGCTGAAATATATCCTGCTGACGGAAAGTACCCAACAGGGCGCACTGATGCTGCGTTTTGTGCTGCGTTCGCACAGCAAACTGGCGCAGCTGAAAGCCGCATTGCCGTGGCTGCTGCAGCAGTTACCGCAGCTTAGCGTGATATCGGCCAATATTCAGCCGGTGCATATGGCGATCCTCGAAGGCGATGAAGAGATCGCATTAAGCGATAATCAGCTGCTGGCGGAACGGTTAAATCATGTGCCGCTGTTTATACGCCCGCAAAGTTTCTTTCAGACTAACCCACAGGTCGCCGCTGCGCTGTATGCCAGCGCCCGCGCCTGGGTGGCGGAACTGGCGGTCACGCAGATGTGGGATCTGTTCTGCGGCGTCGGGGGATTTGGCCTGCATTGCGCTACGCCAGAGATGACCTTAACCGGGATTGAGATCAGTGCCGGGGCTATCGCCTGCGCCCGTCGTTCGGCAGCTATTATGGGGCTGGATAAAGTGCAGTTTGCCGCGCTGGATTCAACGCAGTTTGCTACTGCCAACGGCGTGGTGCCGGAACTGGTGCTGGTGAATCCGCCGCGCCGGGGTATTGGTGCGGAACTTTGCGACTATTTAAGCCGTATGGCGCCGCAATCTATCCTCTATTCGAGCTGTAATGCGCAGACCATGGCCAGCGATATTGCACGTCTGCCCAATTATCAAATCGAGCGGGTGCAGCTGTTTGATATGTTCCCGCATACCGCCCATTACGAAGTGCTGACGCTGCTAAAGAGAACGCGGTAAAGGGCAGGTCAGACAGTGTTGGCGCTTACGGTATCCCGGAGCATTTGCAGAACATCACCCAGGTAAGCGTTACCCCTGTCTGACCCGCCAGATTGGGCGGGCAGGGTAGTTATTGCGGGAACCAGTGGTCGCTGATTTTCTGGTAAGTGCCATCAGCTTTAATCGCCGTCAGCGCGCCATTCAGTTTCTCCAGCAGTGCGCTATTATCCGGACGCACTGCAATACCTAATCCACTGCCAAAGTATTGCGCATCAGTGATATGTTCGCCAACTGTCGCCAGACTCGGATTGTTTTTCAGCCACTCATTGACCACGGCGGTATCGCCAAATACCCCATCGAGACGACCATTTTTCAGATCGAGAATCGCATTCTGATAGCTGTCATAGGCCACCGCGGTGACTTCGTGATGCTTATCCTGCAGGTATTTCTGATGGGTGGTGCCGTTTTCCATCCCGACGCGTTTCCCCTTCAGATCGTCAATGTTGCTGAATCTGCCTTTTTGCGCAATCACTACTGCGGAGTTGGCATAATAAGGCTGCGTAAAGCTGACCTGCTTGCTGCGCTCGGGAGTGATGTCCATCCCGGAAATTACCGCGTCGTAGCGGCGAAATTTCAGCGCCGGGATCAGACTGTCGAACGGGTTATTGCTAAAGCTGCACTCGGCCTGCATCTGCTTACACAGGGCTTTGGCGAGGTCAATATCAAAACCGACGATTTGGTTGTTACTATCCAGGGATTCAAATGGCGGATAGGTGGCGGAAGAGGCAAAACGAATTTTCTCCGCTGCGCTGGCGCTGAAAGCGACACTGGCAAGCAGAGCGGTCAGTAACAATTTTTTCATCGGTCAAGCTCCTGTTTCTCTTTATCATTATGCTGCCCTCTGGCGAGAAATAAGATGCCACTAAATGCATTAATATGCAATATTTGTGTATATATAATTAAAAAATGGCGATTTTTGCCCGTTTTTAGCCACTTTCATGCTGAAGTCTGGCGGCAGGGAACTACGAAAACAGCGAAAATAAGACGCTTTTCTACAACATAATTATCGTCTGCCGCCTGCGCCGACAGGATCTGCATGCGACAGGCATCAGGTTGTGCGGCGATGGTTATTATATTTTACTGTCGGTAGCGGACACGGAAGGCTCAACCGGGAAGAAGTCAGTGGAGCGGGGCAATATCATCAACAGAAGGAACTGTTATGCGTGAAATTGATGCTAATCATCGTCCGGGGCCGGCTATCTCCGCTCATGTCAACAATCCCGCGGGCGATCAATTTCCCCACAATGCGTTGCAGCAGGTGTCTAATACTTCGCTATCACTGGTGACGCCCGCTTTACCGCCGCTTCAGCAGCCAGAAAACCTCTTCTTATCATTACCTGGTCAGCCGCGGCGCGAGTTAAATCTCTGCAGCAATGCTAACGCTGTCGCATCTGCGCCACCCCATGTAATCAGGCCGTTACAGGATCAAAATGGTGATACTGTCGGCATCATCAGCGGTAATAAATTTGTGCCGGATGATGGCCGCCCGGCGCAGACCATTGCGCTGGAGGTTTTTTTTCAGCGGCAAAGCGCCGTAGCTGAGCAAACTCGTGAAAATGCGGACCACAGGTCAGTCAATGCGGCCAGCGAAATCATGCACACCATCAGGGCCGATCAGCCGGTGGTCAGTGACATTATTACGCTGCCCCTGCGGCTGTCTGAGCAGGATAAAGCGCTGGTGAACCGCTGCGTTGAGCAATATGCCCGTTCAACCAGCGCCGATAGCAGTTATGCCGTGCACTATTATGCTGTGGGCAGCCGGGATAAAGATGTCACTCAGATAGTGATCAAGGTATTCGATAAGGCGTTTCGCCCCATGGTTCTGGCAAAGGGGGATACGCTTAAGTACCGTTGGAACCTCACGCTAAGACTGCTGAAGTGGTTAAAAGAGGCGGAAGAGCAAGGAAAAAATGTCCACGGCCAGGCCATGGAAAATGTCAGGTATTTAAACCCGGACGCTATCGAGTTGAATGCCGCCAGCGGCGAAATTAAGCTGGGGTTAAAATGGCATCTGCTTAATTTTCTGGGCGCGAATAATCATGAAATTGATAAATATCTGCAGCAGACATTTACCCGTTATAATTATCTGGCACCGGAAGTCTCTGCGGAAGTTATTTCTGATGCCCCTGCCCATCGTAGTGAAAAAGCTGCGATATTTAGCACATGTATGCTAATAAATAAAATTATAAAGTTTTCTTATATAATTAACAGCATCGGGACCTCAGAGGCCAGACAGGCAGATATAGCCAATGCGAAGGCAATGAACTTCGGCAAAAATGCACGCGCTACCGCCGCAGAACTTTTTACCGCATTTAATCAGCTTGATCCCGATATGCGGCAGCAAATTGAACTGGAAGAAAATGGGATGGACTCTGAGTTACTGAAGATTTTTCGGGAAACCTTGCTGAAAGATAATTGATGGTTGTGCAGGAAATAAATAACAGTGAAGGATGGTCAGGACGTTTTTTTATAATCCGGGTGAAAGTTATTTATTTATAATTGTTACCTGCCTTATCGGCGTAAGCGGGTTATATCCGTTGCAGTATGATAAACAAAAGGAATTGACATAATGAGTGATATTGGTCCAGCCTTTCCACCGGCTTTAACCACTTCCCAGCCACACAACTATTATCGCGTTGTAAATACCGCTAGTGTCGGAAACCAGCAGCGGATTAGTGGTTTCAGCCGTTCGCTGGTAGAGATCTCTAACGTCCCCCTCCAGCCCACGTCATTTTTGCAACGGCAGTATTGGCCGTCAGCACCCGTATTATCGAATTTATCGAATAACAACTTAGCACCACCGCCACTCACTCCGGACCTGCAGGCAGGACATCGGTTCTTATCGGCAACCGCAGGATCTGGCCAGCCGCCTGCACGGTCAGCCACTCCGCTACAGCGCTTACTTCCCCCCTTGCCTGCTTCATTCACATTGCCGCAGTTATCCAGTAACACTCTGACTCCGGGCCGGGCCGGGCAGTTAACGCGGCACGCCGGTAACAGCGCTATTCAGCCCGCGCAGGTAGAAACGAGGCTTGCTCCTGTCGCCATCCTCGCAGGGAAAAGATTTAATGGCGCCGAAAGTCTTATCCCGTTGTCGGATCTGGGCAAGGCGCTGCGTGTAATGCTCGAATGCTCCAGCTTTACCATGGAAAATTTTTTGGTTCTGTTTACATATATGGCAGGCAGAGAGAGTATCGCAAACAGTGAGATTCCAGCCTATCAGTTTCTGCCGGCCAACCTCGCGGACTGGTTCAGCGTAATCAACCCGCAGCAGTATAACAGACTGGCACAGGCGATGATTCAACTGGGTAGAGTGGCCGGTAACGCCAAAGACCCGCAATTTAAAGATCAGGTTGCGCGCTTTGTCGCCGATTTTCGTTCTTATGGTGGCGACAAATTACTGTCAGAGCGGACCTTTTTTGCCACTAATAGTCTTATCCACGGGGGAACAGATAGCGGCCTGCAGAAGCCTGGCTGGTTGCTGAATGATTTTTATGCGCGGCAAAGCAAAAGTGGGCAGACCGCCGAAAAATTGCCGGATGACGCCATGGCCGCAACCCGAAAAACTCTGCGTACCATTGAGCTATGGACGGAGCAGCCGGTGGTTACGCAAAGATTACCACTGCGTATATGTTTATCAGAGTTGGAAAAAAACCTGATTAACCAGCGTGTTGAACGGTATGTCGCCGCAGCGAATATGCAAAATAGCTACGAGGTATGCTACGAGGATATCAATGTTGACGGGCATACGGTTACGCAACTGTCCATCAAGAGCTGGGACACCGAATTTAAACCCCTAAGTAAGATGGAGGATTATTCGCTAAAACAACGCTGGCAGTTCGCAAAGGGAATGCTGACTTTTGTGAAGGAGATTGCCGAAAATAAAACTTTCTGTGGGGAACCGCTGAATAAATTAAGGTATCTGCCCGGCGATTTTCTGGAAAAAAATGATGCAACCGGCCAGGTCAGGCTGTCGATGACTGGGTTTTTGCTTAACTGCCTGAGCGCAGAAAATCCCGATATCGATAAATTTGTCTACGACAGGATTGAGACTGGTGTGGCTCCTGAAGTTTTGAAGCAGATAACCGGCAACAGTCGGTCATCCAACACAGATAGCGCCTATATCTATAGCGCCGGATATATTACAAACCACGCTTTGCAGCTTAATGAACTTTATGAAAAAAGTCTTATTAATACGCCGCAAGAGAAAGAAGCCGCTCTGGTGCTTGCAAATGCCATGTCCCGCACTTTGGCGCGGCGCGCCACGGCAGCACAATTGTTTAATGCCATTCAGCAACTCGCACCATTAATGCAGCAGCAAATTAAGCAGGAAGAGAAACAACACCATCAGGCGGTCCCACTGCTGGCGTATCAGAGCGGAAATAGTGTCGGGGTAATGGCCGGGGAAAGGTTTATTGGGGTTGACAGGCCATCGCTTATCCCGGTAGCCGATCGCCATCAGGCACTGCGAACGATGCTGGAAAATTCCGGCTTTGAGCAGCATCACCTGCTGGCTCCGGTGCTATATATGCTCAATAACACTATTCCGGCAGCCGGGTTTCTGCCGGAAAATGTCACGTCGTGGTTTGGCACTATACAGCCGCAGCAGTATGAGAAGTGGTGTCAGGCGTTTATTCAGCTGGGAAGAGAGGTGGCTGATTCCCGTAATCAGGATTATAAAAATGAGGTGGCGGCCTTTATTAGCGAATTAAGCAAGCAGGATCGCGCAGCTGCGTTGTTGCCGCCAGCGGTGTTGGCTGCCTGTGTGGATCTCATTGAGGGGCGCACCGGAGATCTGCAGTTGATGGCAGCTACAATCAGTGATTTTTATACGCAGAACATCGGGAGTGTGCGGAGAGCGCAACCAGCCAATGATGATTCGCTGGCCGCCACCCGGGAAACCCTGCGCGATATGTTGCATGAGAAGGCCGATAGCACCCAGCGAATTTATCTCGATACCGCGTTATCTCAGGAAGATAAGGCGAAAATAACAGCGATTGTCAGGAGCTATATACTGTCGACCGCTGAGTCGGAGAGCAGCTATGCGGTGCAGTGTTATGACACCACAGTTGGCAATCGGGATATAACCAGACTGGTGATTAAAACCTGGAGCAGTAATTTTAAGCCGCTGCGTAAGATGGAGGGCGGTTCTCTGCAAAAACGCTGGGCATTCGCTAAGTCATTGCTGACTTTCGCTACCCGCATTGAACAGGAGAACAATATTTATGGCCAGCCGCTGACAAACTTAAGGCATCCGTATAGCCAATTTATGCTGTTCAATGCTGAGAAGGGTGAAATGCAATTTTCGTTAGCCGGGTTGCTGCTGAATTGCCTGAGTGCGGAAAATGCCGCCGTTGATAAGTATCTGGCGCAATCGGATGATGTTCTTATGGCTCGTGAAGTCAGGGAGCAGATAGAAAAACGCAGGACCGGTAATCAGGTAGACAATTCCTATGTTTATAGTGTGGCGCAGGCCATCGAAATGTCGCTGCATCTGACGTATCTGGATCGAAGGAATGTTTTGCCGGGCGCTGAATGGCATAAGGTAAATCAGCGGTTAAACGAGATAGGCAACGGTTTTTTTACAAAGCGCGGCAAGGTCGCAGATATGTTAGCGGCTTTTGCCGTACTTGAACCCTTTATGCAACAGCAAATTGCGCTGGAGCAGCAGAATCAGCCATCAGATTTCTTAACGGCTTTAGACTACGGGATTAAAAAGGAACATTATTCGTTGTTTGACTGATCTGCGCTTATGCCGCCCGCGGCCGGGCGGCATAACGCTTACTGGCTACGCTGCTCGAAAGCTAACGCACGTCGTTCGATCAGACGCATCAGTAACGTCAGCAAACCGTTAACGACCAGATAGATTAATCCGGCGGCGGCAAACACCGTGACATCATAAGTGCGACCATACAGCAGTTGCCCATGTCCCATCACTTCCATCAGTGTGATGGTATAGGCCAGCGAGGTGCTCTTAAAGACCAGCACCACCTCATTGGAATAGGAGGAGAGGGCGCGTTTAAAGGCATAGGGCAGCAAAATGCGCAGCGTGTCTTTGCGGTTCATCCCCAGCGCGGCGCAGGATTGCCACTGACCCGCCGGGATCGCGCGCACCGCGCCGTAGAACAGCTGTGTGGTATAGGCGGCGCTGTTAAGCGACAGCGCCAGCAGGGCGCACAGCCACGGCTGCGAGAGAAAATGCCACAGCCACGGCATCTGCTGGATCGCCGGGAACTGCCCCGGACCGTAGTAGATGAGAAAGATCTGCACCAGCAATGGCGTACCGGTAAATAGCGTGATATAGCCTTTCACCGCCTGACTCAGCAGCGGCAGCTTGAGCGCCAGCACCACGGTAAAGGCTAACGACAGCAGCAGCGCCAGAATCAGCGAGGTGACCGTCAGCGTCAGGCTGGTATGCAGCCCTTTGAACAACTCAGGTAAATACTCAAGCATCAGCTATTTCCCTGTTCAAAGCGCGTGGTGCGCAGCTCAATACGTTTCAGGACAAACTGACTGAACAGTGTGATAAGCAGATAAATAACCGCGGCAATCATATACCAGGTAAAAGGCTCCTGAGTGCGGGTGGCGATGCTTTTGGTCTGTAACATAATGTCGTTGACGCTAATCAGTGAAACCAGCGCGGTATCTTTCAGCAGCACCAGCCACTGATTACCCAGCCCCGGCAGCGCGTGCCGCCACATTTGCGGCATAATCAGCCGGAAAAATATCGCCGTCTTTTTCATGCCCAGCGCCTGTCCCGACTCCCACTGGCCAGTCGGTACTGCTTTCAGCGCGCCGCGCAGGGTCTGCGAGGCATAGGACGAGTAAAGGATGGACAGCGCAATTACGCCGCAAAGAAACGGGCTGACGTCGAAGTTTTCAATTTGCATCTGTACCGGCAGGCGGAACAGGCCGAAATTCAGGGTAAAACCGTCAGACAGGGTCAGCAGCAGTTGCGAGGCGCCAAAATAGATAAACAGCACTACCAGAATTTCCGGCAGGCCGCGAAACAGGGTGACCAGACCCGTGCCGATCCAGGCCACCGGGCGCCAGCGGGCGGATTCCCAGACGGCGAAAACCATCGCCAGGACCAGCCCGACTACCAGCGCACAAACGGCAAGGCCGACGGTCATCGCGGCGGCGCTTGCAAGAGGGGTAAGTTCGTTCATTTAATTACTGCTGAAACCATTTCTGGTAGATGGTTTTGTAAGTGCCATCGGCTTTCACTTTATCCAGCGCGGCGTTGAATTTGCCCTGCAGTTCGGTGTTGCCCTGACGCAATGCGATGCCGAGACCGGTGCCGAAGTAAGCTTTATCCGTCACTTTCTCGCCGAGGGCCGCCAGGTTCTGATTCTGCTTCAGCCACTCATTAACTACTGCGGTATCGCCGAATACCGCATCAATACGGCCATTTTTCAGATCGAGAATCGCATTCTGATAGCTGTCATAGGGCACAGTCGTTACGCCAGACTGCTTTTCGGTCAGGTATTTTTGATGGGTGGTGCCATTCTGGACGCCAACCCGCTTACCTTTCAGCGCCGCGACATTGGCCACTTTGCCTTTCTGAACAATAAAGATCGCCGAGTTATCGTAATAAGGTTTGCTAAACAGCACCTGCTTTTCACGCTCTGCGGTGATATCCATACCGGCCATGACCGCATCGAAACGGCGGAATTTCAGGCTGGGGATCAGGCTGTCAAACGCCTGGTTGGTGAAGGTGCAGGTCGCGTCGATCTCTTTGCATAGCGCATTGGCCAGATCAACGTCAAAACCCTGAATTTTATTCTGCGAATCGACGAACTCAAACGGCGGGTAACTGGCTTCGGTGGCGAAACGGATAGTCTGCGCAGCGGTCGCGCTCAGGCTCATTCCTGCCAGTAAGGCGGCGAGTATCACTTTTTTCATCATTATGTCCTGAATCAGTGCGAAAGATAGTTGGCAAACTCATCGGTTTGCGGCTGTGTAAAGCGGCTGGCATCGCCCTGTTCCACCACAAAGCCATTTTCCATATAAACCACCCGGCTGGCAGTTTTACGGGCAACTTCAACTTCGTGAGTGACGATAACCTGCGTAATGTTGGTCTGCGCCAGTTCGCGAATAATACTGACGATCTGGGCGGTAATTTCCGGATCCAGCGCGGCGGTGGGTTCATCAAACAGCAATACCGCCGGTTCCATCATTAGCGCACGGGCAATCGCCACGCGCTGCTGCTGACCACCGGAAAGGTGCAGCGGAAAACGGTCGACAAACGGCGTCAGACGCAGACGGTCGAGCAACTTATCGGCGCGGGCATGCGCCTGATCTTTGCTCAGCCCAAGCACGCGGCAGGGCGCTTCAATCAGGTTCTGCATCACGGTCAGATGAGGCCAGAGATTATATTGCTGGAACACCATGCCGACGTTCTGGCGCAATTCGCGAATCGCGCTGTCGCCGGGGGTTTTGCTGAAATCGAAGTTATTACCAGCGATGCTCAGGGTGCCTGAGCGCGGCATCTCGAGTAAATTCAGCACGCGCAAAAGCGAGCTCTTGCCAGCGCCACTGGGGCCAAGCAGAACCAGAGTTTCACCTTCAGGACATTCCAGTTGAATATCGAACAGCGCCTGGTGGGCGCCGTAATAGCAGTTAATACCGTTTAGTTGAATACTCATGCGCAAATAATGAATAGCAATTGATGTCGTGGATCTTAACGTCCGCAGAATAGTTATGCAATCTTCGTGCGTTAAAATTTATTTATGGTAAGTCATGTTAATAAAGCGTAGCACAAGATAGCGTAAAGCAGTGGCGAAGCGCTGCGGTCGCCCATTTTTTAGCGGGTAAAATGGCTTTAAGGCGCCGGATTATCGCGGCGCGCTTAATAATGCATTATTTTTCGATGGTTTGACTCAGGCTACCGCCAGCGGGATGCGGCCAGCTGGCAACATAACGCACATCATCCACGGCCCAGCAACTGCCCTCACGGACCATCAGCACTTCATCCTGCCACTCCAGCGCTTTGTCGCCATCGCGGCGTAAACTGACGCGCAGCGGAATATTGCGTGCGTCGTGATTGGGAATGGTTGAGGCATCCGCTACGCTGGCAGATGTCGGCCCGGCAGCCAGGCTGGAGAACAGATCGCCCTGCCGCAGATCGGCGGATTTATCGTTTTGCGCATTGGCCCGCAGCAGTTTCTGATACAGGGCGTCACTCAGATATGGGCGGTACTGCGCCAGTAGTTGCGCGTCTGGCAGACCCTGAGTGGGGTGTTCCGTGCGCAGGGCGTAAAATTTTTGCGCCACCACATCCGGCCCGCCCTCGGTGCAGGGACCGGTGCGGCTGCCGTTATCCTGGTACGCCGGTTCTGGCGTGCTACAGGCACTCAGCAATAGCGCAGCTGGCAACAGCACGGCGAAGGCTCTGTTTTTCATTTCTATTTCCTTATGGTTAACTGGCAAGACCTAAAGTATAGCCACGGTTTTCAACCTCACGGGCACTGAAGCAGAAAAGGAGAGCATGATGAAACTTTCACCTGGAATGGTGGTGAGGACCGGTTGATGCGCTACTGGGTTGGAATACTGGTGCTGTTACTGAGCGCCTGCTCATCGAACGGGATTGAGCAACGCGATGGCTATCAGGTGGATACCCGCCAGGCGGCGCTGGGCGCGCGGCCACGCATTAAAGTGCTGGTAATCCATTACACCGCAGAAGATTTTCCGCGTTCACTGGCCACCCTCACCGATCGTGAAGTCAGCGTGCATTATCTGATCCCCGATCGGCCACCGCTGAAGAGAGGGCAGCCACTTATCTGGCAACTGGTACCTGAGCAGCAGCTTGCCTGGCATGCCGGCCCGAGTTTCTGGCGCGGTGCGACGCGGATTAACGACACCTCAATTGGCATTGAACTGGTGAATGCCGGTCCGCTGCATCAGCTTGTCGCTCCGGTGTGGACCCCGTTTACCGCGCAGCAGATCGCCGTCCTGCAACCGCTAATGCGCGATATTGTACGGCGCTATAACATCAGGCCGGAGAATATTGTCGGACACAGCGATATCGCGCCGCAGCGCAAGCAGGATCCCGGCCCGCTGTTCCCGTGGGCGATGCTGGCACAACAGGGACTGGGCGCCTGGCCTGACACGCAGCGGGTAGGTTACTGGCTGAAGGGGCGTGATCCGGCGCAGCCAGTGCCGGTGGAAGATCTGCTGGATGTGCTGGCGCGCTATGGGTATGAAGTGACGCCGGGGATGAGTGCGCAGCAGCAGCGTAAGGTGATTGCCGCTTTCCAGATGCATTTCCGTCCATCTGACTATCGTGGCCTGGCGGATGCGCAGACCGAGGCGATTGCGAAAGCGCTGGTGGATAAATATCACAGCGCTTCGTCCGCGCCGTAGCTGAGGTGGCGTCCGTGCCAATAGCTGCACTGCTGCCACCATCGGGACGGGAGCCATTAATGGCTCCCCTACAGCAGGGGCTGGCATTCTTCTGTAGGGGCGGCATTTATTACTTCCGTATCAATGGTTTGCACGGTTGCCACCATCGGGGCGGGAGCCATAAATGGCTCCCCTACAGCAGGGGCGGCATTCTTCTGTAGGGGCGGCATTTATGCCGCCCGTATCAATGGCTTGCACGGTTGCCGTCATCGGGACGGGAGCCATTAATGGCTCCCCTACAGCAGGGGCAGGCATTTATGCCGCCCGTATCGATGGTTTGCACGGTTGCCGCCATCGGGGCGGGAGCCATAAATGGCTCCCCTACAGCAGGGGCGGCATTTATGCCGCCCGTATCAATGGTTTGCACGGTTGCCGCCATCGGGGCGGGAGCCATTAATGGCTCCCCTACAGCAGGGGAAGGCATTTATGCCGCCCCTGCCGCTGATTGGCTCCGGGCAGATATCAGGCCGCCAGAAATGCCTGCCAGTGGGCTACCAGTTGCTCCAGCGCATGACGATCCACATCCAGATGGGTCACCAGCCGCGTCACCGGCGCAGCGCTGATGATGATCCCGCGCGCCTGCAGATAATTTTGCAGCCCCGACACCTGCTCCGCCGGCACGCGGACAAATACCATATTGGTATCCTGACGGCGCACATCGACGCCGATGGCCGTTAACTGCTCAGCCAGCCAGCGGGCATTGTCGTGATCCTGTTTCAGACGCGCCACATTATGCTCAAGGGCATACAGGCCTGCCGCCGCAAGGATCCCGGCCTGGCGCATCGCCCCGCCGGTCATTTTACGCCAGCGACGAGCGCGCTGAATATATTCAGCATCGCCGCACAGCAGGGAACCTACCGGCGTGCCCAGCCCTTTGGAAAGGCAAATGGTCAGGGTGTCGCAGTAACGTGCCACCTCTTCCAGGCTAATATTCAGCGCCACTACGGCGTTAAAAATCCGCGCGCCGTCGATATGCAGCGCCAGCTGGTGCTGTCGGGTAAAGGCCCAGGCTTCCTGCAGATAGGATAACGGCAGCACTTTGCCATTATGGGTATTTTCCAGACTGAGCAGTTTGGTGCGGGCGAAATGGAAATCATCGGGCTTGATCACCGAAGCCACTACGTCGAGCGGCAGGGTGCCATCGGCAGCGGCGAGGATCGGCTGCGGCTGAATACTGCCGAGCACCGCAGCGCCGCCCGCTTCATATTTATAATTATGCGCCAGCTGGCCGACGATATACTCCTCGCCACGCTGGCAGTGGCAGAGCAGAGCCACCAGATTGGCCTGGGTGCCGGTGGGCAAAAACAGCGCGGCCTGCTTGCCGCTGAGACGCGCTGCTTCAGCTTCCAGGGCATTAACGGTAGGATCATCACCGTATACATCATCACCGGTTTCTGCCGACATCATCGCAGACAGCATGGCGCTACCCGGGCGGGTAACCGTATCACTGCGTAAATCGATCACTGTTGCTCTCCTTAAAAAAACGGGCGCCGCAGCGCCCGTAACAGATACCTATTGATGTTTTACCGCAGCCAGTTGGTTTTCGCCAGTTCCACCACTTCATCGCCCCGGCCATTGATAATCGCGCGCAGCATATACAGGCTGAAACCTTTGGCCTGTTCCAGTTTAATTTGCGGCGGCATCGCCAGCTCTTCGGTGGCGGTAATCACATCCACCAGTACCGGTCCGTCATGAGCAAACGCCTGTTCCAGCGCCTGGTTAATTTCCGATGCTTTTTCCACGCGAATGCCTTTTACCCCGCAGGCCTGCGCTATCGCTGCGAAGTCAGGATTTTGCAGTTCCGTGCCGTCGGTCAGATAGCCCCCGGCTTTCATCTCCATCGCGACAAAGCCCAGCACGCTATTATTAAATACCACGATTTTTATCGGCAGCTTCAGTTGGGCAACGGTCAGAAAATCCCCCATCAGCATACTAAAACCACCGTCGCCGCACATAGCGACCACCTGACGGTCGCGGTTCAGCGCCTGTACCCCCAGCGCCTGCGGCATGGCATTGGCCATCGATCCGTGGTTAAAGGATCCCAGCAGTCGGCGTTTGCCATTCATCTGCAGATAACGCGCGGCCCAGACGGTGGGGGTGCCGACATCGCAGGTAAAGATCGCATCGTCGCTGGCGTAATGGCTGATCTGCTGCGCCAGATATTGCGGATGAATCGCCAGCTTATCGTTGGCGGTCGCCAGGTCATCCAGCCCTTTACGCGCATCGGCATAGTGTTCCAGTGCCTGATCGAGGAAATCACGATCGGACTTATTCTCCAGCTGCGGCAGCAGGGCGCCGAGCGTGGCTTTGATATCGCCAATCAGCGCCATATCGACACGACTGTGGGCGCCAAGACTACCGGGATTAATATCGATCTGAATAATTTTGGCATCCGCCGGATAGAAGGCGCGATACGGAAAGCGGGTGCCCAGCAGCACCAGGGTATCGGCATTCATCATCGCGTGATAGCCGGAGGAAAAGCCAATTAGCCCGGTCATGCCGACGCTGTAAGGGTTATCGTACTCAATATGCTCTTTGCCACGCAGCGCGTGAACCACCGGGGCTTTTAAGATTTGCGCCAGTTTTACCACCTCGTCATGGGCGCCGGCACAACCGCTGCCGCACATTAAGGTGATATTTTTCGCCTGATTAAGGCAGTCGGCCAGTTTTGTCAGCTGTTGCGCTGTCGGCTGGATCACCGGCTGTTGCAGTGGATACCAGCTGGCGCTGGCGTCTTCCGGCGCCGGTTTTAACGCGATGTCACCGGGCAGCACCACCACCGACACGCCACGATTGAGAATCGCTTTGCGCATCGCAATACCTAACACCTGCGGCAGCTGCTCCGGATTGGATACCAGTTCACAGTAATGGCTGCATTCACGGAACAGCTCCTGCGGATGGGTCTCCTGGAAATAGCCACTGCCAATTTCACTGGAGGGAATATGGGCGGCGATCGCCAGTACCGGTACCTGATTGCGGTGGCAGTCAAACAGGCCATTAATCAGATGCAGGTTGCCCGGCCCGCAAGAGCCGGCGCAGACCGCCAGCTCACCGCTAATGTGTGCTTCGGCGCCAGCGGCAAAAGCGGCAACTTCCTCATGACGCGTCGGCATCCATTCAATGGTGCCCATACGGTTCAGACTGTCGCTCAGGCCATTAAGCGAGTCCCCGGTAACCCCCCAGATGCGTTTTACGCCAGCGCTTTCTAAGGTTTTCGCGACCAGTGCTGCAACGGTTTGTTTCATCCTCTTCTCCCTGTGTTTATCAACGCATAGCGTTATGCGACAAATAAATTAACCAGGAAAAGCATAGTCCACGACAGCAAAACGGGACGGGCGTCTGATGCGCTAAAGTGTGAAAGAATATTGAGGTCGCGGGGCCGGCAAGCCCCGCAGCGGCAAGGGTGTCAGGAGGAGAACAGGGCGATGAATACCGGCGCCAGCAGGCTGAGGGCAAAGCCATGCACAATCGCCGCCGGAACAATCTCAATACCGCCACTGCGCTGCAGCACCGGCAGGGTAAAGTCCATTGAAGTGGCGCCGCACAAGCCCAGTGCGACGGATCGATGCTGACGGATCAGGGTGGGGATCAGCATAATCGCCAGCAACTCACGCAGCAGATCGTTAAAGAACGCCGCGCTGCCGATCACCGGGCCGAAAGCTTCGGTCAGCAGGATGCCGGAGAGTGAATACCAGCCATAACCGGAAGCCAGCGCCAGACCGGTTCTCAGTGGTAACCCCAGCAGAGCGGCGGCAATCAGACCGCCGAGCAGCGCACTGAGCGCCACTACGGTCGCCACCAGCATCCCGCGGCGGTTGAGCACAATCTGGCGCAGCGTCATACCGCTACCGCGTAGCTGCAGGCCGACCAGCAATAGCAGCAGGAGCAACGCATACTCACTGGCCTGAGAGGCATAGTGCAGCGGCGCCCATTGCGTTAATCCCAGCACAAAGCCGACAATCACCACGCCACACAGTTTAAGTGATTCCAGCGCCATATGCAGACGGGAAGGCAGGGCTTGCTGTTTATGCTGATGGCGCCAGGGGCTACGGCGTTCCAGCAGCCACAGCGCCAGCAGGTTACAGAGCATAATGCAGATAACGCTGACCGCCGCATAGTGAAAGATGGCCAGCAAATTACTGCTCAGGTTATCGAGAAACGCCAGGCTAATGCCCATCACAAACAAGATGACATACACCATCCAGCTCAGCAGACGGTTGATGATGCGTAATAACGCAGGGCGCTTTAACGGCAGAAGATAGCCAACAATCAGTGGCAGAAGAATAATCAGTAATCCCGAGTACATCGCGCCGGATCGTCCATGTCAGATAAAAAGTGGCAACACGCTATCCAAAAATATCTGTTGAGTAAAGCAATGTTCGCTACGCTGACTTGACCTGCGCAGCGGTTGCGACCATTCTCAAGTAAAAGCAGGGGAAATGCGTCTATGATTCTGGAAAACATCGAAATTATCGGCTTCCGCGGTCTTAACCGACTGACGCTGGCACTGGAAAATAATAATGTGCTGCTTGGTGAAAATGCCTGGGGTAAGTCGAGTCTGCTGGATGCGCTGACGCTATTACTCTCACCGCAGCGCACGCTATACCAGTTTACCGTCGATGATTTCCACTTTCCGCCTGGCAACCTCAACCAGCGCGAGCGCCATTTGCAGGTCACCTTTATCTTCCGCGAAGGCGAGGCGGGTCATTATCGGGCGCCACGCTATCAGGCGCTGGCACCCTTGTGGCAGCGCGGTAACGATGGTTTACAGCGTATTATTTATCGGGTTAGCGGCGATCTTAACGACCAGCGACAGGTTACTACCGCTCACTATTTCCTCGACCATTCCCGGCAACGGCTGAGTGGGGAGCCGCATCAGGTACATGCGCTGATTGCTCTGCATCCGGTATTGCGCCTGCGCGATGCGCGACTGACTCGTCGTCTGCGCCATGAAACGCCGCCAGCAGAGCATCAGCCGGATCTCGCTATGCTGGCACGACAAATCGATGCGCTGACTCACGATCTGGTGTCGCGACCTGAACATCTGAGCGACGGCGCGCTGCGTGACGGGCTGAATACCATGCAGCAGTTGCTGGAGCACTATTTTGCGGTGCAATCCCCGGAGCAGAGTCCGCCACCGGGTCGGGTATCGCACCATGCACGCGAATCGCGTCAGGGCTGGCGCTATCTGAATCATGTGAACCAACTGATCGCCGAAGCCGACAGCCGCAGCCGACGGCTGATTGTATTGCAGATGTTTGCCCTACTGGCGCAGGCGCGTGGCGCGCATCAACTGGGTCCTGACGCGCGTCCGCTGCTGCTGGTAGAAGACCCGGAGGCGCGGTTACATCCGATTATGCTCTCTGTGGCCTGGGGACTGCTGGAGTTGCTGCCGTTGCAAAAAATCACCACCACTAACTCTTCGGAACTGCTGTCGCAGGTGCCGATGGAGCAGGTATGCCGCCTGGTGCGCGAACCGACCCGGGTGGCGGCGTGGCGGCTGGGGCCGGATGGAATGAGTACGGAAGATAGCCGCCGTATCGCTTTTCATATCCGCTTCAGCCGTCCCTCTTCACTGTTTGCCCGCTGCTGGTTGCTGGTTGAAGGTGAGACCGAAGTTTGGATCATCAATGAGCTGGCGCGCCAGTGCGGCCACCATTTTGCGGCTGAAGGGGTGAAGGTGATTGAGTTTGCCCAGTCCGGTTTACGGCCATTGCTGAAATTCGCCCAGCGGATGGGCATTGAGTGGTACGTGCTGACCGATGGCGATGAGGCGGGGAAAAAGTACGCCGCCGCCGCGCGCAGTATGTTCGGCCAGCGCCATGAGGCTGAGAACGATCATCTTACGCAATTACCGGCACTGGATATGGAGCATTTTCTGTATAAGCAGGGATTTAGCGAGGTCTATCATCGTACTGCGCGTTTGCCGGTCAATGTGCCGATGAATCTGCGGCGCATTATCACTAAAGCGATTCAGCGCTCATCCAAACCGGATCTGGCTATCGCGGTGGCAATGGAGGCGGCGGAACGCGGCCCTGAGTCGATTCCGCCGCTGTTGCGCCAGATGTTTACCCGGGTGCTGTGGCTGGCTCGTGGTCAGGCCGATTAGCCGCGGGGTTGAAAAGCGCAAAAGCGTCCCAATTTTATTTTCAGAGTCGGATATCAGTCGTAAATAAAAATGCCAGCAACTGCGGCTGGCATTTTTCGGTAGGGTTGTACAGAATAAGTAAGAAATGGTCAGGCACTGACTGTTGCCGCCACTTCTACTGGAACGATAAGGCTGGCATGATTGCCTTTTGGGCCTTCATGCACATCAAATTTGACTTGTTGCCCGGCTTTCAGCGTTCTGTAACCATCCATCTGAATCGTCGAGTAGTGCGCGAAGATATCATCGCCGCCACCGACCGGACAGATAAAGCCGAAGCCTTTGGCGTTATTGAACCATTTAACAGTACCCGTCTCCATGCTTCTACATCCCTCGCAAGACATTTTATAAGTGAGGTGAACTGGCTTTCAGCCCAAGCTGCTTAAAACTCAATCAGCTTATGCCTGTACAATGTAGATAAAATGGCCAGAGCGTCAAGCTTCCGCGGCTATGAGACGGGGATCAAATCCTCAAAATTTGAGGCAGTTAACGCTATTGCGAATTTTGTGATGAAGGTCGCGCATAAGGTTATTCGGAGAAATTTTCATCCGCGCTGGACAACGTGTCGGGCGTGTTAAACTTAACGCAGGGCATGATAGTCTGATGCCGACAAGCAACGTACACTGATGACGGATTACTATGGGAAACACTAATGATTGGCTTAACTTTGAACATCTTGCAGAAGACAAGCTGCGGGAAGGACTTAAGCCACCTTCAATGTATAAAGTTATACTCAATAATGACGATTATACACCTATGGAATTTGTTATTGACGTACTGCAAAAGTTCTTTTCTTATGATGTTGAACGTGCAACGCAACTGATGCTTACGGTTCACTATCGCGGCAAGGCAATTTGTGGCGTTTTTACCGCCGAAGTCGCTGAGACCAAAGTCGCGCACGTGAACCAGTATGCCAAGGAACATGAGCATCCGTTGCTATGTACGCTGGAAAAGGCCTGATCGGTTTTCCACTCCATTCGGGAGTTGTCCGTCAGGCAATAATTGGGGGAGGTGCCTAATGCTCAATCAAGAACTGGAACTCAGTTTAAACATGGCTTTCGCCAGAGCGCGCGAGCACCGTCATGAGTTTATGACCGTCGAGCATCTGTTGCTGGCTTTGCTCAGCAACCCGTCGGCCAGAGAGGCATTGGAAGCCTGCACGGTGGATATTGTTGCTCTGCGTCTTGAGCTCGAAGCCTTCATCGAACAGACCACTCCGGTGCTGCCAGCCAGTGAAGAGGAGCGTGATACACAGCCAACGCTCAGCTTCCAGCGCGTGTTGCAGCGTGCGGTATTCCATGTTCAGTCATCGGGACGCAGTGAAGTCTCGGGGGCGAACGTGCTGGTGGCGATTTTCAGCGAACAGGAATCGCAGGCGGCTTATTTGTTGCGTAAGCACGAAGTCAGTCGTCTGGATGTGGTGAACTTCATCTCCCACGGTACGCGTAAAGATGAACCGGGCCAGGCGCCTGGTTCAGAAAATCCGGTAAACGAAGAGCAGGCAGGCGGGGAGGAACGTATGGAAAACTTCACCACCAATCTTAATCAGCTTGCTCGCGTAGGCGGTATTGACCCGCTGATCGGGCGCGATAAAGAACTGGAACGTGCTATTCAGGTTCTGTGCCGCCGTCGCAAGAATAACCCGCTACTGGTGGGGGAGTCAGGCGTGGGTAAAACCGCGATTGCCGAAGGGCTGGCCTGGCGCATTGTGCAGGGCGACGTACCGGAAGTGATTAAAGACTGCACCATCTATTCGCTGGATATTGGTTCGCTGTTAGCCGGCACCAAGTACCGTGGTGACTTTGAAAAACGTTTTAAAGCGTTGCTGAAGCAGCTGGAACAGGATACCAGCAGCATTCTGTTTATCGATGAGATCCACACCATTATCGGTGCCGGGGCGGCCTCTGGCGGCCAGGTCGATGCCGCTAACCTGATCAAACCGCTGCTGTCGAGCGGCAAAATCCGGGTGATGGGTTCCACCACTTATCAGGAATTCAGCAATATCTTTGAAAAAGATCGTGCGCTGGCACGTCGTTTCCAGAAAATCGATATTACTGAACCATCTATCGATGAAACGGTGCAGATCATTAACGGTCTGAAGACCAAGTACGAAGCGCATCATGATGTGCGTTATACCGCGAAAGCGGTGCGTGCTGCGGTTGAGCTGGCGGTGAAATATATTAACGACCGTCATCTGCCGGACAAAGCGATCGATGTGATCGATGAAGCTGGCGCGCGCAGTCGACTGATGCCGGTAAGCAAACGCAAGAAAACCGTTAACGTGTCAGATATTGAGACCGTGGTCGCGCGTATTGCGCGTATTCCGGAGAAGAGTGTTTCAGCAACCGACCGTGATACGCTGAAAACCCTCGGTGACCGGCTGAAAATGCTGGTGTTCGGTCAGGATAATGCCATCGAAGCTTTAACCGAAGCGATTAAAATGAGTCGTGCCGGTTTGGGGCAGGATCGTAAACCGGTTGGTTCCTTCCTGTTTGCTGGCCCTACCGGTGTCGGTAAAACTGAAGTTACCGTGCAGCTGGCAAAAGCGCTGGGAATCGAACTGCTGCGTTTCGATATGTCCGAGTATATGGAGCGTCACACCGTTAGCCGTCTTATCGGTGCGCCTCCGGGTTATGTCGGCTTCGATCAGGGCGGTCTGTTAACCGACGCGGTGATCAAGCATCCACATGCGGTATTGCTGCTGGATGAGATCGAGAAGGCACATCCGGACGTGTTTAACCTGCTGCTGCAGGTGATGGATAACGGGATGCTGACCGACAATAACGGTCGCAAAGCGGACTTCCGTAATGTGATCGTGGTGATGACCACCAATGCCGGCGTGCGTGAAACCGAGCGTAAATCCATCGGCCTGATCCATCAGGATAACAGCACCGATGCGATGGAAGAGATCAAGAAAATGTTCTCGCCGGAATTCCGCAACCGTCTCGACAATATTATTTGGTTCAAACACCTGTCGCCGGAAGTGATTCATCAGGTGGTCGACAAGTTTATTGTTGAGCTGCAGGCGCAACTGGATCCGAAAGGCGTGTCACTGGAAGTCAGTGATGAAGCACGGGCATGGCTGGCGACCAAAGGCTATGACAAAGCGATGGGCGCCCGTCCAATGGCGCGCACCGTGCAGGAGAGCCTGAAAAAACCGCTGGCGAACGAGCTGCTGTTTGGTTCGCTGGTGGATGGCGGATCGGTTTCCGTGGCGCTGGATAAAGAGAATAACCAGCTGACCTATCACTTCCTGAGTGCTGAGAAGCATAAGACCGAAGGGACCGTGCATTAACCTACTGTAGCGGCGGCATTGATGCCGCCGGTGCTGAAAACGCTGCACTACACCTGAAACAATAAAGGCCGGATAATTAAATTATCCGGCCTTTTTTATATGTGTCGCGGGCTTAATGCCGCGACACCGGGTGGGGCAAATCAGCGACTACGGAAGACAATGCGGCCTTTGCTCAGGTCGTACGGGGTCAGCTCTACAGTGACTTTGTCGCCCGTCAGGATGCGGATATAGTTTTTGCGCATTTTACCGGAGATATGAGCGGTAACCACGTGCCCGTTTTCCAATTCAACGCGGAACATGGTGTTAGGTAACGTATCAAGTACGGTACCTTGCATTTCAATATTGTCTTCTTTGGCCATCGAATCCTCTGGGTATGACTACCTTTATTTTAACCGGCAAGATAATGCCGAATTTCAGGTATTATGTAAACAATAGTTGGTGATGTCACCAGCACTCACTGCCCTGAACGCACATTACGTACAGAAGGCAGCAGGTGTATAATCTGGGGGTGATGACGTCTGCGGGGGAATAGCGGGCTAAGAATCTGTTTTAAGTCTGCATCAGTCGCACAATTAAAACAGTTCTGAAACGGTGCGTTGAGATTCCCAGCCTGGTAATTCCGCTCCACTGATGAAGCAGCGAACAGCGGACGACATACCAAACGCGCATATTATAGCACTGTTATCAGCAAATGCGTGGAAAACCTCATTTTCACCGGTTAAAAAAGCTGTTGTACTTGCCAGCACTGGTCGCTAACTGGCTGTTGTGCCAGCGCATTCAGCCACGCCAGCCAGGCGACGCGTGGGATCTCTTCAGCGCCCAATGAGGCGGTATGCGAATTTAGCACCTGGCAATCAATCAGTTTACCGCCACACTGACTAAAATGCTGACTGAATACCAGCAGCGCGGTTTTTGAGGCATTTTCGCAGCGACTGAACATCGATTCACCGCAAAATATCTGGCCAAGCGCCATGCCGTACATCCCGCCGACCAGCTCATCTTCTTGCCAGACTTCAATCGACTGGGCATGGCCCATTTCATACAGTTTTAGCCAGGCGCGTTTCACTTCCGGGGTAATCCAGGTGCCTTCATCACGCTCGCTGGCGCAGCCCTCGATTACCGCATAAAACGCCTGATTCAGCGTAACGCGGTAAGGCGAACGGCGATGAAAGCGTTTCATGCTACGGCTAAGATGAAACTGCTCGGGAAATAGCACCGCGCGCGGATCCGGCGACCACCAGAGAATCGGATCGCCATGGGAAAACCACGGAAAAATACCGCGGTGATAAGCGTTAAGCAGACGCGCCGGGCTGAGATCGCCACCCATCGCCAGCAGGCCATTGGGTTCTCTCAGTGCCATTTCCGGCGGGGGGAAATTTAACGATTCGCGTGAGAGTTGAATCAGTCTCATGGTCTCTTTATTCCCGCAGAACTTACAAGCTAAGACTATAGCGCAAAGCGTTGGTGAAAATGCCAGTATCGGCCGCGTTTTAAGATTAATTCGCGGTGATCCCCTTGCTCAATCATTTCACCCTGATCCATCACACAGATACGGTCAAGCTGTTCCAGTCCCTGCAGGCGGTGGGTAACCATAATCATCGTCTTGTCACGACTGACCTGCCACAACAGCGTAAGAATTTGACGTTCGGTTTCCGCATCCAGCCCTTCGGTCGGCTCATCCAACAGTAACAGGTCGCCGTTATGTAACAGGGCGCGGGCAATGCCAAGACGGCGCAGCTCGCCGCCGGAGAGCTGACGTCCACCTTCACCCAGCCAGGCATTCAGTCCCTCTTCATTTTCCAGCAGCTTACCGAGGCCGACCTGCTGCAATACCGCCGCCAGACGGTCATCGTCACTGTCGGCGGCGGCCAGCCGCAGGTTGTCACGCAATGTCTGGCTAAACAGATGTACGCGCTGGCTGACCACGCTGGTGGCGGCGCGCAGCGAAGCTTCATCCCAGTCGCTCAGCGGAATACCGTTTAACCGGATGGCGCCGCTTTGGGGATCCCAGGCGCGGGTCAGCAGCTGCAGCAGCGTGGATTTGCCGCAGCCGGTGCGTCCCAATAGCGCAATCTTTTCGCCACGCGCCACGCTAAGCGACAGTGCGTTAATTGCCGGACGGTTGCCGCCAGGATAGCTAAAGCTGACGTCATGCAGTTCGATCGCCGCGCCGGTGGTGGTGGCGATCGGCTGTGAGGTAAACTGCACTGCCGGCGGCTGGTCGATAATCTGGCTCACGCGCAACGCGGAAGCAACGACCTGGCCTAAATGCTGAAACGCACCGGCAACCGGCGCCAGCGCTTCGAAGGCCGCAAGGGCACAGAAGACAAACAGCGCGATCAGGGCGCCTGGCGCCGCCAGCTCACCGACACCGGCGGCGCTCAGCCACAGTAACAGTGTGACGGTAACGCCGCTGATGAGCAGCATTAGCGCCTGCGACAGACCGCTCAGGCTGGCCTGCCGGCGTTGCGCCTGCTGCCATTGCTGCTCGGTGTGATCAAGCCGGCTGCGAAACGCACGGGCGGCGCCATAGATTTTCAGTTCGGCGGCGCCCAGCAACCAGCCGGTCAGCTGCTGACGGTAGTCGCCGCGCAGCCGGGTAATCGCCTCACCGGCCGGACGCCCGGCGCGATAAAATAGCGGCGGCAGCAGCAGCAGAGTCAACAGCATAATCAGCCCGAGGGTCAGGGCGAGCTGCATATCGAGAAAGCTAAGCGCGAAGGTGACCACCAGAATAACCATCAGGGCGCCAGCCAGCGGTGAAATAACCCGCAGATAGAGATGGTCGAGGGTATCAACATCGGCAACCAGACGGTTGAGCAATTCACCCTGACGAAAACGGGCAATACCCGCAGGGGAGAGCGGCAGCAGTTTACTGAAGGTAAATACCCGCAGGTGTTGCAGCACGCGGAAAGTGCCGTCGTGACTGACCAGACGCTCAAAATAGCGCGCTGCGGTGCGTGAGATCGCCGCGCCGCGTACCCCGGCGGCGGGCAGCATATAGTTAAAACTGTACAGACCGGCAACCCCTGCCAGTGAGGATGCCGCCAGGAACCAGCCGGAGAGTGTCAGCAGGCTAATGCTGGCTAACAGGGTAATAATCGCCAGCAACACGCCGAGCGTCAGCAACAGCAGATGGCGGCGATAAAGTTTCAGAAATGGCAGAAGGGCTTTCATAATTCGACAACTCCCTGGCGCTGAGATAACAGGTCAGCAAAGGCACCGGCTTGCATCACCAGATCGATATGACGGCCTTGCTGGATCAGCTGGCCATCGCGCATGACCCAGATTTCATCCCACTGCGCCAGCTGGTTTAACTGGTGGGTGACCAGTAGCGTGGTTTGCTGATGAGAAGCCTGTTCCAGCGCGCGCATAACATGTTGTTCACTGTCGCTGTCGAGACTGGCGGCAGGTTCATCGAGCAATAATAATTTTGCTGGTTTCAGCAACGCGCGCGCCACCGCGATACGTTGTGCCTGGCCGACCGACAGGCGTGCGGCCTGATCGCCCAGCTCGGTATCCAGACCGTGCGGCAGACGCGCAAGAAATTCATCGACACCGGAAAGGCGAATGGCATCCATAAGCTGTGCTTCATCGACCGCGTCTGTTGGCTGCAGATTCTCACGGATAGTATTG
Source organism: Pantoea sp. B65 (assembly GCF_047308185.1). Lineage (NCBI taxonomy): Bacteria > Pseudomonadati > Pseudomonadota > Gammaproteobacteria > Enterobacterales > Erwiniaceae > Pantoea > Pantoea sp. B65. The sequence continues at coordinate 214,069 of NZ_JAHXPU010000027.1, forward strand.
GCGGGTAAGTGCGGATGTTGCCCGACCCAGGCCAGCTGCTGCTGCCAGCTTTCCGCCTTGAGATCGCGCAGTTCGCTGCCATTGACCGTCAGTGAACCCTGATAGGGCAGAAAACCGGACAGCACATTCAGCAGCGAGCTCTTACCTGCGCCGCTCTGTCCCACCAGCGCCACGCGCTGACCGGCATGGAGGGTAAACGAAAGCGGCCCGGCCAGTACCGTGCCATCGGGCGCGGTAATCACCAGTTGATCGGCCACCAGCCGCAGCGGCACACTGCTATCCAGCGGCTGATTACCCTGGGCGATAGTGATCGCATCCGTTTGACTGAGGAAGGTGTGCAGGGCATCTGCCGCGCCGACAGCCTGCGCCTTGGCATGATAAAAGGTGCCGAGATCGCGTAGCGGCTGGAAGAATTCCGGTGCCAGAATCAATACTAAAAAGCCGGCAAACAGCGTTACCCCGGCGCCGTAATGACCAAAGTTCAGTTCACCTAAATAGGAAAAACCAAAGTAAACCGCCACGATGGCAATCGACAGTGAGGCAAAAAACTCCAGTACCGCTGACGAAAGGAATGCCATCCGCAACACTTCCATGGTGCGGCGGCGAAAACTTTCGGAGGCGAGACGAATGCTTTCGGTCTCTGCGCTGGCGCGATGGAACAGACGCAGGGTTTCCAGACCGCGCAGGCGATCGAGAAAATGACCGCTGAGACGCGACAGGGCGAGAAAGTTACGACGGTTGGCATCCGCAGCCCCCATACCGACCAGCGCCATAAACAGGGGGATCAGCGGTGCCGTCGCCAGTAAGATCATACCCGCTGCCCAGTTAACCGGAAAAATAGCGATCAGAATAAAGCAGGGGACCAGTACCGCCAGCGACATCTGCGGCAGATAGCGCGCATAGTAATCCTGCATATCTTCAATTTGTTCTAACAGCAGGCTGGCCCAGCTGCCCGCCGGTTTACCCTGAATCCAGGCAGGGCCAAGGGCATCGAGACGATCCAGCACGGTTTTACGCAGCGTATGGCGAATCGCCTGACCACAGTAAAAACCGACGCGTTCGCGCAGCCAGCTAATCAGCGCCCGGGCGATAAAACAGCCCGGCAGCAGCAGGAAGTCGGTGACCAGCGCGCTGCGCGGCAGCTGCAAAACAATCAGGTTATGCAGCAGTGAGGCCAGCAGCCAGGCCTGCGCAATAATCAGCAGTGCGCTGACGAGACCGAGCAGGAAAGAGAGACGTAACCAACGGCGCGCATGCACGCTCTGTTGCTTCAGCCATTGGGTAAGTTGTTGTTGACGCGTCTTGTTCATCAGTTGCCGTTCTTGCAGAAAAACGAAACTGGCAGCCGTCTGGCAGTGCCATATGGATGACTCAGGGATAAGTCGCAGGCAATGTTACAGGTCATAGCGAAAAAAGGCGACTGATGTGCAGTCGCCTTAAGAAAATTCGATCAGTTTTTTAACAACTTACTTATCGTTGTTAACTAAGCCATCAAGGTAGCGTTCAGCATCCAGCGCCGCCATACAGCCGGTGCCGGCAGAGGTGATCGCCTGACGGTAAATATGGTCCATCACATCACCGGCAGCGAATACGCCGGGAATACTGGTCTGGGTGGCATTGCCATGAATACCCGACTGCACTTTGATGTAGCCGTTTTCCAGCTCCAGCTGGCCATTGAAAATAGCGGTATTCGGGCTGTGGCCGATGGCGACAAACAGGCCCGCCACATCGAGCTGTTCAGTCTCTGCGCTGGCAGAGACCGCGCGCAGGCGCACCCCGGTCACGCCCATCTGGTCGCCCACCACTTCGTCCAGCGTACGGTCGGTATGCAGCACGATATTGCCGTTTTTCACCTTTTCCATTAGCCGATCGATTAGGATCTTTTCTGCACGGAAGCTGTCGCGTCGGTGAATCAGATGCACTTCTGCGGCGATATTGGCGAGATAAAGCGCTTCTTCCACCGCGGTATTGCCGCCGCCAATCACCGCAACTTTCTGGTTGCGATAGAAAAAGCCGTCACAAGTGGCGCAGGCGGACACCCCTTTGCCTTTAAAGGCCTCTTCCGACGGCAAACCGAGATAACGTGCCGATGCGCCGGTAGCGATAATCAATGCATCCGCGGTGTATTCCCCGCTGTCGCCGGTCAGGCGGAACGGGCGCGTCTGCAAATCAACGCGGTGAATATGGTCGAAAATAATCTCGGTATTGAACTTCAGCGCGTGCTCATGCATCCGTTCCATCAGCAGTGGACCGGTTAACTCGCTGGGATCGCCAGGCCAGTTTTCAACGTCAGTGGTGGTGGTCAGCTGACCGCCTTTTTCCAGACCGGTAATCAGTACCGGGTTCAGGTTAGCGCGCGCAGCGTATACTGCAGCGGTATAACCTGCCGGACCTGAGCCCAGAATTAATAACTTACTGTGTTTGGCCGTGCTCATGAGACCCTCATTTGTTAACTGGCAAGCATGGTTTGGGATTGTAGGGAATTTAACGCCGCAAAAAAAGTGTTCTGGAATTTTGTTAGCAATCGATGCAAGAGATTTTGCCGATGAATTGCCGTCGCGCTGCTTTTGTCGCGCAATATCGCGCCAGTTGAGCCGCGCAGCGCTAATCATCAAAGCAAAAATACCCATTAAAAAACAGTAACGCAGCGGGCCTTTTGGCATGTTGTACTGATTTTGTGTGTTTTACTTTGACAATCAGCTGCGCTTTTGCGAAAACATTGTAGGAAGCAGAGGGTTTTTAGGGGGGCTCCGCAGGGTTTAATACCATGTTGCGTGCATTTCTCCGAATAAACTCAGTCTGTCATTGGTAATGACGCATGGTGTGGACAGACAACATGCGTCATGCGGATGGGCGCTGAAAGGCAACAGACTCCATGTCTTCACTTCAAACAACCCTGTTACAGTGATGTTGTGCAGGGTGTGGCAGGCAAAGGGAAGGAATTAAGAGAGACAATAATAATGGTAGACAATAAAAAACGCCCCGGTAAAGATCTCGACAGAATCGACCGCAATATCCTCAATGAGCTGCAGAAGGATGGCCGTATTTCTAATGTCGAGCTTTCCAAACGGGTTGGCTTATCGCCAACGCCGTGCCTTGAGCGCGTTCGTCGTCTGGAACGTCAGGGTTTTATTCTTGGCTATACTGCGCAGCTGAATCCGCATTATCTTGATGCCTCACTGCTGGTTTTTGTTGAGATTACTCTGAATCGTGGTGCGCCCGATGTGTTTGAGCAATTTAACGCCGCAGTACAAAAACTTGAGGAAACTCAAGAGTGTCACCTCGTTTCCGGCGATTTCGACTATCTGTTGAAAACGCGCGTACCGGACATGTCGGCCTATCGCAAACTGCTGGGTGAAACCTTGCTGCGTCTGCCTGGTGTGAACGATACTCGTACCTATGTGGTCATGGAAGAAGTGAAACAAAGTAACCGCTTAGTGATTAAAACGCGGTAACACAGGGCAGGTGCAAAACCTGATAGATTTCGGTACACTCCTGTGAATTCATACAGGTTCAGCGTCGGGCTTGCCCGACGCTGTTGCCTTCTAATTTTACAGGCACCTGGAGAGTACTCTTGAGCCAGGAATACACAGAAGATAAAGAAGTTACCTTGCAGCCGCTGAGTAGCGGACGTCGTTTACTCGAAGCGCTGTTAGTGATTGTTGCTCTTTTCGCCGTCTATTTGATGGTGGCGTTGCTGAGCTTCAACCCTTCCGATCCCAGCTGGTCACAAACCGCCTGGCACGAGCCGATTCATAATCTGGGCGGCGGTGTGGGTGCGTGGCTGGCAGATACCTTATTGTTCATTTTTGGCGTGATGGCTTACGCTATTCCCCCGGTAATCCTCGGTTTGTGCTGGATCACCTTCCGCCAGCGTGATCGGCAGGATTATATCGACTATTTTGCCGTCGCCCTGCGTCTGATCGGTGTACTGGCGCTGATTATTACCACCTGTGGTCTGGCGGCGATTAACGCCGATGATATCTGGTACTTTGCTTCCGGCGGCGTGATTGGCAGCCTGGTCAGTAATGCGATGGCGCCGTGGTTTAGCGGTGCCGGCGGCACCTTAACCCTGCTTTGTATCTGGGCAGCGGGCTTAACGCTGTATACCGGCTGGTCATGGTTAACCATCGCGGAAAAAATCGGCGGCGTGGTGATGGGGGTGCTGACCTTCGCCAGCAACCGTTCACGCAACGAAGAACAGTGGCGTGAAGAGGATGATGATGAGCTGTATGATGTGGCGCCCGTGAAAGCGGCGGCACATGACAGCGATCAGGACGATGTGCTGCTGGCGGCGCCGGATAAAGTCAGCGCCGATTTGCCGGACGATGACGAGCAGGATCCTCTGCTGGCGAAAGCCGCGACGGCCACCCCGGCGGCGACTGCGGTTGCTGCTGAACGTAGCCCAACACCGGCAGCCGCTGCGGCGGCGCCTGCCACCGCGAGCGTGACAACGGCGACTGCGCCAGCCAGTGCCGTTCCGCCGGCCGCGCCTCCGGTTTATCGCTTTGAAATGCCGCAGGAAACGCCGGCGCCTTCCCAGCCGATTCATCATGATGAAGACGCGGGTCCGGCGTTGGGCAACTGGCGCGATACGCCATCGTCTGGCGCATCGCCATTTGATTTCTCGACGCCGCAAAGCGATCCCGCGGCCATTGCGGTTAATCCGCAGCAGGCTACTGGCTTAAGCGATGCGGCGAAAGCGGCATCGGCCGCCACATCGCCGATGTTATTTATGCCAGGCTTCAGCGCCACCAGCGGCGACAGTAATCCGCAGGTGAAACAGGGAATTGGTCCTGAACTTCCGCGGCCGAACCCGGTGAAGTTACCAACCCGGCGGGAACTGGCGTCTTACGGTATTAAGCTGCCTTCGCAGCGTATGGCGGAAGAGAAGGCGAAAGAGCAAGAGTTGCCGCCTCCGGTGGCGGCCGTCCCTGATTATGCTGACCAGGATGAACAGACGCTGCTGGAAGAGTCGCATCTGCGTGAAGCCTTTATGACGCAGCAACAGCAGCGTTACGGCGAAGAATTTGCGCCGGAAGAAGAGGATGAGGAAGCACTGCAACAGGCGATGCTGGCGCGGCAGTTTGCTGAACAGCAGCAGCAGCGCTATACGCAGGAGCAACAGCAGGAAAGCCAGCGGGCGCCGGGATTCACCCTTGATACCTCCGGTGCGTTCGACTTCTCACCGATCGACGATCTGGTCGATAACGGTCCGAGCGAGCCGCTGTTTACGCCGGATGTGGCGCCGGAAGCCGAAGCCGCGCCTGCACAGCCAATTCATCAGCCGGCACCCGCCGCATGGCAGCAGCCTGCGCCGCAACAGCCGGTCGTAGCGCAAACGCCGGTTCCGCCTGCTGCCGCGACCCCGGTCAGCGCGCAACCGCCCGCGTCTGACAGCCTGATTCATCCGTTCCTGATGCGTCACGAGCAGCCAACGTATAAGCCGGTGACGCCGCTGCCGACGCTCGATTTGCTGACCTCCCCGCCGGCGGAAGAAGAGCCGGTGGATATGTTCGAGCTGGAACAAACCGCGCGTCTGGTGGAAGCCCGCCTGGCCGATTACCGGGTGAAAGCCGAAGTCGTCGGTATTTCACCCGGCCCGGTGATTACCCGCTACGAGCTGGATCTGGCTCCTGGCGTGAAAGCGGCACGTATCTCCAACCTGTCCCGTGACCTGGCGCGTTCATTGTCAGCGGTCGCGGTGCGTGTGGTGGAAGTGATACCGGGCAAGCCTTATGTCGGCCTGGAATTACCAAACAAGCGTCGCCAGACCGTATACCTGCGTGAAGTACTGGATTGCGCCAAGTTCCGTGATAATCCGTCGCCGCTCGCAGTGGTATTGGGTAAAGATATTGCCGGACAACCGGTGGTGGCCGATCTTGGTAAGATGCCGCATCTGCTGGTGGCCGGTACTACCGGTTCTGGTAAGTCGGTCGGCGTCAACGCCATGATTATCAGCATGCTGTATAAAGCCACGCCGGAAGAAGTGCGCTTTATTATGATCGATCCGAAAATGCTTGAGCTGTCGGTGTATGAAGGTATTCCTCATCTGCTGACCGAAGTGGTTACCGATATGAAAGATGCGGCCAATGCGTTGCGCTGGAGTGTTGGTGAAATGGAGCGTCGTTATAAGCTGATGTCCGCCCTTGGCGTACGTAATCTGGCGGGTTATAACGAGAAGATTGAGCAAGCTGCAGCGATGGGCCGTCCTATTCCCGATCCGTTCTGGAAGCCGGGCGACAGTATGGATATGACTCCGCCGGTACTGGAAAAACTGCCGTATATCGTAGTAATGGTCGATGAATTCGCCGATCTGATGATGGCGGTCGGTAAAAAGGTTGAAGAGCTGATTGCCCGTCTGGCGCAAAAAGCGCGTGCGGCGGGGATTCACCTGGTTCTGGCAACACAGCGTCCATCCGTGGATGTCATTACCGGCCTGATTAAGGCCAATATTCCGACGCGCATCGCCTTTACCGTGTCGAGTAAAATCGACTCACGCACTATTCTCGATCAGTCCGGCGCTGAGTCGTTACTGGGGATGGGTGATATGCTCTATATGGCGCCAAACTCTTCCATTCCGGTGCGTGTACATGGCGCATTTGTGCGTGATGAAGAAGTGCATGCGGTAGTGCAGGACTGGAAAGCGCGCGGACGCCCACAGTATATCGACAGCATCACCGCTGGCGATGAGAGTGAAGGTGGTAGCCTGGGACTGGAAGGCGATGAAGAGCTGGATCCGTTGTTCGACCAGGCGGTGGCGTTTATTGTTGAAAAGCGTCGTGCGTCGATCTCCGGCGTGCAGCGTCAGTTCCGCATTGGTTACAATCGTGCGGCGCGCATTATTGAACAGATGGAAGCGCAGGGCATTGTCTCATCCCCGGGGCACAACGGTAACCGTGAGGTACTGGCTCCGCCTTCTCATGACATGTAATAAACAGCCGGTTTTGTTGTCTTATCCAGGGAGCCATTAATGGCTCCCCTACGTTGTGTCAGCGATGCTGGCGTAGGGGCGGCACTGATGCCGCCCGTGCCGATGACAGGCACCATACTCAATAACGGAATTTATTAATGAAAAAATTATTACTCTCTTGCTGCCTGATGAGCGCACTGGCATCAGCGGCTGTAATGGCTGATGCTTCCAGTGATTTGCAGCAGCGTCTGGATAAAGTAAAAAGTTTCCACGCCAGCTTTTCGCAAAAAGTGACGGATGCAACCGGCACATCGGTACAGGATGGCGAGGGCGAATTGTGGGTGCAGCGTCCTAACCTGTTTAACTGGCATATGACCGCCCCGGACGAAAGCGTACTGATTTCCGACGGTAAGACCTTGTGGTTCTATAACCCGTTTGTTGAGCAGGTCAGTGCCAGCTGGCTGAAAGACGCCACCAGTAACACGCCATTTATGTTGATTGCGCGTAACCTGTCCAGTGACTGGAAGCAGTACAACATCCGCCAGAAGGGCGATGATTTTGAACTGACGCCAAAAAGCGCTGCCGGTAATCTGAAGCAGTTTACGATTAATGTGTCGCCCAACGGCACCATCAATCAGTTCAGTGCCATCGAGCAGGATGATCAGCGCAGCGCCTATACGCTGAAAACCCAGCAAAACGGTGCGATTAGCCCTGACAAGTTTACTTTTACCCCGCCTAAGGGCGTGACGGTTGACGATCAGCGTCAGTGAGGTTTAAGTGAGTAATCTGTCACTGGATTTTTCCCATAACGAGTTCCAGCCGCTGGCCGCGCGTATGCGGCCCGCGACGCTGGCGCAATATATCGGTCAGCAGCATCTGCTGGCGGCAGGGAAACCGTTGCCGCGTGCTATCGAAGCCGGTCATTTGCACTCAATGATTTTATGGGGACCGCCAGGGACAGGCAAAACCACACTGGCTGAACTTATTGGTCACTATGGCAATGCGGATGTCGAACGTATTTCCGCCGTAACCTCCGGCGTGAAAGAGATCCGCGAGGCCATCGAGCGTGCGCGCCAGAATCGCAATGCCGGACGTCGCACCATCCTGTTTGTCGATGAGGTGCACCGCTTTAATAAAAGTCAGCAGGATGCCTTTCTGCCCCATATTGAAGATGGCACCATTACCTTTATCGGCGCCACCACCGAAAACCCGTCGTTTGAACTCAACTCCGCCCTGCTGTCGCGGGCACGTGTTTATCTGCTGAAATCCCTGACCACTGCCGATATTGAACAGGTGCTGGATCAGGCGATGAATGATAATGAACGTGGTTATGGTCAGCAAAATATTCTGCTGCCTGACAACACTCGCGCCATGATTGCCGAACTGGTCAATGGCGATGCGCGCCGCGCTTTGAACACCCTTGAGATGATGGCCGATATGGCCGAAACCAATACCGCGGGTAAACGCGAACTGACGCCGCAGTTGCTGAATGAGGTGTCCGGCGAACGCAGCGCCCGTTTCGATAATAAGGGCGACCGCTATTACGATTTGATCTCCGCACTGCATAAATCGGTGCGTGGCTCTGCGCCTGATGCGGCGCTCTACTGGTATGCACGTATTATCACCGCCGGTGGCGATCCGCTGTATGTTGCGCGCCGTTTACTGGCGATTGCTTCCGAGGATGTCGGCAATGCCGATCCGCGCGGCATGCAGGTGGCGATTGCCGCCTGGGACTGTTTTACCCGTGTTGGTCCGGCAGAAGGGGAACGCGCCATTGCCCAGGCGATTGTCTACCTGGCCTGCGCACCGAAGAGTAATGCGGTTTATACCGCCTTTAAAGCGGCGATGCGCGATGCGCGTGAGAATCCTGACTACGATGTGCCGGAACATCTGCGTAATGCGCCGACCAAACTAATGAAAGAGATGGGGCTCGGCGCCGAGTACCGTTATGCGCATGATGAAGCTAATGCCTATGCCGCCGGAGAGAACTACTTTCCGCAGCAAATGGCGCAAACACGCTATTATCAGCCGTCTTCACGAGGTCTTGAGGGCAAAATTGCTGAAAAGCTCGCCTGGTTGACTGAACAGGATCAAAATAGCCCGACAAAACGCTACCGCTAATTCAGACGTTGCGGTAAGGTTAGTAACGATTTCAACGCATTCGCCGGAAGTGCGAATGTGTCTTTCCGCAAGTTAACTCAATCACTATAAGCACAGGATAAGCATGCTCGATCCCAATCTGCTGCGTAACGAGCCAGACGCAGTCGCTGAAAAACTGGCACGCCGGGGTTTTAAACTGGATGTGGACACGCTGCGCTCCTTAGAAGAGCGTCGTAAAGTGTTGCAGGTCGAAACTGAAAGTCTGCAGGCTGAGCGTAACTCCCGATCCAAATCCATCGGTCAGGCTAAAGCGCGTGGGGAAGATATCGAGCCGTTGCGTCAGGAAGTGAATGTCCTTGGCGAACGCCTGACTGCAGCCAGCGCAGAGCTGGATGCACTGCAGAATCAAATTCGCGATTACGCCCTGACGATGCCAAATCTGCCTGCGGATGAAGTTCCCCTGGGTAAAGATGACAGCGAAAACCTGGAAATCAGCCGCTGGGGTGAACCGCGCCAGTTTGATTTCCCGGTGCGTGATCATGTCGATCTGGGTGAGATGGCGCAGGGGCTGGATTTTGCCGCCGGCGCCAAACTGACCGGTTCACGTTTTGTGGTGATGAGAGGCCAGATTGCTTATCTGCACCGTGCACTGAGTCAGTTTATGCTCGATCTGCATACCGAGCAGCATGGCTATCTGGAAACTGCAGTGCCTTACCTGGTGAACCACGCTTCGCTATACGGTACCGGCCAGCTGCCTAAGTTCGGTGAAGATCTGTTCCATACGCGTCCGCTGGATGAGGAGTCTGAAAGCAGCAATTATGCGCTGATCCCAACCTCCGAAGTGCCGCTGACTAACCTGGTTCGTGACGAGATCGTGGAAGAAGAGTCTCTGCCGCTGCGGATGACCGCGCATACTCCATGTTTCCGCTCTGAAGCCGGATCTTATGGCCGTGATACCCGCGGTCTGATTCGTATGCACCAGTTCGATAAAGTTGAGATGGTGCAGATCGTCCGTCCGGAAGACTCAATGCAGGCACTGGAAGAGCTGGTCGGCCACGCAGAAAAAGTACTGCAGCTGCTCAATCTGCCATACCGTAAAATGCTGCTGTGTACCGGCGATATGGGCTTTGGTTCCAGCAAAACTTACGATCTGGAAGTCTGGTTACCGGCGCAGAACACCTATCGCGAAATCTCCTCATGTTCCAATATGGGTGATTTCCAGGCGCGCCGCATGCAGGCTCGTTGCCGCAGCAAGACCGAGAAGAAACCACGTCTGGTGCATACCCTCAATGGTTCCGGTCTGGCCGTAGGTCGTACGCTGGTAGCGGTACTGGAGAACTATCAGCAGGCTGATGGACGTATTCAGGTGCCGGAAGTGTTGCGTCCTTATATGCGCGGACTGGAATTTATCGGCTAATGCCCGTCATTCTTCGGGCCGCAGGTGCGTTGGCTGCGCCCGCTCACCCCGGTCACATAGTCATCTATGCTCCCGGGGATTCGCGGGCTTGTCGCCTTCCTGCAACCCGAATTATTTAGGGCATTTATGCCGTCATTCTTCGGGCCGCAGGTGCGTTGGCTGCGCCCGCTCACCCCGGTCACATAGTCATCTATGCTCCCGGGGATTCGCGGGCTTG
>NZ_JAHXPU010000028.1:0-3614 GCF_047308185.1 Pantoea sp. B65
TTTGCCGCTTACACCCGCAGCTACCTTTATGATCGCGGCGGTAATCTGACGCGGATACGCCATAGCGCACCCGCCAGCGGCAACAACTATACCACTGATATCACGGTATCCACCCGCAGCAACCGGGCGCTGATCAGCAACCTGACGGCAGAGCCGGCGCAGGTGGAAGCGTTTTTTACCGCCGGCGGTCAGCAAACCCGGCTGCAGCCAGGCCAGAGTCTGAACTGGACAGCGCGCGGCGAATTGCTGCAGGTGACGCCGGTGGTGCGCGACGGTCAGCCCGCAGACCACGAAAGCTACCGCTATAACAGTGACAGCCAGCGCATCATTAAAACCAGCGTGCAGAAAACCGGCAACAGCACGCAGACGCGGCGCGCGCTCTGGCTGCCGCGGATCGAATTACGCAGCCGCTACAGCGGGGAGAGTTTAAGTGAGGCGTTGCAGGTGATCAGCGTTGGCGAAGCGGGACGCGCACAGGTGCGGGTGCTGCACTGGCTAACCGGCAAACCGGACGGCATCAGTAATAATCAGCTGCGCTACAGCTACGATAATCTTGTCCACAGCAGCGAACTGGAACTGGATGCTGACGGCAATATTATCAGCCAGGAAGAGTACTATCCGTATGGCGGCACCGCGGTCTGGAACGTACGCAGCCAGCCGGAGGCTGACTATAAAACCATCCGCTACGCCGGCAAAGAACGTGATGCCAGCGGGCTCTACTACTATGGCTACCGCTATTATCAGCCATGGGCGGGCAGGTGGCTGTCTGCTGATCCTGCCGGAACCGTGGATGGGTTAAATCTGTTTGCCATGGTGAGGAATAATCCGCTGACTTACCGCGATGATGGCGGAAAAACCACCATTAGTGAGAACTTTAACGCCCGAAAAGGCGACCTGGTTTATGGGCTGGATGAGCCGCGATATGACTATATTGTGTCTCTGGAAACTCGTCAGTTTAAGCCGCTGGATTCGCGCGAAAATGCAGTGGCGATTAATTTTTATCACAGTGAAATATCAAGAAAAATATTTGCCGCCAATACGGCGGTTATACCAGAGAAATTCATTAAAAAACTTAAAAAATCACTGGATAAATATGGGAAATATGAGAAGTATGAAAAATACGTAAAAAAACTTACGGTCCCTGCCGATATAAAGGACCTGGTCAGGGAAACCAAATGGCAATACCCTTTATGGGAGAGCTTTTTCGCTTTGGGTGACATGCCTGAATACAAAAAATTCAATATTTCCGCTATCTATCAGGAAGTGCAGCAGTTCTATGGAAAAAGTCGCTTTCATAAATGGCGCGTAATCACCAGCCCGATTGATATTGAACCGCTGCTACTCTGGAAACGCGGCAGTAAACTCGGCATTGCGCTGGCGGCAAATGATGCCGGCAATAAAATACATTTTGTGCTTGATAGTCTTAATATAGAAGCTGTGGTTAAAAAGAAGGGCGATTTTGGCGAATCATTTACTGCCAGTGAGTTACGTTACGCTTACAGAAACCGCGAGAAATTAGCCGGGAAAATACATTTCTACCAAAACAATATCGAGGTTGCCGCGCCATGGATAACCGATCCTGCGCTTTGGGCGTCTTATCTACCCCGCAGGCGACAGTAAACGGCATAAATCCCCGCTTTTCGTCGTTGCAGCCGGTTGCTTACATCTCGGAGAGATCTTTACGCACTGCACCAAACCGGCTGGTTATTTTTTCTTAGCGCGCTGGCCGGGATTATTGGCGGTTTTTTGCCGTGGTGATAGCGGAAAAAAGACACATCTACGCTCAGAGGAGGCGCTATGCCCGGCGCAAGTTTTGCCTTGTTTCATCATACCCCGGAGATCGCGGTCGTTGATAATTGCGGGCTGACGGTAAGACATATCCGTTACCAGCGCCATCCGGATACCCCGACGACTACGGATGAGCGGATTACCCGCCATCGCTACAATCTGCGTGGTTTTCTGGCGCAGAGTAGCGATCCACGCTTATATGATCTTCAGCAACTTGCTAATTTATCCTGCCTCATTTCACTGACCGGGCAATGGCTACGCACCGACAGCGTGGATGCCGGTAGCGTCGTGACACTCAATGATATCGCCAGCAGACCGGTGCGAAGCATTCATGCCAACGGCGTGACGCGAAGCTGGCAGTATCAGGGCGCCTCTCTGCCCGGGAGACTGTTAAGCATTACTGAGCAGCCAGCAAACCAAGCGATGCGCATCACCGATCGTTTTGTCTGGGGGGAAAATACCCAGGCGGAGAAAGATCGCAATCTGGCCGGGCAGTGTGCGCGCCACTATGATACTGCCGGTCTGATTCAGACTGACAGCAGGGCACTGACCGGTGAGACGCTGTCAGAGACGCGCCGCCTGTTGCCGCAGGGTAAAGATGCTGACTGGCAGGGAGCCAGTGAACCGGCGTGGAACGATCTGCTGGAGACGGAAAGCTTTATCACCCGCAGCACCGCCGATGCCAGCGGCCTGCCGCTTACCACTACCGATGCCATGGGGAATCGGCAACGTCAGGCTTACACTGTTGCCGGTCAGTTGCGCAACAGCTGGCTGACGCTGAAGGGCGCTACGGAGCAGGTGATTGTCAAATCCCTGACCTACTCGGCCAGCGGACAAAAGCTGCGTGAGGAGCATGGCAACGGTGTCGTGACCAGCTACAGTTATCAGCCGGAAACGCAGCGCCTGAGCGCAATTAAAACCGCCCGTCCGCCCGGGCATCCGGCCGGGGCCAGGGTGCTGCAGGATCTGCGCTATCAGTATGATCCGCTCGGCAATGTGCTGCGCATCATAAACGATGCGGAAGCGACCCGCTTCTGGCGCAATGAGAAAGTGGTGCCGGAAAACAGCTACGGTTACGACAGTCTGTATCAGCTGGTCTCCGCCAGCGGCCGTGAAATGGTGGCGCTTTCCCGCCAGAGCACCACGCCACCGTCCGCCAGCGTCCCTCTTCCCGCCGACAGCAGCGCTTTTGCCGCTTACACCCGCAGCTACCTTTATGATCGCGGCGGTAATCTGACGCGGATACGCCATAGCGCACCCGCCAGCGGCAACAACTATACCACTGATATCACGGTATCCACCCGCAGCAACCGGGCGCTGATCAGCAACCTGACGGCAGAGCCGGCGCAGGTGGAAGCGTTTTTTACCGCCGGCGGTCAGCAAACCCGGCTGCAGCCAGGCCAGAGTCTGAACTGGACAGCGCGCGGCGAATTGCTGCAGGTGACGCCGGTGGTGCGCGACGGTCAGCCCGCAGACCACGAAAGCTACCGCTATAACAGTGACAGCCAGCGCATCATTAAAACCAGCGTGCAGAAAACCGGCAACAGCACGCAGACGCGGCGCGCGCTCTGGCTGCCGCGGATCGAATTACGCAGCCGCTACAGCGGGGAGAGTTTAAGTGAGGCGTTGCAGGTGATCAGCGTTGGCGAAGCGGGACGCGCACAGGTGCGGGTGCTGCACTGGCTAACCGGCAAACCGGACGGCATCAGTAATAATCAGCTGCGCTACAGCTACGATAATCTTGTCCACAGCAGCGAACTGGAACTGGATGCTGACGGCAATATTATCAGCCAGGAAGAGTACTATCCGTATGGCGGCACCGCGGT
>NZ_JAHXPU010000029.1:0-2495 GCF_047308185.1 Pantoea sp. B65
TGTTTGATTGAGCATCAGAGCACCCCCGACAGGCTGATGACCTTCCGCCTGATGCGCTATGCACTGGCGGCGATGCAGCGGCATCTGGATAACCATAAAAAGGCAAAGGAACTGCCGCTGGTGATCCCAGTCCTGTTTTATCACGGTAAAATCGCACCTTATCCCTATTCCATGAACTGGATGGATGCATTCAGTGACACGAACGCAGCGCGGCAGCTTTACTGCGGCGATTTTCCGCTGGTGGATGTTACAACGATCAGCGACGATGAGATTATCAGGCACCGGCGTATTGCCGCGCAGGAACTGGTGCAGAAGCATATCCGTCAGCGTGATATGGCAGAACTGGAGCCGCTACTGGTCATGCTGCTGCAGCTGGATTACAATACATCCGAACAGCTGGAGGCGTTATTCAACTACATGCTAATGGTTGGGGATACGGCAAATCCTGACGCCTTTATCAGCACTCTGGTGCAGCGTTTACCGCAACATGGAGACATAATCATGACTATCGCACAAAAGCTCGAAGAAAAAGCACGGAAGGAAGCTTTGGAAAAAGGGCGTCAGGAGGGGATGTTGGTGGGTGAGCAAAAGGGCCGTGAAGCAGAGCGCCAGAAAACTCAACTTGAGATCGCGCGTAACATGCTTTCAAACGGTATGGATCACAATGTAGTGTTGGCGATGACCGGCCTGACTGACGATGACCTTAAGCAAATTCGCCATTAATCTCTTTATCCGTGCTGACCCCCTATTTAATCTGATACTTTTATTGAACCAAGTGAAACCTCATCTGACTGTCGGTTTTGTGCCCAAAGCAGACGTTGCTAATTCTGCACTGTTCAGCGATGGCGCTGTAGCGACAGGCACTGCTGACCTGCTCCCCGTTGATTAACACGCCGCAATGTTAGTAATGCGACTATCTGGCTGCGAGATCAACTGCGAACTTCTGCTCCTCGCTCAGAGCGGACCTGACGCTGGTTGCTACTTATTAGTGAAGCCATTAGGTTCAGCATGAACGCTAATGACGTTTTTGCTTCAGGGTAAGGCGGGACAGTTCCTGCCCCTGTAGACGTTCCGTCCTGTATTTTCCACAGCTCCGATGTGCCTGGACTATCCGTTGCAATTCAGTCTGCCGATTGTGAAGTAACGTTTCTTCATCAGAACCCCGAAGCGTAACTGCCGCGTGACGGCGATAACGTACTGGTAAGCATGGCGGGCATCTGCGACCGGGCGCGAATCGTTCTGAACCCGGTATGAGTCATCACTGATGATGGCTTTATCCCTGAGGGAGAATTGCCTGAGGATATATGCATCCCGGACATTGCCACGTATGAAATTGTGCAGGCATGGGATGACGGAAAACCGGGTATACAGCGCTGCTAACCCCGCATCAGTTATGCAACTGACATTAAACCCGGGCGTTGGGTGACAATTTGCCGGAGAACAAGGTTAAATTTTCAGTCATACGAAAAGCAGACCCTTTTATCCGGGAGCTGCTTTTTTCAGCTGACTTTTATTCAGACGGTTGCAGCACTACTGCGCTGCTGTGCATAAACATAGGGCGCTACATACTCTTCCCGGTTTAAATCCAGATAATCCGACCACCACTGCATCATCGCTTTTCGCGCATCGAGATATTCCGCTTTATGAGTGTACGCTGCCCGCACGCTGTTACGTTCCTGATGACTCATCTGGCGCTCAACGGCATCCTGTGACCACAGACCAGACTCCATTAATGCACTGCAGGCCATTGCCCGGAATCCGTGGCCGCAGATTTCATCTTTCGTGTTATAGCCCATCACACGCAGCGCATTATTAACGGTATTTTCACTCATGGGTTTAAAGGGATTATGATCGCACGGTAACAGTAACTCCTGCTGACCGGATATTGTTCTTATCTGTTTCAGAAAAGAGAGAGCCTGACGGGAAAGGGGAACAATATGTGGCGTGCGCATTTTCGCCCCGCGCTCCGAGTAGCGGACGCCAGGGATGGCTTTGCGACGGGCAGGGATGGTCCAGATTTTGTTGCTGAAATCAAACTCAGCCCAGCGTGCGAAGCGCAGTTCGCTGGAACGGATAAACAGATGCAGGGTAAGCAATACTGCCAGCCGGGTTAATACACGTCCCCTGCTGTAGTCGTTTATGCGGGTCAGCAGTTCCGGCAGTTGCTCCAGCGGAAGGGCAGGGTAGTGGCGTTTACGCGGAGGCGCAGTAATGCCACCCAGGTTCGCTGCAGGGTTGTTTTCAGTCAGCCCAAGGTGCACTGCATGGCGCATGATGCTGCATATGTGCTGCCGGGTGCGGGATGCCACTTCCAGCAGACCTTTCTGCTCAATGCCTTTCAGCAGGTCGATGAAATGGCGGGTTTTCAGCTCTGTTACGGCAATATGCCCAATGACCGGGAAAATATGATTGCTCATGCTGGCAAGCAGGCGGGCTGAATGGTTTTCAGACCAGGTCCTGTTGCTTCTGTGCCAGTTAAGCGCCACTGACTGAAA
>NZ_JAHXPU010000030.1:0-4444 GCF_047308185.1 Pantoea sp. B65
CCGGAGTATCTGATGGTTTTGTAGTTCGCCTCCGTCTGGCTGCGCGCCGTCCATACCGCGGTGCCGCCATAGGGGTAGTACTCCTCCTGACTGATCAGCTTACCGTCGCCATCCAGCTCCAGTTCGCTGCTGCCCGGCAGGTTATCGTAGCTGTAGCGCAGCGGGTTATTGCTGATATCCGCCGGTTTACCGCTTTCCCAGTGCAATACCCGCACCATGGCACGACCGGCTGCGCCGATGGCGATCGCCTGCAGGCTCTCCTGGCCGCTGCTGCGCAGCTCCAGCCCCGGCAGATAGAGCACCCGCTGCGTCTGTGTGCTGTTGCCGGTTTTCTGCACGCTGATTTTTAGCAGGCGCTGGCTGTCGGCAGCGTAACGGTAGCTTTCAGCGTCGGAGGCCTGACCTTCCCGGGTGACCGGGGTAACCTTCAGCAGCTCCCCCCGTGCGGTCCAGCTCAGGTTCTGCCCCGGTTGCAGCTGCAGCTGCTGTCCGCCGGGGTTAAACAGCGCATCCACTTGCTGCGGGTCTTCCGTCAGGCTGCTGAGTACTGCGCGGTTGCTGCGGTCTGATACGGTGATATTGGTGGTATGGTTATTGCCGCTGGCGGCGTGGCGTATCTGCGTCAGATTGCCGCCGCGGTCATAGCGGTAGCTGCGGGTCCAGACGGTAAAACTTTTATCGTCGGCGGCCAGGGGAACCACCGGCGAAGGCAGGGTGATCCGCTGTTGTGCTGTCGCCGCCAGTTCGCGGCCGGTGGCGGACACCAGCTGATACAGCGTGTCATAGGTGTAAGTGTTTTCCGGCACCACTTTCTGATTCCGCCAGAACTGTGTGGTCTCGGCATCGTTAGTGATATGCAGCACATTGCCCACCGGATCATACTGATAGCGCAGATCCTGCAATATCTTCGCGCCGGCGGGATGGCCGGCAGGGCGCTGCGTGGTGATCCCGGTCAGGCGCCGGGTTTGCGCTTCATAATGGTAAGTGGTCACCACGCCATTGCCATGCTCTTCGCGCAGCTTCTGTCCGGCGGCGGAGTAGCGGATGGATTTAACGATTAGCTGTTCGGCGGCGCCTTTCAGCGTCAGCCAGCTGGCGGTTAACTGTCCGGCCATATCATACGCCAGCCGCTGGGTATTGCCCCGGGCATCGGTGCGGGTGAGGGTGGCGCCGCTGGCATCGCTGCCGCTCAGGCTGGTAAAGGTTTCTGCCGCTAATAAGTCTTTCCATGCGGATTCATCGTTGCCCTGCCAGTCGGCCTGGTTATTATCCGGCAGTAACTGGCGGGTAACAGAGAGTGGTGAGCCGCTGAGGGCAATACTGTTGATTTGCTCCAGTCCGGCGCAGTCGTAGTGACGGATATTCTGCCCTGCCAGATTAAGCTGTTTCTCTGCCGGAGTATTGCCAGCCCAGATAAAACGTTCAGTGATACGGCCGTTTTCGGTAATGCTGAGCAGACGGCCGGGCAGGGTGGCGGCCTGATACTGAAAGCCGCCGGTCACACCGGTGGCGCTGAGGGTCCGTGCCGGACGACCGGCAATATCATGCAGGGCCACGGACGTGCCTGCATCGACACTCGCGCTACGCAGTACCTCACCGCGTAATGCGGTCAGATAAACAAAATTGGCCTTTACGCTACGCTCCGTCTGCTGCAAAGCATATAGCCGTGGATCAATGCTTTGCCGTAACAAACCACGGGCATCGTACTGATGGCGGGTGATGCGCAGATCAGTATCTTCCGGGGTTGTCGGATGACGCTGGTATTGCAGTTCGCGCACCGTCAGACCGCGGTTGTCTTGTGCAGTAACTTCCGGAGTATTGCTATATAAGGTATTGCTGGTATCGTGCATGGCGATCTCCTGACTGCATTCGGAACCCGGCATTTAATTTTTAATTATTGATTAAAAAAACCTTCTCACCATTGACCTGCGGACATCAGGTACCCCTTCAGTACGCCTTACATGATGAATATTATTATAAGAAGTACGACCGGGGACGATTCCCTTTCCGGAATAACCGCTAACCACTGTCTGCGAATAACCTTCCCGTTTAAGCGCCTCGCTTACGTATTTCGCAAAGGGGCGCTTAGTACCTGGTTGGGCTAATGGCTGCCCTGAAGCGCCTGATGCCGTATGTGGATCTGCTATTTCAAAAAAGGATGGTTTTGTTGCGTCCCCGCTCCAGCAAGAACCTAAGCGTATATCAATGAATTCCTTAGTTAACCCGCCAGTGGCTAACTGATTTACCAGTTCTTCAGATGTTATTCTTACTTTATTTTCTGAATGTTCAGATGTCAGTTTATTAGCGCCGTATGCACCATGGCCAATAATATATAATTTATCACTTTCGGGTCGGAGTGATTTTAATCCTTCCACACTTGTTGCACTTATATATTTCATTTCCGAATATATGTATTTTTTTGTTTGATAAAAGTGTATTTTGCTTTCCAGTATTTTACCTGTCGCCTCAAGTTGTGATTTTATTTCAATCTGCTCTCCACCCGAATCTGATAGGGAAGGTTGACTTTCAGTAAGGGCTAAAGGATTTAAATATAAAGTAGACAGTTCTTCGGTAACTTTGTTTAATTCTGACTTATGATACGCTATAGTATCTTCGTACTGCGTTATCTGCATTATCCGCATTTCCATAAAGTCCTCTAATGCCTTATCGTTGGGAACAATAAGAGGATATAAGTTTTTTCTGCCAGAAAGATATCTTGGCATATTCAACCCCATAGCCTGGCGTATCATATCAAATGAAGTGAATGGACTGTAAATATACCCTTGCCTGCCCGCCATACCCTGACTGTCCGATAATGTCATCGGATTATTAAGCACCATATCATACAGATTCAGCCCGTCCACCGTTCCCGCCGGGTCAGCGCTTAGCCAGCGCCCCAGCCATGGCTGATAATAACGATAACCATAATAATACAGTCCCGTTGCGTCGCGTTCCTTACCGGAGTATCTGATGGTTTTGTAGTTCGCCTCCGTCTGGCTGCGCGCCGTCCATACCGCGGTGCCGCCATAGGGGTAGTACTCCTCCTGACTGATCAGCTTACCGTCGCCATCCAGCTCCAGTTCGCTGCTGCCCGGCAGGTTATCGTAGCTGTAGCGCAGCGGGTTATTGCTGATATCCGCCGGTTTACCGCTTTCCCAGTGCAATACCCGCACCATGGCACGACCGGCTGCGCCGATGGCGATCGCCTGCAGGCTCTCCTGGCCGCTGCTGCGCAGCTCCAGCCCCGGCAGATAGAGCACCCGCTGCGTCTGTGTGCTGTTGCCGGTTTTCTGCACGCTGATTTTTAGCAGGCGCTGGCTGTCGGCAGCGTAACGGTAGCTTTCAGCGTCGGAGGCCTGACCTTCCCGGGTGACCGGGGTAACCTTCAGCAGCTCCCCCCGTGCGGTCCAGCTCAGGTTCTGCCCCGGTTGCAGCTGCAGCTGCTGTCCGCCGGGGTTAAACAGCGCATCCACTTGCTGCGGGTCTTCCGTCAGGCTGCTGAGTACTGCGCGGTTGCTGCGGTCTGATACGGTGATATTGGTGGTATGGTTATTGCCGCTGGCGGCGTGGCGTATCTGCGTCAGATTGCCGCCGCGGTCATAGCGGTAGCTGCGGGTCCAGACGGTAAAACTTTTATCGTCGGCGGCCAGGGGAACCACCGGCGAAGGCAGGGTGATCCGCTGTTGTGCTGTCGCCGCCAGTTCGCGGCCGGTGGCGGACACCAGCTGATACAGCGTGTCATAGGTGTAAGTGTTTTCCGGCACCACTTTCTGATTCCGCCAGAACTGTGTGGTCTCGGCATCGTTAGTGATATGCAGCACATTGCCCACCGGATCATACTGATAGCGCAGATCCTGCAATATCTTCGCGCCGGCGGGATGGCCGGCAGGGCGCTGCGTGGTGATCCCGGTCAGGCGCCGGGTTTGCGCTTCATAATGGTAAGTGGTCACCACGCCATTGCCATGCTCTTCGCGCAGCTTCTGTCCGGCGGCGGAGTAGCGGATGGATTTAACGATTAGCTGTTCGGCGGCGCCTTTCAGCGTCAGCCAGCTGGCGGTTAACTGTCCGGCCATATCATACGCCAGCCGCTGGGTATTGCCCCGGGCATCGGTGCGGGTGAGGGTGGCGCCGCTGGCATCGCTGCCGCTCAGGCTGGTAAAGGTTTCTGCCGCTAATAAGTCTTTCCATGCGGATTCATCGTTGCCCTGCCAGTCGGCCTGGTTATTATCCGGCAGTAACTGGCGGGTAACAGAGAGTGGTGAGCCGCTGAGGGCAATACTGTTGATTTGCTCCAGTCCGGCGCAGTCGTAGTGACGGATATTCTGCCCTGCCAGATTAAGCTGTTTCTCTGCCGGAGTATTGCCAGCCCAGATAAAACGTTCAGTGATACGGCCGTTTTCGGTAATGCTGAGCAGACGGCCGGGCAGGGTGGCGGCCTGATACT
>NZ_JAHXPU010000031.1:0-3460 GCF_047308185.1 Pantoea sp. B65
AAGTGATAGAGTCCGCGCATGTCAACCCGGATGACAGGAGCCACGGAATGGGGACCACTTCCACACCGCATGATGCGGTATTCAAACAGTTTCTCACTTCCCCTGACACCGCCAGGGATTTCCTGCAAATCCATCTGCCACCGGCACTGTTGCAGGGCTGCAAACTCGACACCCTGCATCTGGAGCCATGCAGTTTTATTGAGGAGGATTTACGGGCGTTCTACTCGGATGTGCTGTATTCACTGCAGACCGACAGCGGGGAAGGCTATGTCTACTGCCTGATTGAGCATCAGAGTTCACCAGACAAAAATATGACCTTCCGGCTGATGCGTTACGCGATTGCCGCGATGCAGCGTCATCTTGATGCCGGGCATGAGCGTCTGCCGCTGGTGATCCCGGTACTGTTTTATCACGGCGCGACAAGCCCCTATCCGTACTCCATGAACTGGCTGCAGGCTTTCGGCGATCCTGAACGGGCGGCCCGCGTTTACGGCAGTGATTTCCCGCTGGTGGATATCACGGTGATCCCTGACCGGGAGATCCTGACGCACCGGAGCATGGCGCTGCTGGAATACCTGCAGAAACACTGCCGCCAGCGCGATCTGATGCTGATGCTGCAGCCGCTGGCAACGCTGATAAACAGTGGTTACACTACAAGAGAACAGCTGATTGCGGCGGTGAACTATATGCTGCAGGTGGGTGAAACGGCTGATCCGCAATCATTTATGCGTGCCCTGGCAGAGCGCACGGGCCAACATGAGGAACTGATGATGACGGCTGCAGAAAAGCTTGAGCAGAAAGGTCTGGAGAAAGGTCTGGAGAAAGGCCGCAAGGAAGGCATTAAGGAAGGCATTAAGGAAGGCATTATGGAAGTTGCCCGTAAAATGCTGTCAGAAGGTCTGGATAGCCGTAATATCATGAAAATGACAGGGCTGACGGAAGATGAACTGAGACAGCTTCGCCGGTAACCGGTGGCGCGTATGGATTCTCGCAAAGGTGCATTGCCCGGGGCCGGAACGGGGGCTTTTTGATAAACAGCCAGAAATAATATGATTAAAATCATCTGGTTATTTCGTGATTCAAGTCCCGCCCCGAGTGCCGCAGGTGCAGCGGGCGGTGAGCTGGCAGCGCGGGCGATTGTGGCCGTGATGTATCCCGACACTAAAATCAGCGAACTGACGGAAACCCAGAAGCAAATGGTCAGCACGCTGAGCCAGCTGGCGGCAGGGCTGGCAGGCGGAATTGCGACGGATTCGACTGTGGGGATTGGTGCTGGTGCTGGAGCTGGAAAGAATGCGGTTGAGAATAACTCGCTGAGTGGTCTGGAAGGGTTCGGCACCGGCTTCCAGAATAATGTCCAGGCCCAGGGATCGCTGGTAAATAATACCAATCTTACTGATGAAAACGGCAAAGTGCTGAATCCGGCAACACCAGAGCAAATTAAGTATGCCTCTGACAAGCTGGTGACGGGGGAATTACCGGAAGGTGCCAATATCACCAAAGTTATCGTGAATGGATATAAAGATGGTGTGTTGATAGCGGGAGCCGCTTATTTAGGGCCAGCGGCATCGGTGGGTAAAGTGGTGGGCGGTGCAGTAATAGCGGAAATCGCGAATGGAACTTACCAGTGGTTCGATATAAACAGCGAGAAGAATCAGAACTTGCCTGAAAATCAGCAGAAAACCTGGGACTACTGGGGCAGCGCTTCTGCGGCTGTAACCGGGGCGCTGGCTCCAGGACGTGGCATATTGCCAAATGTGGGTATTGCGACAGGTGGCACAGTGTTTACTGATGGGCCTAACGCTGGTTCTGTTAGCGGTGCAGTGGCCGGAGGGCTGATTGGGGGGGCATTGGGAAATATGCACCTGATTTACTCGATCCTGTTTTTGGTTCTTCTGCTGGTTTTTGGTCTGATGTTGGTAGTGCTTACATATCTGAAGCTACAGGAAGCGCGGTTAAAGATGCTATCAATAAGCAGGAGAATAATAAGTGAAAAGAAAACCTACAATAATGCTTCTTGTATTAAGTATTTTATATGGTTGGGCTATTTTTTTTCTCATAGGGATCATACTGAGATTAGCTATTAACTTTTTTTATTTAAAAGAATTATCCTTGGATGAACAGGACGTGTTTAAAACAGGTGTTATGAGTCTTATTGCTGCTGTCGCAGGTGGAACCGGTTCATGGATCTTCGCAAAAATAGACGAACGTAAAGCCCGTAAATTTCCCCCATCAGATCCTCAATAAACAACGATCCCGGCCCAATAAAGCCGGGATATTTTTACCTGTCTATCACTCCTCAGCCAGTCGGATAATCATCTGCCCGGCCTGCGGGAGCACCTCTATCTTCTGCCCGGTACTGAACCCAAAATCCGCCATCCAGTGTCCCTTTAGCGTAATCGACGGCAATGGTTCAAACTTCCGCTGATCGCGGATATAGCCCACGGTATAACGCCGGGCTTTGGTTAAAACCTGTTCTGCCTTATGATGTTGCGCAGCCATAGTAACTACCTCTTTAGTTGCCTGTGGTTAGCGGCGGGATGAGTGTAAGTACCCCGCACGGTAGTGCCATTCACTTGTGTACAGTAGATTTAACGGACTTCCAGGTGGGTGTCCGGACTGAATAAATTGATCATATTTTAATCTCCGGCCGGAAGTGATAGAGTCCGCGCATGTCAACCCGGATGACAGGAGCCACGGAATGGGGACCACTTCCACACCGCATGATGCGGTATTCAAACAGTTTCTCACTTCCCCTGACACCGCCAGGGATTTCCTGCAAATCCATCTGCCACCGGCACTGTTGCAGGGCTGCAAACTCGACACCCTGCATCTGGAGCCATGCAGTTTTATTGAGGAGGATTTACGGGCGTTCTACTCGGATGTGCTGTATTCACTGCAGACCGACAGCGGGGAAGGCTATGTCTACTGCCTGATTGAGCATCAGAGTTCACCAGACAAAAATATGACCTTCCGGCTGATGCGTTACGCGATTGCCGCGATGCAGCGTCATCTTGATGCCGGGCATGAGCGTCTGCCGCTGGTGATCCCGGTACTGTTTTATCACGGCGCGACAAGCCCCTATCCGTACTCCATGAACTGGCTGCAGGCTTTCGGCGATCCTGAACGGGCGGCCCGCGTTTACGGCAGTGATTTCCCGCTGGTGGATATCACGGTGATCCCTGACCGGGAGATCCTGACGCACCGGAGCATGGCGCTGCTGGAATACCTGCAGAAACACTGCCGCCAGCGCGATCTGATGCTGATGCTGCAGCCGCTGGCAACGCTGATAAACAGTGGTTACACTACAAGAGAACAGCTGATTGCGGCGGTGAACTATATGCTGCAGGTGGGTGAAACGGCTGATCCGCAATCATTTATGCGTGCCCTGGCAGAGCGCACGGGCCAACATGAGGAACTGATGATGACGGCTGCAGAAAAGCTTGAGCAGAAAGGTCTG
>NZ_JAHXPU010000032.1:0-40231 GCF_047308185.1 Pantoea sp. B65
TATGCCATATAAATAAAACGGAATTAATTATTATCGGGATGGAATCCTATGCCTGAACGTATTTCTGTGCAATTACCTGCCGAAGGACTTCTTTTCTGGAAACTGTCCGGTACCGAGGAGTTGTCCCGCCCGTTTACGCTGAATGTCTGCCTGCTGAGCAGCAATGCGGACCTTGATCGCAAAACACTGCTCGGGCAACCGATCACTCTGACCCTCCCCACCCAGCCGGTGCTGGCCGCGTCACGCTACCTTAACGGTAAAATCACCGCGGTGAATGTGCAGAGCACTGAACTGAGCGGGACACGTTATACGGTATATAGCCTGTGTATGGAGTCGGACTTATGGCCACTGCAGCGCGATCGCAATCAGCGTATTTTTCAGCAACAGCGGGTGCCGGATATTATTAAAACCGTACTGGGCGAATATAGCGTTGCGGTCGAAGACCATCTGACCGGCGAATATCGTTGCTGGGAATACTGCGTACAGTATCAGGAGAGCAGCTATAACTTTATTTCGCGGCTAATGGAGCTGGAAGGGATTTTCTATTTTTTCCGTCATGAAGCCGACAGGCATACGCTGGTGCTGATGGACTCCGCATCCCGGCAGCCATTCAGCGGCTATGAGGTTATCCCTTATTACGCCACCCCGTCCGCAGGCCGCATCGGGGAAGAGGGCATTACGCAGTGGGCGATCAGCGAGCAGGTGACGCCGGGTCTCTACAGCCTTGATGACTACGACTTCCGCCAGCCAAACGCCTGGCTGTTTCAGGCACGACAGAATCCGGCGTCCACCGCGCCGGGGCAGATTGACTACTACGAATGGCCGGGGCGTTTCGTGCACCATGCCCAGGGCGAATACTATGCCCGTATCCGCCAGCAGGCATGGCAGACGCAGTATCAGCGCATTGATGCGCGGGGCAACGCCCCCGGGGTGGCGCCGGGGTACACTTTTACGCTCAGCAATCCGCCCTTTGCCAGCGACAGTGATGACTATCTGGTGGTGAGCGCCAGTTACGAACTGGAAGAGAACAGCTACGCCAGTGGTGATGATGGCAGCCGCGTTTATCAGATCAACTTTATGGTGATCCCGGCGGATGTCACCTTCCGTCCGCTGCAGGGCAGCGAGTGGCCGCGCACCTGCGGCCCGCAAACCGCGCGGGTGGTGGGGCCGCAGGGGGAGTCTATCTGGACGGATAAATATGGCCGGGTAAAGGTGAAGTTCCACTGGGACCGGCTGGCAAAAGGCGACGACACCAGCTCCTGCTGGCTGCGCGTCTCCAGCGCCTGGGCCGGTCAGGGTTTCGGCGGCGTACAGATCCCGCGCGTCGGTGATGAGGTGGTGATCGATTTTATTAACGGTGACCCGGATCGGCCGATTATCACCGGTCGGTTGTATAACGAAGCCAGTATGCCGCCGTGGACATTACCAGCCGCCGCCACCCAGATGGGCTTTATCAGCCGCAGTAAAAACGGCACGGCGGACAATGCCAATGCGCTGCGTTTTGAAGATAAACGCGGTGCGGAACAGCTGTGGCTGCAGGCTGAGCGCAATATGGATACCCGGGTGAAGAATGATGAAACCCATGCTGTCGGCGGTAATCACTCCATCAGCATTGAGAAAAGCTTTGCCAGCAAAGTCAGCGGCCAGTACGCCCAGCAGACGCAATACGCCCGCAGCGAGCTGGTCGGCACTGACTATATATTGAAATCGAACAGCAACGTTATGCTGGCGGCCAGCAGCGGCATCACCTTTGTCACCGGTGACAGCCTGCTGGTCATGAACCCCAATGGCACCATTTCATTACAGTGCA
This sequence comes from Pantoea sp. B65, assembly GCF_047308185.1. Taxonomy (NCBI): domain Bacteria; kingdom Pseudomonadati; phylum Pseudomonadota; class Gammaproteobacteria; order Enterobacterales; family Erwiniaceae; genus Pantoea; species Pantoea sp. B65. The sequence continues at coordinate 1,811 of NZ_JAHXPU010000032.1, forward strand.
GAAACTTCCAGATCAATGCTTCCGGGCAGGGTGAAATCAACACCGGCGGCACACTCGATCTGAATATCAATCAGCCAGCCGCGGCGCCGGCGCCGGCGCCAACGCCGGAGGAAATTGCCGCAGAAGTCCGCAGGGTGTTCGCCAGTAAAGATGCCGGGGGGAGCAAATGAACCTGCCCGTGCAATATGTCTTATCTGAGGGCTCGCTGCATCTGCCCGCCGTCGTCCAGGATCAGAGTATCACCGTCCTGCGTCTTGCCGGTTTATGCGCAACGCTGGTGGTTACCCGCGACTGGCAGGTAACGGCCGATCAGATGGATGCCTTTTTGCAGCAGCAATTGCAAAAAGTGAAGCGCAAGATGAAAAAGTTTAGCGCGCAGTTACCCGAAGAGAGCACGCTGGGCCCGCTACCCGCGCAGCAGGTGGCGATGCGCTTTGAAAATCAGGGTGTGGTAGTGGAACAACAGCTGCTGGTGGCCTGGGCGCAGGATCATTTACTGGCATTAACCTTCAGCACCGCGGGTCAGTTTACTGCGCAGCAGCGTCTGGCCTGGCAGGCGATTCGGCAGGCGTTTATTCCCGGTATGGCGGAAGTCTGACTGATGGCAGATAAGGTCGCCGCGAGAATCGATGATCCGTTGATCCACAGCTCACTACTGAGTGACTTTGTCAGCGGGGTGGTGGAAGGAGCCATCTACGCCGGGATTTTTCTTGCCAGTACCGCCATGGTGGCGGGCGGCGTGGGTATTGCGCTGGGAATTGGCCTGACCATTGGCGCCATCGCTACTGGTTTTCCTGAACGCTGGGGCAATGCCGCCGGCGGGGCGGTGGAGCGCCTTATCGGCGCACTGGGTCTGACCGGGCCACCGGATGCGGTGATCACCAGTGGTTCCGGCAATGTGCGTATTAAGGGCAGGCTGGCGGCGCGCGCCGCCGGCACCGTCGATCATGCCTTTCTTAATGCGCCCGCCGGTGCTGAACAGGAGCAGGGGCCTTCCGCATGGGAAATTGCTGTCGGCATGGCGGCGGGTATCGCCGCGACCGTCGCCCGCCCGGGCGCTTTTTTCAGCGCGCTGGGGGAGAAAATCAGCCAGGCCGCCGCAGCGGATGTCGCTGACTTCTTCAGCACGCTGTGGACAGACCTTTCTCAGCCGATGGTCGCCGCTGCCAGCCCTGAGAGTACGCCAGCCGACAGGGATACCGTGTCATGCAAAAAGCACAGGGACAGCAGCCGGATTTTCCTCGCCGAAGGATCTAAAAAGGTACTGATTAATGGTCATCCCGCCGCGCGCAATGGCGACCGCAGCACCTGCGAGGCAAAAATCGAGGTCGGCGACGATCCGCGGGTGCGTATCGGTGGCGACAGCATTGTGGTCCGGGATATTCGCAGCGGTAAAAACTTTCTGGCCTGGTTTATCGGCGGGATGGCTGGCGGCGGTGAGCTGAAACAGCTGCTGCAACTGGCGGGCCGCGCTTTTGACCGGGTGATGGTGCGCAGGCTGCTGCGCAGTATTCCCTGCCCGATCTTTTCCGCCGCGGCGGGCGAAGCGGCAGGCGGCATTGCCGCCCGTGCGGTGCAAACCCTCCATCCGGTCAGTATCGCCACCGGCGCCAAGATCCTTGCCGGCGCTGAAGATCTTGATTTTGTACTGGAAGATCGTATCCCGCTTTACTGGCAGCGTGTTTACCACAGCCGTAATCCGGCGACCGGAATGCTGGGCCAGGGGTGGATGCTGCCGTTTGAAAGCCGGCTGATTCGCTATCGTGCGGCCAGCGGGGAACTGCATTTTCGCTGGCGGGATATGGCGGGTCGCGAGCTGGAGATGGGGGCGGTGCGTGCGGGGGATGTGATTCAGTTCGCTGAGGACGGCCTGACGCTTTACTGCACGTCTGAGGGCGTGGTGGTGTTACAGACCAGTGAAGGTGAGCATCAGCTGTATGAACCGGATCCGACACGTGAGGGCGAATGGCGCATTGCCCGCATCTATGACCGTCACGACAACTGCCAGCATCTGAGCTGGAATGAAGCGGGCCAGCTGATTGCTGTCGCCGGTGATAATGAGGCAATGGTGGCAGAGCTCAGCTATGAACCGGTGCATGGCCGCCTGGCGGCGGTGCATCAGCGGGTTCAGGGGCAGCGTTATCCGCTGGTACGTTACGGCTATAATGAGCAGGGACAGCTGGTCAGCGTCACCGACGCTGATGACGTCACCACCCGACGTTTCAGCTGGGATCGCGCCAGCGATATGCTGGCCAGCCACCGCTATGTGACCGGCCTGACAGTAAATTACCAGTGGCGACCGGCAGCGGATGGCAGCTGCTGGCGGGTGACCGGTTATCAGGTGGTGGACGACCGGCAGCAGACGCTGGAAAGCTGGATCATTGACAGCGATGAGCTGGCGCGTAACGCGACGGTGACCTGTCTTTCCGGTGGCAGCAGCCACCATCAGTGGGATGCGCAGCATCGTATTACCGCCTGGACAGATATGTATGGCGCGGAGTGGCGCTATCAGTGGGCGGATCAGGGCGAGCTGCTGCAGGCGGTCACCGCTCCCGACGGCGGGCGCTGGGAATATGACTATGATGAGCGCGGCAATCTGACTGCCATGCATAATCCGCTGGGGGAAGCCCGGCTGACGGTCTGGCATCCGGTCTGGTCACTGCCGCAACAGGAAGTGCTGGCCGGCGGCGCCTGCTGGCGTTATCAGCATAACGCACTGGGCGATGTGGTGGCGGTAACCGATCCGCTGGGTGGCGTTACGCGCCTGGAATGGAACCCGCAGGGGGATTTGATTACCGAAACCGATGCGGCGGGCAATACGCGCCGTTTCGGCTGGAACCAGCGCGGCCAGATGATCAGCGCTGAGGACTGTTCAGGCTACCGCAGCCATTCGCAGTATGACGCAACGGGCAGGCTGCTGAGTACCACCGATGCGGAAGGCAACACCACCTCCTGTCGCCGGAGCGCCGCCGGGCGTATTCAGGCGATTATACGTGCGGATAACCGCGAAACCCGCTACGAATACGATATGCACGGACAGCTGGTCGGTGAGAATACTGACGGTTTTTCCGAACGCAGAGTACGGCGCAACGTGCGCGGACAGGTGATTTGCCAGACCGATCCGGCGGGTCATCACACCCGTTTTGATTATGATCGTTTTGGCCGCCTGACCCGGCTGATTAACCCGAACAATGACAGCTGGCATTTTGCCTGGGACAGCGGCGAACGCCTGCTGGCGCAGACCGATTACGCCGGACGGCGGGAAAGTTATGGCTATAATGCGCGTGGTCAGGTCACCTCGGTGACACAGCAGCCGCTGGCGCAGAACGGTGAACCGCAGGCGCCGCTGGTTTCGCGGCTGGAATATGATCTGTCGGGCCGGCTGGCGACAAAAAGCAACGCGGAGAGTGTCACCCGCTATCAGTATGCCGGGCGCAGCGTCACCATTCAGCGCACCACGCAGGCTGAATGGCAGGCGGCGCAGCAGCAGGCCGTGGAGCCGGAGTGGGATGAGCAGCTGAGCCTGACGGCGGATGCGCTGGGCAGTCTGCAGAGTGAGCAGAACCACAGCGGCAGCTGGCAGTATCAGTACGATGCGCTGGGCAATCTGCAGCAAAGTCAGGGGCCGGACGGCAGCACGCAGAGTTTCCTGCGTTACGGCAGCGGGCATCTGTTGCAGCACAACTGGCAGCATGGCGGGCAGCAGGCTGAAATTGCCGCTTATGGCCGTGACCGTCTGCATCGTGAAATCAGTCGCAGTCAGGGGCCGCTGACGCTGGAAACGCGCTACGATCCGGCAGGCCGTATTGTAATGCGCCGGAATGCGGTGCTGGAACGCCGTTATCAGTGGGATCGTCTCGATCAGGTGGCGCAGCAGATGCTGATGTCGCTGGCACCGGGAGATCCTGCGCCAGCCTTCAGTCAGCAGCGCTTTGGTTATGATGCGGCGGGGCAGCTGACTCACCGCATTGCAGACGGGCTGGAAGAGCGTTGTTATTACGACCCGGCGGGTAACCGTACCGACACCGCCGGTGAGGTGGTGTGGCATAACCTGCTGCGCAGGCTGAAAGGCGCGCGCCAGCAGTATGATGGCTTTGGTCGTCTGCTGTGGCGCAGGGCTGAACAGGGCGCACCGGAACAGCACTTCAGTTATAACGCGGAGCATCAGGTCACCGGAGTGCGGCTGAGCGGGCACCCGGAATACCAGCGGGTACAGTACCGCTATGATGTACTGGGCCGGCGCACGCATAAAATACTGTATCGCCACGGGCAGGCAGAATCTGACGCTGAAGTGATTACTTTCCACTGGCAGGGTCTGCAGATGGTGGGCGAGCAGAGCAGCCGCACGCCGGATCGCAGCGTGCGCTATCTGTACAGTGAAGGCAGCTGGGAGCCGCTGGCGCGGGTGGATATCACCGGTGACAGCCGGCAGATCCGCTGGTATCACAGCGAACTGAACGGTTTGCCGGAACGACTGACCGACGAACACGGTGAAGTGGTGTGGCAGGGACGTTTCAGCAGCTGGGGCGGGACCCTGTATGAAAGCCATACCGCTAAGCTGGTGGTGCCGCAGAATCTGCGCTTTCAGGGACAGTATCTGGACAGAGAAACCGGGCTGCACTACAATCTTTTCCGTTATTATGACCCGGTGACCGGGCGGTTTACCCAGCCGGACCCGATTGGGTTAAATGGTGGTCTGAATCTCTACAGTTACGCTCCTAACCCGCTTAGCTGGATCGATCCACTGGGTCTGAAATGTTCAAGTGCCCCTAAAGGCAGGAAAGTTAATCGGACGGTTTATCGGTTTGAAGAACCTGACCGGATGAGCACGACATGGACAACTCATAAGTGGAATATTAAAGCATCGCATAGGTATACAGATGAAGGCTTGGGTGGGGTATATGGCGCAAATTCAAGTAAAACTGCGCTGTCTGAAGTAACTCACTGGAATGTAGATTTATCAAGCCGAGTGTTAATTAGTAAGAAAGTGCAGTTAAACAATGTTCTGGATCTCACTAATTCTGGTGTGAGGGATAAATTAGGTGTTTCGTTGAAAGATATCACTGGTAATTCATACGACGTCACTCACCAAATTGGAAGCTGGGCGAAAGCGCAAGGGTATGACGGCATACTTGCACCATCAGCAAGAAATTCTACAGGTTCTAACCTAATATCATTTTTTGGATTCTAGATATGTCTTCTTTAGAACATCATTACGCTGGCGACGAAAAATGGAAAAGTTACGCAGATTTTTATGCTGAGGATTATTTAGATGATAACGCTCGTTTGCTTGCTGAAAAGCTTGAAGGTCATTTAGATTTAGCAATTATTATCTATGGAAAAAGAGGCCTGAAAGAGGGCTTATGGTGGATAGAACGCGAAGTCCCGGCATTAGAGGGTGTTAAGCCGGTTGATTGCCTCAATGATCCAGAACTGCTTAAACGTCTGAGGGAATGTGTCATGCGAATGCCATAAATAATAAAAAGCCGGAAGCGATCCCCGAGATCCTTCCGGCTTTTTTATTAGCCGCCGGTAATCAGGATCAGACAGCTCGCCTCAACCCTGACGGTCACCGTGCTGCCCGTCTCAAACCCTGCCTCACGCAGCCACTTACCGTACAGGTTCAGTGCCGGTGTGTTGTGATCGCCTCTTTGCGGCCTGTATCTCACAATGCAGCGCCGTTCCGTTTTGGAAATGTCCCGCTCTGAGTTTCAAGCGTGCTTAGTGTCGGTAACACTGATATAAGTCCGTAAATCAACATAAATTTTGTCCACTCCACCACCCAACATGCGCTTCTCTTAAGGTTCCGAGATTATCTTGGCGGGATAAAGCTCAGGCAACGAATGGCAGCGGCTGACGCCGCTGTTATCATGTGGCAGGGCAGACAGGGAAGGTCACGGCGGGGCGGTAGCGTGTGCGGTGCAAAAGTGCGCGTCGGGAACTTAGTGTTAATGATATGTCAAATATGGCGATGCGCGCCACTGAAAAGCCAGCAACATCAGTCAGTTAAAGCCGCTAAAAAGTACGATGGCACCGGAATCATCCCGATGACCCGATCGGGCTGGCGGGTGGGCTGAATCTGTATGCTTATGCGCCGAATGCGCTGAGCTGGATCGATCCGCCTGGATTAACAAAATGTTCACCAAACAAGAAAACGACCTATGAAGGCGTCAGTCGGAGGGATGCGTTCAGACAGGCTAAACGTGATGCTGGAATACCCAATAGTCAGCATCCTTTTGAGATAAGCCGTGCTAAATTAGGTGATGGATATGATAATTTTGTGCGCGATAAAAATGGTATTCCTTTAGAAACCCGGCAATACCATTACAAAGAAAGAAATGGTTCAACCGTCATTATTCAGGAACATAGCTTAGGACATTCTAAAGCAATCTCTTTACATGGAGCCGAACCCTACTTTAACGTAAGACCGTTAGAACCGGGAACAGGGAACAGGGAACAGGGAACAGGGAACAGGGAACAGGGAACAGGGAATATTTCGATTACAGGGAGTGTTTTTGGCACTCATGGGCATTACAATTTTTAATAAGGTATTGATATGTGGTTTGATAATGCTCTGCATAAAGAAAAAATAACCCATATGTTTGATGGAGGGTTAGACATATGCAATGCAGAATTGACTGGTTTTTCATTTTATGGTCATTCTTCAGTAAAGTTCTCTTTCAATATAAAAGGGCTTCCGAAGAAACACCCAAAAAAATGGGATGGATGTGGCTATAGTGCAATTAATTTGGTGCTGGGGTTTGATGGGGTAAGAAACTTTAAATGTGAGGGGGGAAGAGTGTTTTTTTCTGTGATCCGCAAGTAAATTCTTTACCTGGAACAGCAACAGTTGCAATCAAAAATGAACACTTTGAAATTTATTGTGAGTCCGAGTTTCTAACTATTGAGTCAATTAGTCCTTATATAGATGAACGCTGGGACTAATGTAAATTGTAAAATAGCAAGAGCCAGGAGTGAACTGAGCATTTTTTCTCACATTTGAATTTTCAGCTATAAATTATGAGCCGCTGGCGCGTATTGACGGGGTGCGGGACCTGGTTTCACAACCAGGTGAACGGCGTGCCGGAGCGGCTGACCGATGCGGAAGGCGGTCTGCGCTGTGAAGGACACAACAGCGCCTGGGGCAAACTGCTGCGTGAAACCTCGTCCCTGCGCGGCACGGGTAAAGCCGGAAGCGACCCCAACGATCCTTCCGGCTTTTTACCTTCAGCCGCCTGCCGCCAGGATCAAACAACCCGCCTCAACCCTGACCGTCACCGCCTGACCGGTCTTAAACCCCGCCTCACACAGCCAGTTGCCGGACTATTGCGCTTCAGACACCTTTCTGCCATCAGTAACGCCTGCTTACTGACTGTCAGGCAGGCGTTGCCGCCCGATTAACGGCGGTACTTCACTATCCGGCTGCGATTCAGCAGCAGACGAATACCATCCTCTTCGCGCTGGATCACAAAGCGCTTTTCCCAGGGGCCATCCTGCGACGTCGCCAGCACCCGATCTTGTCCCAGCGAGACCAGCGTGGCGGTAATTGATGCCGGGCCAATCCCCATCAGCAAACGATCACCGGCGATATCGATCACGCTGCGGCTGGCTGCCAGCTGCCAGCGACCCTGTAGCCGATCGATACTGTTATCGGCGATGACCGGCACAAAGCGCCGCGCCGCCAGACCGATTTCACCGACAATCGCCTCCGCGTCGTGCTTCAGACGCATCGGGAAAGTGGAGGAGAGGGAAACTGCTTCACCCGGCACCTCGCTGCGATACAGCGTTTCACCTGCACCCAGCCAGCTGGCGGTTACGCCGTTAATCTCCAGCCAGTCGCTGCCGTTTTCCGCCGCGTACAGGCCGGGTTGCAGATCATGACCTTTCTCCGGCAGGGATTCACCCAGCAGCGCCGCCATGATATTTAACGCATTCTCAAAGGTGGTGACATCTTCGCGGTTGGCAACCAGCGCCAGACCAACCTTCAGCTCAGGATGCAGCAGAAAATAGGTTTTATAACCGGCATGTGAACCACCATGGCCCACCAGACGATGGGCGCCAATACGTGAATGCGCCACGCCAAGGCCATAGCCGGTTTCGCGTCCGTCACGCAGATAGCGCGGAGCAGCTAAACGGGCCAGCACACCGGCGCCCGGCCCCCGATCCGCCAGCAAAGTCTGCAGCCAGCGGCTGAGATGGCTTACGCTGCCGGTCACGCTGCCGGAAGCGGAAAGATGTAGCCCGGCGCTGGCCAGCTGCCACTGGTTGCCCTGACGCCAGTAACCCGGCACCAGGCCCGGCACAATATCAAACCAGCTTTCCGCCGCAATCAGGCGGATATCCAGCGGCTGACAAATATGCTGTTGCAACAGGTCGTTAAACAGTATGCCTTTGGCTTTCAGCGCCTCTTCCACCAGACGATAGCCGGTGTTGGAGTAACAGACTTCACTGCCGCAGGGGTAACTCAGCTCGCCGTTACCGGCGACAAAATCGAGCAGTGAGGCGGCGCTGGTGGCGTTATATACCGACAGGCCGAGCAGCGACAGGGTCTCACGCACATCAGGCAGACCGGCGGTCATATCCAGCGCCTGTCCGACCGTGACGTTCCCCGCGTCGCCATTCAGTTGCGGCAGATGTTGCCCCAGGCGGTCCGGCAGCTTCAGCCACTGGCTGGCCGGGCCGCTGACCATCGCGGCAAACAGGTGTTTGGTTACCGAGGCGAAACGTACCACGCTGTCACTACTGAACGGCGTTTGCTGCGCCAGGTCGGCAAGACCGCCACTATGACTGGCGTGGATCATCTCTGCATCAAACAGGGTGATCGCACCGCCTGGTTCGCCGGGTCGATCCCAGCCGGATGCCAGCCGGGCGGCGACATCGCTGGCTTGCTGCCAGTTAAGCTTCATGCGGGTTCCTCAAGGGTGATGCTTAAATCAAACAGTTCGGCAGTATGCGGGTGCTGAATGCGACGTGCGCGCAGATCCTCCGAACTCAGCTGTTCGACCATCTGACCCTGTTGCATCACGCCAATACGCTGGCAAAGATGGGTCACTACCGCCAGATTGTGCGTCACCATAATATAGGTAAGCTGGCGTTCTTCACGCAAGTCGCTGAGCAAATTAAGGATCTCTGCCTGTACTGAGACGTCCAGCGCCGAAGTCGGCTCGTCCAGCAATAACACTTCCGGCTCGGCAATCATGGCGCGGGCAATCGCCACACGCTGACGCTGGCCGCCGGAAAGCTGGTGCGGATAGCGAAAGCGCACGCTGGCAGGCAGCCCCACCTCCTGCAGCGCTTTGGCGATACGCTGTTCGGCGCGATCGAGACGATGCACCAGCAGTGGCTCCTGCAGAATGCGATCGATAGTCTGCCGCGGATGCAGCGAGCCATACGGATCCTGAAACACCATTTGCACCTGACGGAAGAAGCTGCGGCCGCGCTGTGCCGTTAGCTGCGCGCCGCCAAATTCTACCCGGCCCTGCCATTCGTTGTTCAGCCCGGCGAGTACCCGCAGAATAGTGGATTTACCTGAACCACTTTCGCCGACGATACCGAAGCTGTCGCCATTGCCCACCTGAAAACTGACGCCTTTCACCACTTGATGGCTGCCAAAAGCGATACGTAAATTATCGATATTAATCATTGTGTTTTGTCCTGAGCCCAATGCAGGGGCGGCATTAATCCCGCCATGCGGCTTCACGCTTCATTACCGCCAGCCGTTCGCGCGGATGACGCAGCGATGGCAGACAGGCGAGTAAACCCCGGGTATAGGGATGTTGCGCCTGCTGCAGCTGTCCTGCTTCCAGCATCTCGACAATGCGCCCGGCATACATCACCGCCACGCGATCGCAAAAATGGGAAACCAGCGGCAAATCGTGACTGATCAAAATCAGGCCCATGCCGCGCTGTGAAACCAGCTCATCAATTAACTTAAGGATTTCCGCCTGTACGGTGGCATCCAGCGCGCTGGTCGGTTCATCGGCAATCAGCAGTTCCGGATCCGGCGCCAGCATCATGGCGATCATCACCCGTTGTCCCATCCCACCGGAGACTTCATGGGGATAACGCTGCGCCACCTGTTGCGGGTCGTGGATTTTCACCTGTTGCAACAGATCAATCGCTGCCTCCATCGCCGCTTTTTTGCTGCCGCCTTTGTGTTCGCGCCAGGCTTCGGCAATCTGCTGGCCGATGGTCATCACCGGATTCAGTGAATATTTCGGATCCTGCAGGATAAAGCCGACGCGTTTCCCGCGGATTTTACGCAGGGTTTTTTCGCTGGCGCCGCGCAGATCGATGCCGTCAAAGCTCAGCTTGTCGGCTTCAATCTGCGCATTGCCGGGTAACAGCTGCATCAGGCTGCGTGCGGTCAGGGATTTGCCGGAGCCGCTTTCGCCGACAATGGCAAACTTCTCTTTGCCGATGCTCAGCGACACGCCGCGCACCGCGGCAAAACTTTCGCTGCGACTGGTAAAGGTAATGCGCAGGTTTTCAATTTCGACCAGCATCTAGCGCTCCTTAGGATCGAGGACGTCCCGCAGGCCATCGCCGAGGAAGTTGAACGCCAGTGACGTGAGGAAAATAGCGATACAGGGCATCAGCGGCACCCACCATTCGCTAAACAGGAAGCGACGGGCGGTGGCAATCATTGTGCCCCATTCCGGTGACGGCGGCTGTGCACCCATGCCGAGGAAACCGAGACTGGCGGCGGTGATAATAATTGAGCTCATATCCAGCGTCACACGCACAATCAGGCTGGGCACACAGAGCGGCATCACATGGCGCAAAATAATGCGCAGCGGTGAAGCGCCGGTCACACGGCAGGCGGCGATAAAATCACTGTTACGGAACTGCAGGGTTTCCGCGCGCGCCAGACGGGCGTACGGCGGCCATGCGGTGAGGGCAATCGCCAGAATCGCACTCTCCACGCCAGGTTTCAGTGCGGCAACAAAGGCCAGCGCCAGAATCAGTCGCGGGAAGGCGAGAAAAATGTCGGTCAGACGCATTAATGCTTTGTCTAAAATACCGCCGGCATAACCGGCGATACAGCCAATGAGCAGGCCCAGCGGCGCGGTAAGCAGCACCACGGTGATCACCATTCCCAGCGTAGTGCGGCCGCCATAGATAATGCGGGTCCAGACATCGCGCCCCAGTTCATCGGTGCCCAGCCAGTGCTGCAGCGACGGCGCGGCAAGGCGGTTGGTCAAATCCTGGCTGCCTGCGCTATAGGACGTCAGTAGCGGGGCCAGCAGCGACAACAGTAGCACCAGCAGGATAACGATCAGGCCGGACATAGCCAGCGGATTATCGCGCAGGCCGAGCCACAAACGGTAGCGTCGCCCCCAGACTGCCTGACGGCGCGTGGTGGGTGTTTCATCGAGCAACCATAAGGTTAAGGGTTTCATTTTACGCGCGGATCCCAAAGTCGGTAGAGGAGGTCGGCGAGCTGGTTCAGCAGCACATAGGTGGCCCCGACCAGCAGGGTAGCGCCAACCACCGGATTCATATCAGCATTCATCAGCGAGGTGGTCAGGTACTGGCCCAGCCCCGGCCAGGCAAAAACGTTCTCGGTGACCACAGCACCTTCCAGTAACCCGGCGTAGGTCAGCGCCAGTACCGTCACCAGCTGCACCGCCACGGTAGGGAAGGCGTGGCGCCAGATCACCCGCCGTGATGACAGTCCTTTGGCGCGGGCGGTGATGATAAATTCACCGCTCAGGGCGTTAAGCATAAAGGTGCGCGTCATACGCGTGATATAAGCCATGCTGAAATACGCGAGGATCAGCACCGGCTGCGCCATATGCGCCAGCGCATCGCGAAAAGCGTCATAGTCCCCGGCCAGCAGGGAATCGACAGTCAGTAATCCGCTGACCTGCGGCACCATATCCTGGAAGATAATGTCCTGACGCCCCGGTCCCGGAGCAATGCCCAGCACCGCATAGAAAATCAGCAGACTAAGCAGCGCCAGGACAAACACCGGTAGCGAATGACCGGCAAGGCAGACAACGCGGATAATCTGATCGAGGAGCTTGCCCTGACGGACTGCCGCCCAGACGCCAAGCGGAATGCCGATGATCGCGGCAATAATAATCGCCGCGGTCGCCAGTTCCAGCGTTGCCGGGAAGAAGCGGGCAATATCGGTGGTCACTTCGTTATGGGTGAGCACTGAGCGACCTAAGTCGCCATGCAACAGTTGATTCAGGTAGTGGCCAAACTGCACGTACAGGGGCTGATCGAGCCCCATTTCTTGTCTGACACGTTCTACGACCGACTGCGGTGCGTTATCACCCACCGCGGCCAGTACTGGATCGGTCGGCATTACCCGACCGATAAAGAACGTTAACACCGACAAACCGAACAGCGTCAGCACCAGACTGCTCAGCGTGCTGAGTAAACGTTTCAACGACGACATTACGCTTTTTTCACCTGTTCATACGGGCTGTCGCGCAGGACAGTCAGATGTACGCCGGTAATATTTTTACCACAGGCGAGGTTTTTCACATCCTGCATCATTTCAATAAACGGGCTCTTCTCGCGATGTTCGCGCTGAATCTGTTCATAGCGGGCGATACGTTTCGCCGGGTCCGCTTCATGCAGCGCCGCCACGGTCATCTGGTTAAACGCATCGTCAGACCAGCCGCAACGCCAGGCGAGGGTACGGTTACGCGCGCCAGCGCTGTTATCGGTATTGACGCAGAAGGCTTCGGTATTCGAGTTCGGATCAAAATAGTCCGCGCCCCAGGCGGTCAGCGCCAGCTGGTGGGAACGCGCCCGCATTTTGGTCAGTACCTGACGGTTTTCCGACGAGATCAGCGACACTTTAATGCCAATGGCCCCCAGCTGTGTTTGCAGCGCCTGGGCAATATCCGGGTAAGGCTGCGCCGAATAGTGATCGAGGGTGATGTCAAAACCATCCGGGTAGCCCGCTTCCGCCAGCAGCGCTTTGGCTTTTGCCACGTCCACTTTAAACGGCTGATCGTCCAGCGCCGCCGGGAAGCCGGAGGGCAGGAAGCTCTGATGCACCTGGTGGGTCAGCGGCAGAATATTTTGCTGGATGCTGTTGTAGTCCACCGCCCATTTCAGCGCCTGCCAGACCTGCGGCTTGCTCAGATGCTCATTGGTGGTATTGCACGACATCAGCATAATGGTGGAGACATCGGCTTTATAGAGGTTGAAGTTTTTGTCATTTTGCAGCGGTTTCAGCTGTTCGGTGGTCAGATCGCGCGCGATGTCCACATCGCCTTTCTGCAGCATCAGCAGCTGGGCTGACGGATCGACGATATGCTTGATAATCACGCGTTTGGTGGCGGTTTTCGACGGATGGTGCGGGTTTTTCTCCAGAATAATGCTTTCGCTGGCTTTCCACGCGCGCAGGGTGAACGGACCGGAACCGGCGCTCTGCTGTTTCATCCAGCCATTGCCCAGATCGTTGGCCTGCTGATTGGCCAGCGCGGCTTTTTTCTGTACGACGCTGCCTACCGGCGCCGACAGGCAATAGAGCAGGAACGTTTCTGCGGCCGGTTCGGCGAGGTTCAGTACCAGCGTTTTGGCATCTTTTGCCACAATCATCTGTTCAACGTTATCTTTGGTAAAACCAAACTGGTTGATGATAAACGCCGGGCTTTTATCCAGTTTCACTACGCGCTGCAGCGAGAAGGCCGCGTCTTCGGCGGTCATGGCGCTGCCATCGGAGAATTTCACGTTGGGATCAAGATGGAAGGTAAAGGTTTTGCCATCCGCGCTGACTTCCCAGCTCTGCGCCAGTTCACCTTTAATTTCACTCGGTTTTTCCGGGTCTGGCATCACCAGTCGCTGGTAAAGGTTGCCGGTCACTTCAGAACCGATTGCCTCAAAACTTTCTGCCGGATCAAGGCTGGTCATATTGTCGATCTGCATGGCGATCACCAGCATACTGGCGGGCGTGGCGGCAAATGCGCTGCTGCTATTCAGGCTGAGATACGAAAGAAAAGGAACCGCTGTGCATCCTGCAAGAAAACGTCTTCTGGTAACCATGGTCTCTCCAACTTATTGATATTTAATATTAATTTTAAATTTATGCGCTCTTTTTGCCTTGACATCAGTCAGAAGGCGGTGATTAATAATGTCAGGAGGAACTTGTTTTCTCTGGCGGCGCAAGTTGCACTTTTTTAGTGCACCTGCGCGTTCATGACGCATTCTTCTGCTACCGCTAATCCGTTTACAGGACTTCATATCCATGTCTGATACGCTATTCTCTGCTGCCGACCTTGTGCCGGTTTTCGACGGTCACAATGATGTGCTGCTGCGCCTGTGGCGCTCCCACGCGGCAGATCCGGTTGGCACTTTTCTTCACGGACCTGCTGCGGGGCAGATGGATTTACCGCGTATCAGGCAGGGCGGTATGGCTGGCGGTCTGTTTGCGACTTATGTTCCTACGGGGGGAGTTAAGGCAAGAAGTATGCCAGGGAAGCTAAACTTCACCGATGTGCCTGAAACGCCATCAATTAGCGAGGCCCGGGAGATCACTTTTTCGCTGCTAAATACCTTAATTCGCATCGAAAAAAATTCTGCCGGCCAGGCCAAAATTTGCCGCACGGCGTCAGATATTCGTTACTGCATTGATAACCAGATCCTGGCGATGGTAATGCACCTTGAAGGTGCAGAAGCGCTGGATGCCGATCTGGATCTGCTGGATATTTTGTATGCTGCCGGACTGCGTACGCTGGGACCACTGTGGAGCCGGCCAAATATTTTTGGCGAGGGCGTACCGTTCCGTTTTCCTTCCTCACCCGATACTGGCGCCGGCCTGACCGAAGCCGGACTGCGGCTGGTTCGCGCCTGTAACCAGCTGCGCATCATGGTGGATTTGTCGCATATGGATGAGAAAGGTTTCTGGCAAACCGCGCAGGTTTCGGATGCGCCGCTGGTCGCCAGCCACTCCAATGCCCATGCGCTCTGCGCGCAGTCGCGCAATCTGACCGATAAGCAACTGGCCGCCATCCGCGAGCGCAACGGCTTTGTCGGGGTGAATTTTGGCACCATGTTCCTGCGCGCTGATGGCAAAAAGAATCCTGATGCCACCGTCGATGAAATTGTGCGTCACGTTGACTATCTGCTGGAAAAGGTCGGGGAAGAGGGCGTTGGCTTTGGTTCCGATTTCGACGGCACCACCATTCCGCTTGATATGAAAGATGTGGCTGGTCTGCCGCTGTTGGTGCGCGCGCTGGCGAGCCGTGGTTATGATCGGGCGCTGTTGGAGAAGATCTGTTATCGCAACTGGATCCGGGTGCTGGAAGCCACCTGGGGCGCATAACGGCTGTCATGGCATCATCCTTGCATTACTGAGCTATGGAATAAGCTAAACAGGCCGTCAGGTTATGCGTTTGCGTCATATCGAAGTTTTTCAGGCCATCGTGCAAACCGGTACCATCAGTGGCGCCGCACGGTTGTTAAATGTGTCGCAACCGAATGTCAGCCGCGTGCTGAATCACGCCGAGCAGCAACTGGGCTTTGCCCTGTTCGAACGTCGGGCGCAGGGCATGGTGGTGACGGCGGAAGGGCGCCGGCTGTTGCCGGAGGTGGATGAGATCTGTCAGCGTCTGCAGGCGATTAATCTGCTGACCGAACAGTTACGCAGCGGGGAAGGGCAAACCGTGCGCCTTGGCGCCGCGCACGCTTTTGGACAGATGGTACTGGCGCCGGCGCTGGTCGCCTATCATCAGCAGGCCGCTTCGGTGAACGTTGAGCTGGTTACCGAGCATTTTGGCGCCCTGTGTCAGAGTATTCTTAACGACGAGCTGGATTTCGCGCTGGCGTTTGGTCAGCAGGTACCGGGTGAATTACTGGCGGAGCCGCTATTCCAGTCGTCAATGGTGGCGCTGTTGCCCCTGAACAGCCGGCAAAACGGACCGGTGACCCTGCAGTGGTTGTGCCAGAATAATCTGCTGATGATGCAGACTCAGGACCCGCTGGGCCGCGTTCTGCACCGTGCGCTGCGTGATAAAGCGCTGCAACCGGCGGTATCGCTGTCGATTAAAACCTATTCGGTAATTGCGGATATGACGCTGGCGGGCGGTGGTGTCGGCGTTGTTGACCTGTTTACCGCCTGTCGCTATGTCGGGCAGCTGAAGATACTGCCCATTGCGCAGCCGCTGCCATTTGAGGTGATGTTGATTAGCCGCCGCGATCGACCACAGTCGCAGTCTGCGCTGCAGCTGAAACAGGTGATTCGTCAGAAACTATGGGATATTGCGCGCCAGTGCGAGACGCTGTTCTTAACCCCGGCGCTGGTGTAAGGGGCGGCACTGGCGCCGCCCCCGCGATTACCCCGGATTACTTCGCCGGTTTGAGTTGCGAGTTAAATTCACGTTTATCATAGCCGGTATACAGCTGGCGCGGACGGGCAATTTTAATGCCGTCATCATGCATCTCTTTCCAGTGCGCAATCCAGCCGACGGTACGTGCCATGGCGAAAATTACCGTAAACATCGACGACGGAATTCCCATCGCTTTCAGGATGATCCCGGAGTAGAAATCGACGTTCGGATAGAGTTTACGCTCAATAAAGTACGGGTCGTTCAGCGCGATATGTTCCAGTTCCATCGCCACTTCCAGCAGGTCATCTTTCATACCCAGCTCGTTGAGCACTTCATGGCAGGTCTCACGCATGACGGTGGCACGAGGATCGTAGTTTTTGTAAACGCGATGGCCGAAGCCCATCAGACGGAAAGAGTCGTTTTTGTCTTTCGCCCGTTTTACAAACTCCGGAATATGATCGACGCTGCTAATCTCTTCCAGCATGCGCAGACAGGCTTCGTTCGCGCCGCCGTGCGCCGGTCCCCACAGCGAGGCAATGCCCGCCGCGATACAGGCAAATGGGTTAGCGCCAGAGGAACCGGCGGTACGCACGGTTGACGTGGAGGCGTTCTGCTCGTGATCGGCATGCAGCACCAGAATACGGTCCATGGCGCGTTCCAGCACCGGGTTTACCACGTAATCTTCACACGGGGTGGCAAACATCATATTCAGGAAGTTACCCGCGTAAGAGAGGTCGTTACGTGGATAGATAAACGGCTGGCCGATCGAGTATTTGTAACACATCGCCGCTACCGTCGGCATTTTCGACAGCAGACGGAATGCTGCTATTTCGCGATGGCGTTCAATGTTTACATCCAGTGAATCATGGTAAAAAGCAGCCAGCGCCCCGGTAACACCGCACATGACGGCCATCGGATGCGAGTCGCGGCGGAAGCCCATAAACAGACGGTTAATCTGCTCATGAATCATGGTATGGCGGGTGACGATGGTACGGAATTCGTCAAACTGAGCCTGCGTCGGCGCTTCGCCGTTCAGCAGGATGTAGCACACTTCCAGATAGTTAGAGTGCAGAGCGAGTTGGTCGATGGGAAAACCGCGGTGCAGCAGAATACCTTCATCACCGTCGATATAGGTAATTTTGGATTCGCAGGACGCAGTAGAGGTAAAACCCGGGTCAAACGTAAACAGACCATGAGAACCGAGGGCTCGGATGTCAATTTCGTCTTCGCCAAGCGTACCATGCAGCACGTTTAGCTCAATAGGAGCTTCGCCTTCCACGGTCAGCGTTGCTTTTTTATCAGCCATTTACAGTCTCCTTAGCGCCTTATTTGTAGGGATCTTTGACACCTTGAGTGGCCATCATACCCGGATTGCTTGCGAAGAGATGCAGTCTATCGACTCTGTGGCATGGTATATCTTGCAGGGTACAGAGCGATGGGCGCTTACAAGCGAGGATCCAGCAGGCATGACACGCTGCGTTACACGGTTGTTAAAGATCGGGTCTAGTCATTATTTTCGTAACCATTTACCTGATGCTTTTGGGCGGCTCACCCAATCAATGTTACATAACTTACGCTTAGGGGAAAGTGTATCCCCATAACTTTTGTGCATCATAGAATTTTCGATTCTTCGTTTGTAACAGAAATGTTGAAGTTTTGTCAAATCAGATAATTGAATTTGTATAAATTGTGAAAATCGTGAGGCCGATCACTGTTCAACTTAAATGTTCACAAAGAGATTGTGGGATAATTGTAATAAGAATGTGAACCACCTATACTTCGGCCAGGTCTCCGGAATACCCTGCAGTAGGAGCCACCCAGCGTTTCATACGCGTCGTTTTGACACTGGACGTTGCAGTTTAAGTGCCTGGCGCTGTGCTTTCGATTTTAACGCTGTCTGACACCCCTTCAGGACCGGAGGAAGCAAAATAAGAAAAGCTGTGTGGGCAAAAACGTGAAAAAACAAAGACCTGTCAATTTGGATCTTGCAACGATCCGCTTTCCTATTACTGCGATAGCGTCCATTCTCCACCGCGTCTCCGGCGTGATCACTTTTGTGGCGGTCGGCATTCTGCTCTGGCTACTTGGTCTCTCTCTCTCATCACCCGAAGGCTTCCTGCAGGCATCCGCCGTCATGGATAGCTTTTTTGTCAAATTCATCGTCTGGGGCATTCTTACTGCGCTGGCTTATCATATTGCCGGTGGCATTCGCCATATGCTGATGGATTTTGGTTACCTTGGTGAAACGCTACAAATTGGTACGCGCTCCGCTCAGATAACTTTTGGCCTCACCGTCGTGCTTTCAATTCTGGCTGGAGTCCTCGTATGGTAAGCAATGCTTCTGCACTGGGGCGCAACGGCGTACATGACTGGCTGCTATTACGTGCTGCGGCCATGGTTATTACACTCTATGTGCTCTATATCCTCGGTTTCCTCGTGGTGTCAGATACCCTGACCTACGATATCTGGCGTGGTTTTTTTGCCTCCTCCTTTACCAAAGTGTTCACGCTCCTGACGCTTTTGTCGATACTGGTTCATGGCTGGATCGGTATGTGGCAGGTGCTGACTGACTATGTAAAACCCGTCGGCTTGCGACTGATGTTGCAACTGGTGGTGGTGATTGCGCTGTTGGTCTACGCATTTTATGGAACTGTTGTGGTATGGGGTGCTTAATGAAATTGCCAGTCAGAGAATTTGACGCCGTGGTTATCGGCGCCGGTGGTGCAGGCATGCGTGCCGCGCTGCAGATTTCCCAATCGGGCCAGACCTGTGCCCTGTTATCAAAAGTTTTTCCTACTCGTTCCCATACCGTTTCCGCTCAGGGCGGCATCACCGTTGCGCTGGGAAACAGCCACGAAGATAACTGGGAATGGCATATGTACGATACCGTCAAAGGTTCCGACTATATCGGCGACCAGGACGCGATTGAATATATGTGTAGTACCGGACCGGAAGCGATTCTGGAACTGGAACATATGGGCCTGCCGTTTTCACGTCTTGACGATGGCCGCATCTATCAGCGCCCGTTCGGCGGCCAGTCACTGAACTTCGGCGGCGAGCAGGCGGCGCGTACTGCCGCGGCCGCTGACCGTACCGGTCACGCCCTGCTGCATACCCTGTATCAGCAGAACCTGAAAAACAAAACCACCATCTTCTCCGAATGGTATGCGCTGGATCTGGTGAAAAATGCCGATGGCGCCGTGGTCGGTTGTACCGCGCTAAATATCGAAGATGGCGAAGTGGTCTACTTTAAAGCCAGTGCCACCGTGCTGGCTACCGGCGGGGCTGGTCGTATCTATCAGTCCACCACCAATGCCCATATCAACACCGGCGACGGCGTCGGTATGGCGCTGCGCGCCGGCGTGCCGGTGCAGGATATGGAAATGTGGCAGTTCCACCCCACCGGTATCGCCGGTGCCGGGGTACTGGTCACCGAAGGCTGCCGTGGTGAAGGCGGCTATCTGCTGAATAAACATGGCGAGCGCTTTATGGAGCGTTATGCGCCGAATGCCAAAGACCTTGCCGGCCGTGACGTCGTGGCGCGTTCGATAATGATCGAAATCCGTGAAGGCCGTGGCTGCGATGGTCCCTGGGGGCCGCACGCCAAACTGAAGCTCGATCACTTAGGTAAAGACGTACTGGAATCCCGTCTGCCGGGCATTCTGGAGCTGTCGCGCACCTTTGCGCACGTCGACCCGGTAAAAGAGCCAATTCCGGTGATCCCGACCTGCCACTATATGATGGGCGGCATTCCAACCCGCGTCACCGGTCAGGCGTTGACGGTAAATGAACAGGGTGAAGATGTGGTGGTGCCGGGGCTGTTTGCGGTGGGTGAAATTGCCTGCGTATCCGTACATGGCGCCAACCGTCTTGGCGGTAACTCGCTGCTCGACCTGGTGGTGTTTGGCCGCGCGGCCGGTCTGCATCTGCAGGAGTCGATTCAACAGCAGGGTGAACTGCGCGCCGCCAGCGAAGCCGATATCGACGCTTCCCTGGCGCGCCTTAACCGCTGGAATAACAACGTTACCGGCGAAGATCCGGTAGAGCTGCGCAAAGCGCTACAGGCCTGTATGCAGAATAACTTCTCGGTGTTCCGCGAAGGCGATGCGATGGCGAAAGGACTGGAAGAGCTGAAAGTCCTGCGCGAGCGGCTGAAAAATGCACGTCTGGATGACCGTTCCAGCGACTTCAACACCCAGCGTGTTGAGTGTCTGGAACTGGATAACCTGATGGAGACGGCGTATGCCACTGCGGTATCCGCTAACTTCCGCACCGAAAGTCGCGGCGCCCATAGCCGTTTCGACTTCCCGGATCGTGACGATGCGAACTGGTTGTGTCACAGCTTGTATTTGCCGCAAAGCGAAAGCATGACGCGCCGTGAGGTGAACATGCAGCCGAAGCTGCGCGCGGCATTCCCGCCGAAAGCGCGTACTTACTAGTTTGCGGAGATAAGACGATGAGACTCGAATTTTCTATTTATCGTTACAACCCGGATGTTGACGATGCTCCGCGCATGCAGGAGTACACCCTGGAGAGTGAGGAAGGGCGCGACATGATGCTGCTGGATGCCCTGCTGCGTCTGAAGGAAAAAGATCCGACGCTGGCGTTCCGTCGCTCCTGCCGTGAAGGGGTGTGCGGCTCCGACGGTCTGAATATGAATGGCAAAAATGGTCTGGCCTGTATCACGCCGATCTCGGCGCTGGGCAACGGCAGGCAGAAAATTGTTATTCGTCCGCTGCCGGGATTGCCTGTTATTCGCGATCTGGTGGTAGACATGAGCCAGTTCTACACTCAATATGAGAAGATTAAACCTTACCTGTTGAATAATGGAGAGAATCCGCCGGCCCGCGAACATCTGCAGGAACCGGAACAGCGTGAAAAACTGGATGGCCTGTACGAGTGTATTCTCTGCGCCTGCTGTTCAACTTCATGCCCGTCCTTCTGGTGGAATCCGGATAAGTTTATCGGTCCGGCAGGGTTACTGGCAGCGTACCGTTTCCTGATTGACAGCCGTGATACGGAAACCAATGCGCGTCTCGACGATTTAAACGATGCTTTCAGCGTATTCCGCTGTCACAGCATTATGAACTGTGTGAGCGTCTGTCCGAAGGGACTAAACCCGACGCGCGCCATCGGCCATATTAAGTCGATGTTGCTGCAGAGAAGCGCTTAGCAATGACCTATCCGGGAACCTCAGGGTTCCCGGATATGCAGGAAGCCATTAAAAACGCTTGCGTAATCTGCAACCGTTTTTAAAGGTTCCCTTACGGGCCGGGCGCCGTTAGCGCACAGCGCTCGTATCGATGAACTGTACTACGGCAAGCCGCTAACCCGGCAAAAAATGAAACCTCGAAAAAAAGCATAAAATGCTTAAGGGATCACAATGCAGAACAGCGCGATGAAGCCCTGGCTGGACTCCTCCTGGCTGGCCGGCGCGAACCAGTCCTACATAGAGCAACTCTATGAGGATTTTCTAACCGATCCTGACTCTGTTGATGCTGCATGGCGTTCAATGTTCCAGCAGCTTCCTGGCACTGGGGTTAGACCTGAGCAATTTCACTCGGCAACGCGTGAGTATTTCCGTCGTCTGGCGAAAGACGCTTCGCGTTATACCTCCTCTGTGACTGACCCCGATACCAACACCAAGCAGGTTAAAGTTCTGCAGCTGATTAACGCCTTTCGTTTTCGCGGACATCAGCATGCAAACCTTGATCCGCTGGGGTTGTGGCAACAGGAATCGGTCCCGGATCTCGATCCTGCCTTTCACGAACTGAATGAAGCGGATTTCCAGGAGAGCTTTAACGTCGGCTCGTTTGCCATCGGTAAAGAGACCATGAAGCTCGCCGATCTCTACGCGGCACTCAAGCAGACCTATTGCGGCTCGATCGGCGCAGAGTATATGCACATCACCAATACTGAAGAGAAACGCTGGATCCAGCAGCGCATCGAATCAGTCGTCGGTCAGGCCAGTTTCACCGCGGAAGAGAAGTTAGGCTTTCTGAAACAGCTGACCGCTGCGGAAGGGCTGGAGCGCTACCTCGGGGCGAAATTCCCGGGCGCAAAACGCTTCTCACTGGAAGGGGGCGATGCCCTGGTGCCGATGCTTAACGAAATGATTCGTCATGCCGGTAAGAGCGGAACCCGTGAAGTGGTGATGGGGATGGCGCACCGTGGTCGCCTGAACGTCCTGATTAACGTGCTTGGTAAAAAGCCGCAGGATCTGTTCGACGAATTCTCCGGTATGCATAAAGAGACTCTCGGCACCGGTGACGTGAAGTACCATATGGGCTTCTCGTCCGACGTTGAAACCGAAGGCGGCATGGTGCATCTGGCGCTGGCGTTTAACCCGTCGCACCTGGAGATCGTTAGCCCGGTAGTGATGGGCTCGGTGCGCGCACGTCTTGATCGTCTCGATGAGCCAGGCAGTAATAAAGTGTTGCCGATCACCATCCACGGTGATGCGGCGGTAACCGGCCAGGGCGTGGTTCAGGAAACCCTGAACATGTCGCAGGCGCGCGGTTATGAAGTGGGCGGTACCGTGCGTATCGTGATCAATAACCAGGTCGGTTTTACCACTTCCAATCCGAAAGATGCCCGCTCGACCCAGTACTGCACCGATATCGGTAAAATGGTGCTGGCGCCGATTTTCCACGTTAATGCTGACGATCCTGAAGCGGTGGCGTTTGTTACCCGTCTGGCGTTGGATTTCCGTAACACCTTCAAACGTGACGTGTTTATCGATCTGGTTTGCTACCGTCGTCACGGTCATAACGAAGCTGATGAGCCAAGCGCCACCCAGCCGATTATGTACCAGAAGATCAAAAAGCACCCAACGCCACGCAAGTTGTATGCTGACACGCTGGAAGATGAAAAGATCGCCAGCCTGGAAGATGCCACGGAAATGGTCAACCTGTACCGCGATGCGCTCGATGCGGGCGAATGCGTGGTGCCAGAATGGCGTCCAATGAGCCTGCACTCCTTCACCTGGTCACCGTATCTGAATCATGACTGGGATGAAGCCTGGCCGGATACCATGGACCTGAAGCGTCTGCAGGAACTGGCTAAACGTATCAGTCAGGTGCCGGAAAGCGTCGAAATGCAGTCGCGCGTAGCGAAAATCTATAATGACCGTGCGGAAATGGCGGCGGGCAATAAGGCTTTCGACTGGGGCGCAGCGGAAAACCTGGCTTACGCCACGCTGGTGGATGAAGGCATTCCATGCCGTCTCTCCGGCGAGGATATGGGGCGCGGCACCTTCTTCCACCGTCATGCGGTGATCCATAACCAGACCAACGGCTCAACCTATACCCCGCTGCAGCATATTCATAACGGGCAGGGGGTGTTTAAAGTCTGGGACTCGGTGCTGTCAGAAGAAGCGGTACTGGCGTTTGAGTATGGCTACGCCACTGCCGAACCTCGTACCCTGACCATCTGGGAAGCGCAGTTTGGCGACTTCGCCAACGGCGCGCAGGTGGTTATCGACCAGTTTATCAGCTCGGGTGAACAGAAGTGGGGCCGGATGTGTGGCCTGGTGATGCTGCTGCCACATGGCTATGAAGGCCAGGGGCCGGAGCACTCTTCTGCACGACTGGAGCGCTATCTGCAACTTTGCGCCGAGCAGAATATGCAGGTTTGCGTGCCTTCGACACCGGCACAGGTTTATCACATGCTGCGCCGTCAGACGCTGCGCGGCATGCGCCGTCCGCTGATAGTGATGTCGCCGAAATCCCTGCTGCGTCATCCG
This sequence comes from Pantoea sp. B65, assembly GCF_047308185.1. NCBI lineage: Bacteria > Pseudomonadati > Pseudomonadota > Gammaproteobacteria > Enterobacterales > Erwiniaceae > Pantoea > Pantoea sp. B65. The sequence goes on from NZ_JAHXPU010000032.1 coordinate 25,847, forward strand.
CTGGCGACTTCCACGCTGGAAGAGCTGGCGTCCGGCGGCTTTAAACCGGCGATTGGCGAGATTGATAACCTTGATCCTCAAGGGGTTAAACGCGTCGTGCTTTGCTCTGGTAAGGTTTACTATGACCTGTTAGAGCAACGCCGTAAAAAAGAACAAACTGACGTTGCTATTGTGCGTATTGAGCAGCTGTATCCTTTCCCGCATAAAGCGGTACAGGAAGCTTTGCAGCCTTATGCTCACGTACATGATTTCGTCTGGTGTCAGGAAGAGCCGCTTAATCAGGGCGCCTGGTATTGCAGTCAGCATCACTTCCGCGAAGTTGTGCCTTTTGGGGCTTCATTACGTTACGCCGGTCGTCCAGCATCCGCTTCGCCGGCAGTTGGCTACATGTACGTTCACCAGAAACAGCAACAAGACCTGGTTAATGACGCGCTGAACGTTGATTAAATAAGGATAGATAATGAGTAGCGTAGATATTCTCGTTCCCGACTTGCCTGAATCCGTTGCCGATGCCTCCGTGGCTACCTGGCACAAAAAACCGGGCGACAGCGTCCAGCGCGATGAAGTGCTGGTTGAAATTGAAACGGATAAAGTGGTGCTGGAAGTTCCTGCTTCCGTCGATGGCATCCTGGAAGCCATTCTGGAAGATGAAGGTGCAACCGTAACTTCTCGTCAGGCGCTGGGCCGCCTGAAAGAGGGGAACAGCAACGGTAAAGAGACCTCAGCAAAATCTGACAGCAAAGAGGCCACTCCGGCGAAGCGTCATACCGCAGCGCTGGAAGAAGAGAGCAACGATGCTCTTAGTCCGGCGATCCGTCGCCTGATTGCCGAGCACGATCTTGATGCCGCGGCGATTAAAGGCAGCGGTGTCGGTGGCCGTATCACCCGTGAAGATGTTGAAAAGCATCTGGCAAACAGCAAACCGGCAGCGAAAAAAGTCGAAGCTAAACCTGAAGCGGCGCCAGCGCCAGCGCTGGCCGGCCGCAGTGAAAAACGTGTGCCAATGACACGCCTGCGTAAGCGTGTGGCTGAACGTTTGCTGGAAGCGAAAAACAGCACCGCCATGCTGACGACGTTTAATGAAGTGAACATGAAGCCAATTATGGATCTGCGCAAGCAGTATGGCGACGCGTTTGAAAAACGTCACGGTGTACGCCTCGGCTTTATGTCTTTCTACATCAAAGCGGTGGTTGAAGCGCTGAAACGCTACCCGGAAGTCAATGCGTCAATTGACGGTGAGGAAGTGGTTTACCACAACTATTTTGACGTCAGCATCGCGGTCTCCACCCCACGTGGCCTGGTGACGCCGGTACTGCGTGATGTCGATGCGTTGGGTATGGCGGATATCGAGAAGAAAATCAAAGAGCTGGCGGTGAAAGGTCGTGACGGTAAATTGACCGTTGAAGAACTGACCGGCGGTAACTTCACCATTACTAACGGTGGTGTTTTCGGTTCGCTGATGTCCACGCCAATTATCAACCCGCCGCAGAGCGCGATTCTTGGTATGCATGCGATTAAAGATCGCCCCATGGCGGTTAACGGCCAGGTTGCGATCCTGCCAATGATGTATCTGGCGCTCTCCTACGATCACCGTCTGATTGATGGTCGTGAATCCGTTGGCTATCTGGTGGCGGTGAAAGAGATGTTGGAAGATCCGGCACGCCTGCTGCTGGATGTATAACCTCGTCGGGCACGGCGTTAGCCGTGCCCAACCCTATGTGTGGCCGCATGTCCGGTTTGTCATCGCCTGAGAAGGGCAGGGTGGCAAACCGAATTCGGCCAAATCTTTTCAGATCTGAATGGATAGAACATCATGAACTTACACGAATACCAGGCGAAACAGCTGTTTGCACGGTATGGCCTGCCGGCACCCACCGGTTACGCCTGCACCACGCCACGTGAAGCGGAAGAAGCAGCGTCAAAAATCGGCGCCGGCCCGTGGGTGGTAAAATGTCAGGTTCATGCCGGTGGCCGTGGTAAAGCGGGCGGTGTGAAAGTGGTAAACAGTAAAGAAGATATCCGTGCTTTTGCTGAAAACTGGCTGGGCAAGCGCCTGGTAACCTACCAGACGGATGCCAATGGTCAGCCGGTAAACCAGATTCTGGTTGAGGCCGCCACCGATATCGATAAAGAACTGTACCTTGGCGCGGTGGTCGATCGTGGCAGCCGTCGCGTGGTGTTTATGGCGTCTACCGAAGGCGGCGTGGAAATTGAGAAAGTGGCGGAAGAGACCCCGCACCTGATCCACAAAATGGCACTGGATCCGTTAACCGGTCCGCAGCCTTACCAGGGCCGTGAACTGGCATTTAAGCTCGGGCTGACCGGTAAGCAGGTGAATCAGTTCACCAAGATCTTTATGGGTCTGGCGACACTGTTCCTCGAACGCGATCTGGCGCTGGTGGAGATTAACCCGCTGGTGATCACCAAACAGGGCGATCTGGTATGCCTCGATGGCAAACTGACTGCCGACGGCAACGCGCTGTTCCGCCAGCCGGAACTGCGTGAAATGCGCGATCCAAGCCAGGAAGACTCCCGTGAAGCGCACGCCGCGCAGTGGGAACTAAACTATGTGGCGCTGGAAGGCAATATCGGCTGCATGGTGAACGGCGCCGGTCTGGCCATGGGCACCATGGACATCGTGAAACTGAGCGGCGGCCAGCCAGCTAATTTCCTTGACGTGGGCGGTGGCGCAACTAAAGAGCGTGTAACCGAAGCGTTTAAAATCATCCTGTCCGATGATGCGGTGAAAGCGGTATTCGTCAACATTTTCGGCGGCATCGTCCGCTGCGACCTGATTGCTGATGGCATCATCGGCGCGGTGGCAGAAGTCGGTGTTAACGTACCGGTAGTGGTGCGTCTGGAAGGTAACAATGCCGAGCTGGGCGCCCAAAAACTGGCGGACAGTGGTCTGAATATTATTGCGGCAACCAGCCTCAGTGACGCGGCGCAGCGCGTTGTTGCTGCAGCGGAGGGTAAATAATGTCCATTTTGATCGACAAAAACACCAAAGTGATCTGCCAGGGCTTTACCGGCGGTCAGGGTACTTTCCACTCCGAGCAGGCGCTGGCTTATGGCACGCAGCTGGTTGGCGGTGTGACTCCGGGTAAAGGCGGCACCGAGCATCTTGGTCTGCCGGTATTTAATACCGTGCGTGAAGCGGTTGAGGCCACTGGCGCCACCGCTTCGGTGATTTACGTTCCGGCGCCGTTCTGCAAAGACGGTATTCTGGAAGCGATTGAAGCAGGTATCAAACTGGTTATCACCATTACCGAAGGTATTCCTACCCTTGATATGCTGACCATCAAAGTGAAGCTGGATGAAGCTGGCGTGCGCATGATCGGGCCAAACTGCCCGGGCGTGATCACCCCGGGCGAATGTAAAATTGGCATTATGCCCGGCCATATTCATAAACCAGGCCGTATCGGTATCGTTTCTCGCTCCGGCACCCTGACCTATGAAGCGGTTAAGCAGACTACGGATATTGGTTACGGCCAGTCCACCTGCGTTGGTATCGGCGGCGACCCGATCCCCGGCTCTAACTTTATCGATATCCTGAAACTGTTCCAGGACGATCCGCAGACGGAAGCGATCGTGATGATCGGTGAGATCGGCGGTAGCGCGGAAGAAGAAGCCGCGGCATTTATTAAACAACACGTGACCAAGCCGGTTGTCGGCTATATCGCGGGTGTCACCGCGCCGAAAGGCAAGCGTATGGGCCATGCCGGTGCGATTATCGCCGGTGGTAAAGGCACTGCAGACGAGAAGTTTGCTGCCCTTGAAGCCGCCGGTGTGAAAACCGTGCGCAGCCTTGCTGACATTGGTGATGCAGTGAAAGCAGTACTGCCAGCATAAGCATCGCCGCTAAGGCATTCGCGATACCGGGACCACCAATGTGACATTGGTGGTTTTTTTTTGTTCAGCGCCAGATTATTTTTGTGTTCGCACGGCATAACCGCTACCGGTACGCTATCCTTACTAACAAAAAGGTTAAATCCCTTCATCACTGGCGTGAAATATTTGTGAAATAATAAATCACCAGCATACAGAATCGAATAACCATGCCGATAACTATGCACAAAAGAATAAATTTATATCAGCAGAATGCTTTTAGCGTATTGCTACGCTAAAGTTAAAAAAATGACGGTTATTTTAATTTCCCTCCCGCATTTGATTACCAGAGAAGCGAATTTAGTTAACATCACTTTTACTTAGTACTATTTCTGCTGCCGTGGCATTAACACAGATCAAAAAAAGCGATGTTATATCAAGGTTTAGGGCTGGATAAATTCACGGTTTTTCGTTTAAATTGCGTTACATCAATTTCGTGGCTTGCATCCGTTTGGGCGAAATTGGATTTAACTACCAAAATTGGATAACTGTCACGTTAATAAAGATTTGTCCTTGTGCTAAAGCGGCGTATTATATTGATGTTTAATTTCGTAGTTATTTGACTTTATTATCCGCTGCTGTTGGTGCTGCCTGTCCGGGGCAAGGTACTGACGCAGTTTTACTGGATCAATATCATCCGTTTTTAAAGGGCACACGATGGTGATTAATGACTGCTGCTGGTCAGTTGTTGCGCCATTTGTCGGAGTTTTTCTGCGAGGAGCAAGGGGTCAAGATGTTTGATATCGTCGAACTGTCGCGCTTACAGTTTGCCCTGACTGCTATGTACCACTTCCTGTTCGTTCCGCTAACGCTGGGTATGGCGTTTTTGCTGGCGATTATGGAAACCGTGTATGTACTGTCAGGCAAGCAAATTTATAAAGATATGACCAAGTTCTGGGGCAAGTTATTTGCGATTAACTTTGCGCTGGGCGTGGCCACGGGCCTGACCATGGAGTTCCAGTTCGGAACCAACTGGTCATACTTTTCGCACTATGTCGGTGATATCTTCGGAGCACCGCTGGCTATCGAAGGATTGATGGCGTTCTTCCTCGAATCGACCTTCGTTGGCCTGTTCTTCTTCGGCTGGGATCGTCTCGGCAAAGTGCAGCATATGGCGGTGACCTGGCTGGTTGCGCTGGGTTCTAACCTCTCCGCGCTGTGGATTCTGGTCGCTAACGGCTGGATGCAGAACCCGATTGCCTCCGACTTTAACTTCGAAACCATGCGTATGGAGATGGTGAGCTTCTCCGAACTGGTGCTGAACCCGGTTGCTCAGGTGAAATTCGTTCACACTGTGGCTGCGGGCTATACCTGTGGCGCGATGTTTATTCTCGGTATCAGCTCTTACTATCTGCTGCGCGGACGCGATGTGGCTTTCGCCAAACGTTCGTTCGCGATTGCGGCCAGCTTCGGTATGGCGGCGATCCTCTCGGTTATCGTACTGGGTGATGAATCCGGTTATGAAATGGGCGACGTGCAGAAAACCAAACTGGCGGCGATTGAGGCGGAATGGGAAACCCAACCGGCTCCGGCGGCCTTTACGCTGTTTGGTATTCCTGACCAGGATACACAGCAGAACAACTACTCGATTCAGGTTCCTTACCTGCTTGGCCTGATTGCGACCCGTTCGATCGACAAGCCGGTCACCGGTCTAAAAGATCTGATGACGGAACATGAAGTGCGTATTCGCAACGGGATGAAAGCCTACCAGTTGCTGGAAGAGTTGCGCGCGGGCAATAGCGATCCGGCGGTGCGTGCTGAATTTGAACAGCATAAACAGGATCTGGGTTACGGTCTGTTGCTGAAACGCTATACGCCAAATGTCTCTGACGCTTCTGAAGCGCAGATCCAGCAGGCGACCAAAGATTCCATTCCACGCGTGGCGCCGCTCTACTTCGCCTTCCGTATTATGGTGGGCTGTGGCGTGCTGATGTTCCTGATTATCGGTCTCAGCTTCTGGAGCGTGATCCGAAACCGTATCGGTAAAAGTACCCTGCTGCTGAAAGTGGCGTTGTACGGTATTCCGTTGCCATGGATCGCTATCGAATCCGGCTGGTTTGTGGCGGAATATGGCCGTCAGCCATGGGCGATCGGTGAAGTGTTGCCGACTGCGGTAGCGAACTCTTCGTTAACCGCCGGCGATCTGCTGTTCTCTATGGGGCTGATTTGCGGTCTGTATACGCTGTTCCTGGTGGCGGAAATGTTCCTGATGTTCAAGTTTGCCCGCCTTGGCCCAAGCAGTCTGAAAACCGGGCGTTATCACTTCGAACAGTCAACGCTTTCGTCACAGCCGCTGCGCTAAACAGGAGTCGATAAATGTTAGATTACGAAGTATTGCGTTTTATCTGGTGGCTGCTAATCGGCATATTACTGATTGGCTTCGCCGTCACCGATGGTTTCGATATGGGCGTTGGTATGCTGTCACGCATCCTTGGCCGCAACGATACCGAACGCCGCATTATGATCAACTCCATTGCTCCGCACTGGGACGGTAACCAGGTGTGGCTGATCACCGCCGGTGGCGCATTGTTCGCCGCCTGGCCGATGGTGTATGCCGCTGCCTTTTCCGGCTTCTATGTGGCGATGATTCTGGTGCTGTCATCACTGTTCTTCCGTCCGGTCGGTTTTGACTACCGCTCGAAGATTGAAGATATGCGCTGGCGCGGCATGTGGGACTGGGGCATTTTCATCGGTAGCTTTGTGCCGCCGCTGGTGATTGGCGTGGCGTTCGGTAACCTGTTACAGGGCGTGCCTTTCCATGCTGATGAATATCTGCGCCTGTTCTACACCGGTAACTTCTTCCAGCTGCTGAACCCGTTTGGCCTGCTGGCGGGGGTGGTCAGCCTGACGATGATCCTTGCTCAGGGCGCAACCTATCTGCAGATGCGTACCAGCGGCGAGCTCCATGTGCGTGCCCGCGTCGCCGCGCAGCTTGCCGCGCTGGTAATGATGATTACCTTCGCTCTGGCCGGTGTCTGGGTAATGTATGGCATCGATGGCTATGTGGTGACTTCAGTGCTGAATCATGCGGCGCCGTCTAATCCGCTGACCAAAGAAGTGGCTCGCCAGGCAGGCGCCTGGATGATCAACTTTAATAAAGCGCCGATTCTGTGGCTGATCCCGGCCCTGGGTGTGGTGCTGCCGTTGCTGACCATCCTCTGCTCGCGTATGGAGAAAGGCGCCTGGGCATTTGTCTTCTCTTCACTGACGCTGGCTTGCGTGATCCTGACAGCGGGGGTGGCGATGTTCCCGTTCATTATGCCATCCAGCACCGTACCGGGCGCCAGTCTGACCATGTGGGATGCAACCTCCAGTCTGCTGACGCTGAAGCTGATGACGTTTGTGGCGATAGTCTTTGTGCCCATCGTCCTGGCGTATACCTGCTGGTGTTACTACAAAATGTTCGGTCGTATTACCAAAGAGCAGATCGAAAACAACACCCACTCTCTCTATTAATTAAAGGAGCAGAACGATGTGGTATTTTGCCTGGATTCTCGGCACCTTGCTGGCCTGCTCATTTGGCGTGATGACGGCGCTGGCGCTTGAGCATGTGGAAGAAAACGCGTCCAAAGAGCAGAAGTAATGGCTGCACTGATTGCGCGATTGTATGCGCTAATGGATAAGAGCCCGTTAAGGGCTCTTTCTTTGATACTGGCGCTGGTGCTGGCGGGGTGCATGTTCTGGGAACCGTCACGTTTTGCCGCGAAAACCGGGCCGTTAACTATCTGGCAGGGTTTGCTGATGATGTGGGCGGTCTGTACCGGTGTGATTCATGGCGTCGGTTTCCGTCCGCGTTTGCTGCGCTGGCAGGCGCTATTCTCCCCGTTACCGGCGCAGATTGTGCTGTTGCTGGGGGTCGGGTTCTTCTTTCTCTGACACTGCTCCTTCCGACTGACCCGGGCATCCGTGTGGTAGAAGAGCCATTAATGGCTCCCGTCCCGATGGCGGCAGCAGTGCCAGCCATTGATACGGGCGGAATGTCTGGAATATTGTAGGGGCGCCATTAATGGCGCCCGTCACATTTATGGCTGCCGTGTGGCATAAGACAGCGTACGACTATCTGAAACCCTGTCGCTACCGTCCTCAACGTCCCATGGCTGCCGCATCTTCAGCACTTTCTCGCCTGGATATTCCGCTGCTTATAACCATCGGGCATTTAGCCATGGTCTGCTAAGTAGATTTATCTCTGTTTTTGTGAGGATTTGTCTAAGATTCATCCCGAAAATCTAACCAGCTGTTTCCTTCCGACAATTATTTGCTTTCCCCCCTGACTAGCCATTCCCAACGCCATTTCTTCTGCGTATAGTAGCAACGTCAAAAAGCATTACCGGGATGTAGAGTGAGTACAACGCTGTTTCGATGGCCGGTACGCGTCTATTACGAAGACACGGATGCCGGTGGCGTGGTTTACCATGCCAGCTATGTGGCTTTCTATGAACGAGCACGGACTGAAATGTTGCGCCAGCACCATTTTAATCAACAGGCGCTGCTGGAACAGCAGATCGCTTTTGTCGTGCGTCGAATCACAGTCGACTATCTTGCCGCTGCACGCCTTGATGATTTGCTTGAAGTGCAAAGCGAGGTTGTGTCTATGCGCAGAACGACGATGACATTCGCGCAACGTATCGTTAATGCAGAAGGCAAGGTTCTTAATGAAGCAGAAGTCCTGATCGCCTGCATCAACCCACATCTAATGAAGCCGATAGCGCTTCCCAAGTCTATTGTCGCGGAGTTCAAGCAGTGACTGACATGAACATTCTTGATTTGTTCCTGAAGGCGAGCCTTCTGGTCAAACTTATCATGTTGATTTTGATCGGGTTTTCTATTGCCTCATGGGCAATTATTATCCAGCGTACCCGTATTCTGAATGCCGCAGGTCGTGATGCCGAAGCCTTTGAAGATAAATTTTGGTCGGGGATCGAGCTTTCCCGCCTTTATCAGGAGAGCCAGGCACGTCGTGATGAACTCGGTGGCTCTGAGCAGATTTTCTATGCCGGTTTTAAAGAGTTTGCGCGCCTGCATCGGGCTAACAACCACGCACCGGAAGCGGTGGTCGAAGGCGCCAGCCGTGCAATGCGTATTTCGATGAACCGTGAGCTGGAAACGCTGGAAAACCATATTCCTTTCCTTGGCACCGTGGCTTCCATCAGCCCGTATATCGGTCTGTTTGGTACAGTGTGGGGGATCATGCACGCCTTTATCGCGCTGGGTGCGGTGAAGCAGGCGACGTTACAGATGGTTGCTCCAGGTATTGCCGAAGCGCTGATCGCCACCGCGATCGGTCTGTTTGCCGCTATTCCGGCAGTGATGGCGTATAACCGCCTGAGCCTGCGTGTGACTAAGCTGGAACAGAACTACGACAACTTTACCGAAGAGTTCACGGCTATCCTGCATCGTCAGGCGTTCTCCAGCGATAGTAGCAAGTAATCGGAGGTTACGCATGGCCAGAACGCGTGGTCGTCGCGCTCGTCGCGACCTCAAATCTGAGATTAATATTGTTCCGCTGCTGGACGTGTTGCTGGTACTGCTGCTGATTTTTATGGCGACAGCACCCATCATTACGCAGAGCGTGGAAGTTGATCTGCCGGATGCGACAGATTCAAAAACGGTTTCCAGCGATGATAATCCACCGGTAATCGTTGAAGTCTCTGGTGTCGGGCAGTATAGCCTGGTGGTCGATCATGACCGTATGAGCCAACTGCCGCCGGAGCAGGTGGTAGCTGAAGCGCAGCGTCGGCTTGAAGCGAACCCGAAAACGGTGTTCCTGATTGGCGGTGCGAAAGAGGTGCCATATGACGAGATCATCAAAGCGCTGAATTTGCTGCACCAGGCGGGCGTTAAGTCCGTTGGTTTGATGACGCAGCCGATCTAATTAATTCGAACCGTTTTTTGGGAACCGAGAGTGTCGAAGGCAACCGAGCAGAACGATAAGTTAAAGCGCGCGATTATCATTTCAGTGATACTGCACATCATGCTGATTGCAGTGCTGATTTGGAGCTCGTTTAACGAAAATATCGACGCCAGCGCTGGCGGCGGCGGTGGCGATATAGATGCTGTCATGGTCGATCCTGGTGCGGTAGTGGAACAGTACAATCGTCAGCAGAATCAGCAGAGCGACAGTAAACGTGCTGAACAGCAGCGTAAAAAACAGGCTGAGCAGCAGGCCGAAGAGCTGCAGCAAAAACAGGCGGCGGAGCAGCAGCGTCTGAAAGAGCTGGAGAAAGAACGTCTGCAGGCCCAGGAAGAGGCGAAGCAACAGGCGAAGGAACAGGCCGAACAGCAGAAACAAGCGCAGGATGCGGCGAAGCAGGCGCAGGAGCAGCAGAAACAGGCGGAAGCGGCGGCGGCCAAGGCGAAAGCCGATGCTAAAGCAGAAGCGGATGCTCAGGCGAAAGCCGCTGCCGATGCGAAGAAAAAAGCCGAAGAAGAAGTGAAAAAAGCCGCTGCGGACGCGAAGAAAAAAGCGGAAGAGCAGGCGAAAGAGGCGGCAGCGAAAGAGGCCGCGGCGGCAGCTGAAGCGGCGAAAGCCAAAGCAGCGGCTGATGCGAAAGCGAAAGCCACCGCCGAGGCCAAAGCGAAGGCTGCAGCCGAGGCGAAAGAAGCCGCAGCGCAGGAAGCGAAAGAAGCTCAGGAAGCGAAGGAAGCCGCCGCTGAAGAGGCGAAAAGCAAAGCCGCCGCCGCCGCCAAAGCAAAAGCTGATGCCGCCGCGAAAGCTAAAGCCGCAGCGGATGCGAAGAAAAAGGCCGCTGCGGAAGCCGCGCAGGATTCCAGTGATGTCAGTGATTTACTCGGCGGCCTGACTTCAGGTAAAAATGCACCGAAAGAGGGTAAAGCCGGCGGTGCGGCAGCAGGGCAGGGGAACCAGAAAAAAGCGGGTGCTTCTGGCGCCGCAGTCGATAGCTACGCTGGACAAATTCAGGCGGCTATTCAGAGTAAGTTTTATGACTGGGAATCCTTTAAAGGGAAAACCTGTACACTGCGCATAAAACTCGCTCCGGATGGGTTATTGATAGATGTTAAGTCGGAGGGTGGTGATCCGGCGCTTTGCCAGGCGGCACTGGTTGCCGCTAAACAGGCGCGTATTCCTAAGCCACCAAGCCAGGCTGTTTATGAAGCTTTGAAGAACGCACCACTGGACTTCAAGCCGCAATAATTCAGTAACAATCGGCATGTTGAACTCTATGGTACATGCCGTATTCTAATTGCTTTGCATTATTGGTTCGTTGTAACACTGCTAATTATCGTGGACCACGGGTTCAGATAAGGGAGAAAAGATGAAGCAGGCACTGCGTGTAGCGTTAAGCTTTTTATTTCTGTGGGCAGCCATGCTGCATGCGGAAGTTCGTATTGAGATTACTCAGGGTGTTAACACCGCGCGTCCAATCGGCGTTGTGCCGTTCAAATGGGATGGCCCGGGTGCAGCGCCTGAAGACGTTGGCGGCATTGTTGCAGCTGACTTGCGTAACAGTGGTAAATTTAACCCACTGGATCGCGCACGTCTGCCACAGCAGCCGGCTTCTGCTGCCGAAGTTCAGCCAGCCGCATGGAGCGCGCTGGGTATTGATGCGGTGGTTGTCGGTCAGGTACAGCCTGGTGCGGATGGCAGCTACACGGTCTCTTACCAGTTAGTCGATACTGCCGGTTCACCAGGTACCGTTCTGGCGCAAAATTCGTTTAAAGTGACCAAACAGTGGCTGCGTTATGCGGCGCACACCGCCAGTGACGAAGCTTTTGAAAAGCTGTCCGGCATTAAAGGCGCGTTCCGTACCCGTATCGCCTATGTGGTGCAGACCAACGGTGGTCAGTTCCCATATGAATTGCGCGTCTCTGACTACGATGGCTACAATCAGTTTGTGGTTCACCGCTCACCAGAGCCACTAATGTCACCCGCCTGGTCGCCAGATGGTAGTAAAGTGGCATACGTGACCTTTGAGAGCGGTCGTTCAGCGCTGGTGATCCAGACGCTGGCTAACGGCGCGATCAGACAAGTGGCGTCATTCCCGCGTCACAACGGTGCGCCGGCATTCTCACCGGATGGCAGCAAACTGGCGTTTGCCCTGTCGAAAACCGGTAGTCTGAATATTTATGTGATGGATGTTGGCTCGGGTCAAATCCGTCAGGTGACCGATGGTCGCAGCAATAATACTGAGCCGACCTGGTTCCCGGATAGCCAGAATCTGGCCTATACCTCGGATCAGGCAGGTCGTCCTCAGATCTATAAAGTGAATGCAAACGGCGGCGCGCCACAACGTCTGACCTGGGAAGGTTCCCAGAATCAGGACTCCGATGTCAGCGCCGACGGTAAATCTTTGGTGATGGTTAGCACCAATGGCGGTGCGCAACATATCGCCAGACAGGATCTGGAAACGGGAGCCGTTCAACAATTAACGGACACGTTCCTGGATGAAACGCCAAGTCTCGCACCTAACGGCACAATGGTTATCTACAGCTCTACTCAGGGTATGGGTTCCGTGTTGCAGTTAGTTTCGACGGACGGGCGTTTCAAAGCGCGTCTTCCGGCAACTGATGGACAGGTCAAATTTCCTGCCTGGTCGCCGTATCTGTGATGCATGTGTAAATATGTATAGCAAACAATAATAGGATTTTAGAAATGCAACTGAACAAAGTGCTAAAAGGTTTACTGCTGGCACTGCCAGTGATCGCAGTGGCTGCATGTAGCTCACACAAGAACAACAACAATGACCAGACTGGTATGGGTGCTGACTCTAACAGCGGCATGAACAGCGGTAACATGTCTTCTGAAGAGCAGGCACGTCTGCAGATGCAAGAACTGCAGAAAAACAACATTGTTTACTTCGATCTGGACAAATACGACATCCGTTCTGACTTCGCTCAGATGTTGGATCAGCACGCAGCATTCCTGCGCAGCAACCCGTCTTACAAAGTCACCGTAGAAGGTCATGCGGATGAACGCGGTACACCTGAGTACAACATCTCCCTGGGCGAGCGTCGTGCTAACTCAGTGAAAATGTACCTGCAGGGTAAAGGCGTTTCTGCTGATCAGATCTCTATCGTTTCTTACGGTAAAGAGAAACCAGCTGTACTGGGTCATGACGAAGCGGCTTATGCCAAAAACCGTCGTGCCGTACTGGTATACTAAGAGAATCACATGATTAGTAGCTTCAGAACTCACCTGTTGAGTCTGTCGTTACTGGTTGGCGTAGCGGCCCCCTGGGCCGCTAATGCCCAGGCGTCAATCAGTAGCGTTGGCTCTGGCTCGGTAGAAGACCGCGTCACTACTCTTGAGCGTATTTCTAATGCTCAGGGACAACTCCTTCAACAACTTCAGCAGCAACTCAGCGACAGTCAGCGTGATATCGACGCCTTACGCGGACAGATTCAGGAAAATACCTACCAGTTGAATCAGGTCGTCGAGCGGCAAAAACAGATCTATCAGCAAATCGACAGTCTTGGCGCTAAGGGCGCATCAGGTGGTGATGCTGCGGCCGCAGGCGCGGGCGCTGGCGCAGCGACTGATGCCGCTTCTGGCGCAGCTGACAGCGGCGCTGCTGCTGCGCCAGCACAAAGCGGTGATGCCAACACGGATTACAATGCGGCGACGGCGCTGGTTCTGGAAAAGAAGCAGTACGATCAGGCGATTGCCGCCTTTCAGGCATTTGTCAAAAAGTATCCGGACTCGACTTACCAACCGAACGCCAATTACTGGCTCGGTCAGTTGAATTACAACAAGGGTAAGAAAGATGACGCCGCATACTATTTCGCCACTGTGGTGAAAAATTACCCGAAGTCACCAAAAAGCCCGGAAGCGCTATATAAGGTCGGGGTGATCATGCAGGATAAAGGCGATACGGCAAAAGCCAAAGCGGTGTATCAGCAGGTAGCAAAACTCTACCCCAATACCGAAGCGGCAAAGCTGGCGCAAAAACGCGCAGCAGGGCTGTAACAGACGCGGTTTGACCAGATATCGTGTGATTTCTGGTCTTGCCGCGTGAAAGGTAAGCAGTTGAACCACTTATTGGTAAATAGTGGTTGCGCTGAAAATTCAAATCAGTAATATATGCCGCCGTTGACAGGGCATTAGTGAAAGCGTCCTGACAGCCAAAAAGTGGGTCGTTAGCTCAGTTGGTAGAGCAGTTGACTTTTAATCAATTGGTCGCAGGTTCGAATCCTGCACGACCCACCACTCTTAAGACGTGCCAGATGTTAAATCGTAAAGGATAAGAACCGTAAAGGTTCGGGTCGAGCGAAAGCGCGACAACGTTGCCAGCGGCAACGGCCCGAAGGGCGAGGCCAGAGGCCGAGTCATCCTGCACGACCCACCACGTCGAAGAAGAAAAAGTTTTAAGCCGCACAGCGGGTCGTTAGCTCAGTTGGTAGAGCAGTTGACTTTTAATCAATTGGTCGCAGGTTCGAATCCTGCACGACCCACCACGACTAAAGCAGTGCTGAGTGTTAAATCGTGAAGGATGAGAACCGTAAAGGTTCGGGTCGAGCGAAAGCGAGACAACGTTGCCA
>NZ_JAHXPU010000033.1:0-8760 GCF_047308185.1 Pantoea sp. B65
TTTCAGTCAGTGGCGCTTAACTGGCACAGAAGCAACAGGACCTGGTCTGAAAACCATTCAGCCCGCCTGCTTGCCAGCATGAGCAATCATATTTTCCCGGTCATTGGGCATATTGCCGTAACAGAGCTGAAAACCCGCCATTTCATCGACCTGCTGAAAGGCATTGAGCAGAAAGGTCTGCTGGAAGTGGCATCCCGCACCCGGCAGCACATATGCAGCATCATGCGCCATGCAGTGCACCTTGGGCTGACTGAAAACAACCCTGCAGCGAACCTGGGTGGCATTACTGCGCCTCCGCGTAAACGCCACTACCCTGCCCTTCCGCTGGAGCAACTGCCGGAACTGCTGACCCGCATAAACGACTACAGCAGGGGACGTGTATTAACCCGGCTGGCAGTATTGCTTACCCTGCATCTGTTTATCCGTTCCAGCGAACTGCGCTTCGCACGCTGGGCTGAGTTTGATTTCAGCAACAAAATCTGGACCATCCCTGCCCGTCGCAAAGCCATCCCTGGCGTCCGCTACTCGGAGCGCGGGGCGAAAATGCGCACGCCACATATTGTTCCCCTTTCCCGTCAGGCTCTCTCTTTTCTGAAACAGATAAGAACAATATCCGGTCAGCAGGAGTTACTGTTACCGTGCGATCATAATCCCTTTAAACCCATGAGTGAAAATACCGTTAATAATGCGCTGCGTGTGATGGGCTATAACACGAAAGATGAAATCTGCGGCCACGGATTCAGGGCAATGGCCTGTAGTGCATTAATGGAGTCTGGTCTGTGGTCACAGGATGCCGTTGAGCGCCAGATGAGTCATCAGGAACGTAACAGCGTGCGGGCAGCGTACACCCATAAAGCGGAATATCTCGATGCGCGAAAAGCGATGATGCAGTGGTGGTCAGATTATCTGGATTTAAACCGGGAAATGTATGTAGCGCCGTATGTTTATGCACAGCAGCTCAGGGGTTCTGTAACCGTCTGAAAGATAGTCAGCTGAAAAAAAGCAGATCCCGGATAAAAGGGTCTGCTTTTCGTATGACTGAAATTTAACCTTGTTCTCCGGCAAATTCTCACCCAACGCCCGGGTTTAATGCCAGTTGCATAACTGAAGCGGGGTTATCAGCGCTGTATACCTGATCCTGCACAATTTCGTGCGTGGCAATGTCCGGGGTGCACATATCCTCAGGCAATTCCCCCTCAGGGATAAAGCCGCCTCAGTGATGACTCGTACCGGGTTCAGAACGATTCGCGCCCGGTCGCAGATACCCGCCATGCTTACCAGTACGTTATCGCCGTCACGCGGCAGTTACGCTTCGGGGTTCTTATTAAGAAACGTTACTTCACGACCGGCAGACTGAATTGCAACGGATAGTCCAGGCACATCGGAGCCGTGGAAAATACAGGACGGGAACGTCTACCGGGGCGGGAGCTGTCCCGCCTAACCCTGAAGCAAAAACGTCATTAGCGTTCATGCTGAACCTAATGGCTTCACTAATAAGTAGCAACCAGCGTCAGGTCCGCTCTGAGCGAGGTATAGTCATTCGCACCCTGAGAATTACACTTTGAAGTGATTCAGGGTATGCGCTTACTGGTTACGAATATTGAGCGAGAATCATGCGATGATCGCCGCTTTTCTTTCGAGCCAGTAGGTGCTCCACGTTCGCTAACGAATACTCAGGGCATGCAGATAAACTGCTGGCTATATTTCTTTCGAAGAGCGTGGAATGCATACCAATCCCCGATAAAAAGGAGTTGGTGATGACTGTGACTAATCAGTTTGCTGCTCATATTGGCCTCGACTGGGCAGATAAAAAGCACGATGTCTGCGTTCAGTTTAACAATGGTGAACGAGTCTTCCATGTCATTGAACATACGCCAGAAGCACTTGATACCTGGCTTACTGAGTTACACCAGAAGGTAAAAGGCAGAATCGCAATAGCTCTCGAACTGAAGAAGGGCCCCGTGGTATATGCTCTTCAAAAATATCCCTTTATCACCGTTTTCCCCGTCCACGCTTTGTCCCTGGCTCGTTACCGGCAAGCCTTCTCGCCCAGCGGCGCTAAAGATGATCCGCAGGATGCCGAGCTGGCATTAGAGTTAATGCTGCGTTACCCCCAGAAGGTAAAAGCCATTGAACCCGACCATGCGGATATTCGGTTACTCCAGCAATTAGTTGAGCAGCGCCGACTGCTGGTCGAAGACAAGCGTCGCTTTGTAAATCGGCTCATCAACACACTTAAGCAGTATTACCCCCAGCCCCTGGAATGGTTCTCCCATCGGGACAGTTCACTGTTCTGCGAGCTAATCATTCGCTGGCCCAGCCTGCAACAACTCAAATGGGCTTGCAGCGATACTGTCCGTCATTTTATGAACGCTAAAGGTGGTCCTGCTGTTGCATATACCGAACAGCGGGTTGCAAGTATTGCCAGTGCTATTCCCCTGACCACAGATAAAAGTGTCATCGAGGCAAATGCATTGATGGCAACAACACTCGCATCTCAAATCAAACTGGCAGGCGACCTAATCAGAACCTACGACGAACGTATTGAATCCTTATTCGATACGCTTCCGGATGCAGAACTGTTCAAATCACTTCCTGGAATGGGACCGTGTATGGGCCCAAGGATGCTTGCCGCACTGGGTGATAACCGCGAGCGCTTCAACAGTGCCGAAGAAATTCAAGACTACGCTGGCATCGCGCCAGTAACCGAGCGAAGTGGTCAAAAATCCTGGGTACACTGGCGTTGGCAGTGCGCGAAGTTCGTCCGACAGACATTCGTGGAATGGACTGCGAAGACGGTTAACTCATCGTACTGGGCCAGACTTTATTACCAGGGCCAGCGAGAAAAAGGGAAATCGCATCAATCAGCGATTCGGGCTCTGGCATTTAAATGGATAAGGATCATTTACCGCTGTTGGAAGACCAAAACCCGGTACGACGAAGCAAAATACTTACTGGCACTGGAAGCGCGAAAGTCGCCCTTACTGAAGCCATAAAAAGCTTGTCGAATGTCTCAGGGCGTGAAGCGGACTAAATGCTTATCTCAGCGTTCAAAGAATATTTTTCTTTGACCGTTCTCTTTACAGAGAAAATATTATCTATTAGTTTTATTATGAATGTCATTGATTACATCGAGGTAATACTCTTTCTCCTTCCCTTTGAAGACTAATCCGAACCCATGATTAATTATAACTCCAACGCTTTTTAAAAGATCGATTTTTGGTTTGGAAGCAGGATCATCATAACAATAATGAGGAATGTAATATGTCACCTCATGTTGTAAGTTTATTTTCTTTGTAATTCTATTTCTTTCTCTGAATGTAAGCAACCACCAAAGATCAATCTCAACAAAATCCAAATTCAAGCCTAAGATGTATACACCCTTAGTAAAAAAATCATCGATCCAACTATTACCAACATCATTTATTTCCAACCGTTTTGTAAGCGGTTTGTTGAACGATTCATTGGAATACTTACTTCCGGTAGTTGTATAACCCCGCATGCTTTGCAAATAACCACTGTAATGCTCATAGCCAAGGATTATTGAGCTTGGGTTATTCAATGCTCCATGTATATGCCATATGTTTTTGTTTTTCACCTTGTGATGTCTAAAGATATTGTATTTACTTTCTTTTATTATACCTTCATTTTTTAAATCTTCAGGCCTGATGCCGTCATCCAGACAATATTCAAACGCCAAGTCATAGTTTGTTGTTAAAATGTTATTGCATTCTAATTCTATTATTTTTTGGTGGATTTCATTTGGCTTTATTGTATTTATCTTTGATGCAATGGAATCTTTTATTTGACTTTCTGAAAAGCCATTCATTTGCTTATTTGAAATATTAAAATAAATCTCTTCATAGGCTAGTGGAAATGGTTTTCCATGTGTGTCAATTTTGATTCCATATATTTCCCCTAGACTATTTAGCACATCAAACCAAGAGTTTCCATTTGTAATATTATTTATGCCATTTCCAATAAGAAGTGAATAATCGCGCATTACTATCCCTTTTTGTTAGATGCATTTCTTACACCCTACTACTGATATTACAACACTAGTCATTAACATGTTCGACACCGATACGTGTGATCTTACCCAGCAATAGTGGTGCTTTGCAAGTAGACCTGTAATCGAGTCCTCAAATCATATATCTTCCACGCATTCACTGCGACTAGGTAGACATTACTAACAGTATTCCGTGTGAATCAATGGGAAGTAGGTCAGAGGATACAGATCAGTAAGGTCTATCAGACATTTTACCACGTGAGAGTAGGACAAAGATGTTATTTGAATTAAAACTAGCCATCAGCACCTATACTTTGAGCCGATTCTGGACGAACCGACTCAAACTACAAACACATGGTATTCACTTGATAATAGAACATGTTACGATTATTTATACCACTCTGCCTTAATGGCAGCAAAATCCATCAATTTCCATTCCTCCTTCCAGAGTTGCCAATAAGGAATATCATTTGAAGATGGGGAATGAGTACATGGTTCAATTTGGACGATTGAGGGGAGTATTATAGATTCACCAACCAGTAATGCTTCCCCTTGACGGAACGATGTCATTTTATCGATCAAAGAACCGAGCGAGTCTGGAAGTAACTTTTTAACGTATCCTTGATCCGCCGGGTTGGTTAACCGCATCGCAATAAAGTTGCTGCACTGTGAAAAGATTGTTTCGGATATCTCGGATGGACGCTGACTTGCTAGCAGTAGCGTCACACCATATTTTCTACCCTCCTTTGCAATTCGCTCTATGGCCACTTTTGAAGAACGATATTTCGACAGATTACTATTAGGGACATATTTGTGTGCTTCTTCATAAACTAATAGAATCGGGATGTCATTATTGACTTTCTCATTAGGGTTTCTGGCACAACGCATACGCTTATATATGTAACCATATTCGAAGACGAGGCGTGAAATAAGGGATACTGTTATGCTCAAAACTTCGAACGGAACTCCACTTAGGTCAATAACGGTTACGTTCGACTCACTTTTCGAAGAGTATCCCAGCAGCTTTTGGAGGGTTTCTTCAAATGTAGTTTTCATGGATTTTTCACCAAGAAAGAAATTTAATCTACTATCATTAAGTTTATTTTCAAGTCGATTTACAAAGTTCGTCAATTTCCCATGGAGACTCCCCTGCGTATATTTTGGCTGTCCCGCTTTTTCTTTATTGCTTGACGCGTAAACTTCTCCAGTATCAATCATCTCTTCATTTTTTGCGATCGTGTACGCAAGGACTTCCCGAATATCGAACAGGATAGGAGTGTCGAGGTGGATATTTTGTTTTTCAGCATCTGAACCAGAGAATTTCGCAAGTCTGTCTTTTACTATGGCTTCTTTAAAAATATTTCTCTGGTTGTGATCATTGGCCTCAGTATCGAGGAAAAATTCTTCCAACTCTTCACTGTTCAGCATCCAATATGGTAAGGCTAAATTGGATATGTCAATGTGATTTGCAGATGGAAATGCTGATTTATACTCGGAGTGGATGTCGAAGATAATTACATGTGAATTATTTAGTGAGAAATCCCCTCCTTTTTCGGAGACAGCTTTCTGAATAATAGTCGCTAAAGTATGTGATTTTCCGGAACCAGTGGAACCGACAACTGCAATATGCTTATTAAAAAATTTATTTCCGTTGACGGGAACAGGAACACTGATGTTTGAGGCTAATGTAGCAAAACGGAAAGATACCTCTTTAGGAACCGAGTCTTCATAGATTTTCTTTATGTCAGCGATGGTTGCTGGCTGAACTTCTTTTGGCGGAATAGCTAGAGAATCACCACCACGCTCAAACTTACCATTTCTTAAGATGCCTAAAGGAAAAGCTTCAATGATGTGATCCCGCTTACCGTCAACGCTAACTGCAATCTGGAAGTTTTCAATGATTGCGATGAGGACTGCGTTTTCGTTGTCAGCAATTTTGACGTAAGAACCAACTTTCAATGATTCTTCCGCTATCTTAAAGTTTTCGAGGTCATCCACAACTATACGTACTTTATCTGGGAAAACGGCAATGACTTGGGCATTGATCTGTTCTTCTTGTCTGTGGTCCATTTTCATTTTCCTTCAACTAGATTATTGATTTAATGTCTGAAAGTTGTTCTATCTGAATTTTGACGTGTTGGACTGCTGGTTTGTCGTATTCAAAGAAGCTAGGGCCTATGTGAAATTGGTAAATACGCCGAGTTTTAGTAATAGTATCAATAGTATTTATAACGTTTTGAAGAGTATTCAGAACCTTAAGCTGGATACCATTACCATGCGTGGCTTTCAGCATAATCGATTGACAATTAAACTCAGCACCCTGGAAGTCGTGACCGTCAATGATCTTAAAACCTTCGATGCTGAGTTCATTTTTTAGTGCAAGTAACTCACTGTCTGGTACCCCTTGCACATAAATGTACGGACAGAACGGAGAAGGCTCTCGCTTCGACAATTTGGACCACTTCCGGGAAATCTCAAATAAAAGATTCTTGAGTTCGTATCGAACGTAAGAAGCCGCATTTAGCTCTACTAGAAAGAAACGTTCGAAAGGAGATATGTTCACTTCTGAGAAATACTCATTACGTAGGGCTGAAAAATGTGTTTTCTTTCCTTTCTTCTCTACGAACCATTCATTGAAGAGAATACTTGAAGTGTTAATCTTTTTCAGGAAATCGCCCTTGGTAATTGAGCGGTTTGCTTGATTAGCCTCTATTGAAAGCTCGCGTATGACAGCTAGAGAGTTATTGTAATAAAAGTATTCGGCTGAAAATGACTTAATATTAAATATTGATTTGAGAACATCGATCACTTCACGAAACTGTGTATCAAAATCCACTGCTCTGATGTTTATGGTTAACCGCTTCAGAAACTCTTCAAGATCTGCATCGGTAAGTTGTAAATCCTGATGATGATGGTAGGTGACTTTTTCTTTGGTGTAAGTAAGAAAATGCTTCTTTAGAAAATCAATGTCTATCTCTATATCTAATTTTTCTTGACCATACGCATAATGTCCGTAAATGGAGTACAACATCTTTTGCTTGGTACCTACCAGCGTTTCCTTGAAATGTGATAGCATATGCTTAATCGCATCTTTAATGACAGAGTGATTATATTCAGTCTTGGCGTAATACTTGCATTGTGTGGCAGTGACGTCAGTTGCAGTTCGAATATCAATGTCCTCAATGCATTCGATTTCAACAGATTCGTCTAAGGATGTTAATTTTAAGATGCTGAGAATAGTCAGATCAAATTGATAAAAATAACCTCGTATTGTATCAACTGCACTTCTGTCGGCCATGATATATCCAATAGTTATCGTTGATGTTTTTTTAATATTAACTCTCATGTTTGTCAGTATGTTACAATTAGATGCATAGTTCAATTTCTGGTCATGAAAAATTCCAGCAACTAGTGTTCTCGAATAAGCATCCCCATGAAAATCTTCGATAATTATACCTCTTAATATCCTACAGAGTGCTCTTCGTAGTCAGAAAATGAGAACCAGATAACATCAGTCTCATTGATTTACTCCCTTGTATCTTGTTTTCTGTGGTGGTTAGCTACCACTACATGAAACGGAGGCAGATTCAGGCTCCCCTTAAGGCTCTGACCTTCATTCGTAGCATAATCCCTCCGTTTCTCCTTTCACGCCAGCATCTACTCTGAACGGTAACCGGAAGCTCTGACTTCGTATGTACAAGGCAGGATGGCGTGATGGTTTATGTGAAAGGGAGACAACCTCATGATTTATCTCGGCGTTGATATCAGCAAACAAAAATTCGATGTCTGCCTGCTCCCCGAAGGCTCCTCGGGGAAAAAGAAAAGCAAAGTCTTTAAGAATGCACCCGGTGCTGACCGGGAGCTGAAGACCTGGCTGCTCCGGCAGAAGTGTGATCCCGCACAGGTGACCGTGGTTATGGAGGCGACCAGCGTTTATCACGAAAACCTCGCCTTTGCCCTTCATCACGACAGCACCGTAACCGTCTGTATGGCAAATCCGCAGCGGGTGCGCGAGTTCGCAAGAGGCATGGGTATCCTGACCAAAAATGACACCGTGGATGCTTTTGTTCTGGCCTGCTACGGTGAACTGAAACAGCCTGAACCCTGGGTTCCCCCCGCGCCGGAAGTCCGCAAACTGCGGGCACTGTTGCGCCGCCGGGACGCCCTGCAGGAGGATGTGCAGCGCACCCTCAACCGCCTGGAAAAGGCTCTCTCAACGCAGACGCCGCGCGAGGTGATAACATCCCTTAAGCGCACCCGCCAGTGGCTGCAGAAAGAGCTGGAGCGCATAGAGCAGCTTATCGCAGACCATATAAACAACCATCCCGGACTGAAAGAAGATCTCGACCTGCTGAAGTCGATAAAGTGCGTCAAGGATAAAACCGGCCAGATGATGCTGGCAGTTCTGCGCGCAGGAGAGTTCAGGAGCGCTTCGCAGGTGGCGGCGTATCTCGGTCTGGTCCCGGTGGAAAGGTCATCAGGAAGCTCGGTATGGCACAGGCCGCGGATGTCAAAGGCGGGGCCACCGGAAGTGCGTGCAAAGCTGTATGTGGCCGCGCTGAGCGCCATTCGTTATAACGCACAGGGCAAGGCGCTTTATGAGCGGCTGCTTGCCAGAGGCACCGCAAAAAAAGCGGCAGTGGGTGCGGTGATGAGGAAACTGGTGCATCTGTGCTACGGGGTACTGAAGACACGGCAGCCATGGGACGCAAACTATGCAGCTACCGCTTGACGTTCAAGACGGTAGCTAC
>NZ_JAHXPU010000034.1:0-4594 GCF_047308185.1 Pantoea sp. B65
GCAAACAGCAGGCAGTCGGCATAGCCGGAGCCGGAAGCAAAGGGATCATTTTCGATGACGGTAAAATGGTGAGCGGCGATCTGTTCCTCTTTTGCCACACCGGCTTCGGGCTCCAGCCTGGCCTGGCTGCGCTGCTCCGCCGTGGTGGCCTGCGCCATCGCATAGTGCTGCTCCCGGGCGGCATCGAACTGCGGCTGGTTTTTATCACGCGCGGTTTCTGCCATCAGCACCAGCGTATTTTTAAACGTTGCCGGTATCTGATCGGGATCCAGCCTGAGCAGTTGGTCAAGCTGAGTCTGGATACAGGCTTGCATTAAACTTTGCTGGCTTATCTGCGGCTGCCGGCGGTTATTGCGGGCCAGGTTATGCCGCGGGTAGTTGCTATCGGCAGGGCTGGCGGTGAATGGCGCGGTGACGTCAGTATTAGCGATATGCCTTATCTGCTGCGGCAGTTGCGGCGTGGCAGCGCAAACCGGGTGGCTAATCTGAGCGGCTGGTGGGCGGTAAGGGGCTGATTCTGGCTGTCTGCCGCTGGCGGCCGGGGCAGGGGCCGGGCCGGGCAGCGGCGGGGCAGCAATAGCGGCTGGCGGATCAACCAGGGTTAACCGTTGCGGAACATTAGCGGCAGAGCGGCACGGCAGTGGACCCGATTGCCGGTCGGATGGTTGCCGTACTGCACAATGATTTTTGAGCGGAACCAGGCTGGTTGTGGGGTTGGTGGTGCGGTTGGTGGCATCCATAAGCGATATCCTTATATTTATCCCTGCGGGAAATTACGCATTGCCGGTGGCAGCATCGTGCTCATCCATTTCTAACTGTCCGGTTGCCGGGTTGAGATGCAGTTTTTGATACTGGGTGCCGGGATTGTCGATCATGGCGTCGACCCTCTTTTTACTCACCTTCAGGTAATTTTTAGCTTCGGCGCTGGTTTGAGCATGGGTGCCGACTTTCAGCAAAATAAAGCGGTTATTACTCCCTTGCAGCATGATACATCGGCAATTACTGCGGCCTTGCTGGCTGGCGGTAATATCCTGAATATCTCTGGGTTTGATATCGATGCTCCAAATTCCGGCGTGCTTATATTTATGCAGCCTTAACTCGTGCGAGCGGCTGTCTGATAGCATTAATGCCAGCGCCTGCTGCAGCGCCTGACTCTGGTCAGCAGTGGCATTTAATTCAGCCCAGTTGTTACCCACATAGAAGGTGGGGGCGGTGATGGTTTTTTTTGGTTTTACGTCGGAGGTGATAGCCAGCGGCGTGTTACTGCTGGTTCTGCCCTCCGATTCACTGGTACTGTTTGCGCTGGTATTGCTGGTTCTGTTTGACGGCGTTTCCTGGTTCACCGCCGGGATGAAAAATTGCTGAACAGTGTCCGCTTTAATCAGTTCAAAATAGTCGGCAGGCAACGCATGGTATTTCGCGCTATCGGTGGTTCTGACCACCTCCGGCAGCGCTTTTAATGAGTTTTTCAGTGCGCTGCTTAAACCTCTGATGCCTTTTTTTTCCGTCAGTTGCCGGGCAGCCTGAAAGATAGCGTCAATCATTGCGCTAATCGCCGCCGGACGCTGTTTGGGCAGAAAGTCGCAAAGGTAATTGAGCGAGTTTTCTAAATTAGCTACAGTCGACACTGATGTCGCTGATAATAAACTTTCGCTGATGGCATTCAGGCACTGGTTAATAAAAGAAGTCGGATCCTGCTGCAACACCTCAGGGAAAAATTTCAGCATCTGATGTTGTACGGCTGGCGGCGCCTGCAGAAAACGTTGCGGGTTTATCAGCCATTCGGTGTTAATCTTCACCGCTCCGTGCTGCGTATAAGATCCGGCTTTATCGCTATATACCGCAGTGTAAGCCTGCGGGATAATTCCCCAGCTGACCTGACTTGAGGTGAGAAATATGGAAAATGCCAACCGTTCATCGCTACTGAGCGCCGCAGTAGCGTTGCTTGCCGCGGACGCTTGTCTGCTTTCAAGGGGGAGTTCCATCTCTTTGATCGCCAGATTAATAAATGCATGATAGCCAGCCTGAGTGCTGGTTAAATTTGTTGGTAGTTCAGCCAGCGCCAGGAACAGCTTGTCACGCTGGGTGACGGTATTCAGCGCACTTTTCAGAAAGATGGTTCTGATGATGATTGCCGTATGGCTGTCAGGGTTTTTAATGAACGACTGCGCCATTACTTTGCTGATAAGGGTAATGTACAGATCCTCGCTGAGCGTTTTTTGCTGCACGCCATGACGTAAGGCATCAAGGTGGGGCGCTATTGTGGCTGCGACAGTGATTGAAGAGAGATTATCAACGATATTACTCACCAGCTCAGCAGAAACTCGTCCTTTCTCCTGAATAAACTGGCCCATCCGGATGGATAAGGTTAAATCGATTAACTGTTCACATCGTTTGTCCTGATCTGTTTTTTCTGTGGTTTCTTCAGATCTTATTGTTGCCAGCGCATTTTTAACCATAACCTGCAGACGGCTATTCAGATTGCTATTTTTATTTTGCGTCAGATTCTCTTCAGTCGTGAAGTTTGCATCGGTAATATCATCAACTATACGCTTCCTTTCCTGGCCAGGTTGTGATGATGCTGACAACAGAATGGCGGAGAACAGGCGGTCGGCATCACTATTTGTATAGATATAGTGATCGGTTAACGTAAGTTTTTCCTGCAGTCTCCTGGCGCCGGCCGCGGTTAACACCACCGGGTTCCTTTGATGATCCCGCAGATGATCCTGCCAGTTGGCACTATCATCAATAGCGGCATGGTGCGGATAAATCACCACACACTGCCGATCGCCAATATCAATATGTTTAAGATGTTGGAGCCTTTGCCAGTAAGAGAGGTAGGTCGCTACGACATCTTCGGTTTTCGCTTTATAGATATCGGCGATTTGATCCGGCGGATAAACCTCAATCAGGCACTGCATAACAAGGGCATGATTTTTTTTAGCTTTTTTGACGTTGCTGTTAAACAGTTCCCTGAACATTTGGGCGCTATATTGCGCTGAAATGCGCTCATGGGCAAAGGCGATAAAATATACCGTCGCCAAAGGCATATTACCATCGCTGCCGGAGTTTGATAATATTAATTTAAACTGCTCTGCAATCGTTTCCGTCCAGGTCAGCGGCTGTCTGAATGCCGCTGACAGCAAGACTGAAACCACCCGATCTTCGATACTGTATAAATTTCTATACTTAACATCCATATTTTCCAGATTGAAAGATAGCGTCTTGCGCATGGCCGGGTAATTTTCCCTGAAACCACGCCAGCTGCTGGCGAGTAACGGCCAGAATCCTTCCATGACCGCATACTGATACTTCATATCCTGGGTATAGATCCGGCTGGCATTGATAAATAGACTGGCGTAATATTTCAATCTTGTTTGCGTACTTTCAGACATTAACGGCGTAAGCGCCAGTTCCATGTATACCTTTTCGACTATTTTTTTCGTGATATCATAGAAACTACTGCGGTTATCATGATAAGCCGCCATAATTTTTTTAAATGCGGCATTAAATTCCAGAGTTTTATTTTTCGGCAGGTTTCTGGCCAGAATATAGAGGTAACTGGCAAAGGCATCACCATATTGAGTGTCCTGAATAACGATATCTGTCATTTTTTCAAATGCCCATGGCGGCGGACAACTGATATTGCCGACAATCAAGTGTATTAATGCAGGTTCTGTTATCGTCAGGGTTTTCTCAACGGTACTGCCTGGTCGTACTAGCATCGCGAGCTGGATTTTTTTTTGCTGGTTTGCGGGTAACAAGGTAAATTCAATATCCCGCAACAGTGAACGGAAAAAGCCATTTTTAATTAATGTGATACCAGCGGGGGTGGTATTAAAAAACTTCTCTGTTTCCTGTAATTGATTAACAATGCCGGTTTGCTCAGACCGGGAGATAAAGGATTTTAGTTGATGGTATTTTTCCGCGCCCAGCTGTGCCAGCTGCTCTGGCGTATGGGTAAAAGTGGCGTGAATCGCTGCGCTATCGGTAAACAGATACAGCTTGCGCGGGATGGTCTCTAAAATAGTCACCGGATCGGCGGATGCTAACAGGACATGCATCTGCTGATTACCGGATTGATTGATCACCAGCAGCGCATTTTGTTGCTGCTTTGAAATAACAATCGCGTCGGGGATCTGATTCAGTTGCTGATCCGTTTTACGTCCGGTACCGGCTTCATACACATTGAGGGGTTTTTTCTCAGCCGCAGAAGCAGGGATAACCACTATCGGTAACAAGGTTATGCAAGAGAGCAGCTGACAGAAATTTTTGGCCGTGCATTGGTTTATCGCCAGCTTCTGCTCCGCCGTCAGGTTTAACCCGCTTTCCGTCACCGGCGGTGCCAGTTTCTGCTGGCTGTGGCACGGCAGCAATGCCTCATAATGCTGGCCGCCGGCATTCTGAATATGCACCACCTCTGCGGCGTCCGGCGCTGCGCCTGCGGCACTGATAAACTCAGCCACCGTGCCATCATGCAGTCGGGAAAACTCGTGGATAATAACCCGCAGCGGCGGTTTCCCGGCGCTGATACGATCGCTATTGATGGCGCAGATTAAGGCCTGCGTCGAGGTGCTGGCGGGCGCCATATAGC
>NZ_JAHXPU010000034.1:4649-54963 GCF_047308185.1 Pantoea sp. B65
GCAAACAGCAGGCAGTCGGCATAGCCGGAGCCGGAAGCAAAGGGATCATTTTCGATGACGGTAAAATGGTGAGCGGCGATCTGTTCCTCTTTTGCCACACCGGCTTCGGGCTCCAGCCTGGCCTGGCTGCGCTGCTCCGCCGTGGTGGCCTGCGCCATCGCATAGTGCTGCTCCCGGGCGGCATCGAACTGCGGCTGGTTTTTATCACGCGCGGTTTCTGCCATCAGCACCAGCGTATTTTTAAACGTTGCCGGTATCTGATCGGGATCCAGCCTGAGCAGTTGGTCAAGCTGAGTCTGGATACAGGCTTGCATTAAACTTTGCTGGCTTATCTGCGGCTGCCGGCGGTTATTGTGGGCCAGCTTATGCCGCGGGTAGTTGCTATCGGCAGGGCTGGCGGTGAATGGCGCCGTGACGTCAGTATTAGCGATATGCCTTATCTGCTGCGGCAGTTGCGGCGTGGCAGCGCAAACCGGGTGGCTAATCTGAGCGGCTGGCGGCCGGAAAGGGACTGATTCTGGCTGTCTGCCGCTGGCGGCCGGGGCCGGGCCGGGCAGCGGCGGGGCAGCAATAGCGGCTGGCGGAAAAACCAGGGTTAACCGTTGCGGAACATTAGCGGCAGAGCAGCACGGCAGTGGCGCGGATTGCCGGTCGGCCAGCGGCAGTGCGACGCAATGATTTTTACTGAGCGGAACCAGGCTGGTAGTGCGGTTGGTGCCATCCATAAACGATATCCTTATACTTATCCCTGCGGGAAATTACCCATGGCCGGCAGCAGCATCGTGCTCAACCATTTCTAACTGTCCGGTTGCCGGGTTGAGATCCAGTTTTTGGTACTGTGCACTGAGATTGTCGATCATGGCGTCGACCATCGGTTTGCTTGCCTTCTGATAATTTTTAGCTTCGGCAATGGCCTGGGCATGGGTGCCGACTTTCAGTAAAAGATAGCGGTTATTACTCCCTTTCAGCAGCATACCCCGGCAATCACTGCGGCCTTCCCAGCTGGCGGTAATATCCTGAATATCTCTGGGTTTGATATCGATACTCAACATTGCGGAATGCTTATATTTATGCAGCCTTAACTCGTGCGCACGGCTATCTGATAACATTAACCTCAGCGCCTGCTGCAGCGCCTGACTCTGGTCAGCAGTGGCATTTAATTCAGCCCAGTTGTTACCCACATAGAGGGTGGGTGCGGTGATGGTTTTTGTTTTCTGCGATGGCTGAATGTTGTGCAGCGATTTACTTTCACTGGTTGAATCGGTTCCGGTGGTATTTCTTCTTTTAGTCGGTTTAGATGAATTTGAATTTGAAGTTGAACGGCTGTCGGAACGCCAGCTTGACTCACTGCTACTGGCGTTCCGGGAAGTGCTATCCTGGAAGAATAGCGGGCCAGGCTGCTGAGTGGTTTCCGGGGTATCCGGTGCCAGCAACTCCTTATACTGTTCCGACAGGGTAGTATATTGCGCCGGGTTGGCTTCCTGAACCGCATTCAGCATCGATTTTAACGAGTTTTTCAGTGGGCTGCTGACGGCAAGCATCTGCTTTTTCCCCTTCAGCGACTGACTTAAACTCAAAATGGGTTCGATCAGTTCGGCAAAAGAGGTCATATATTTGCTCTGTAGAAAGTTACAAATACGGATCAGGGTATTTTCCAGAAGGATTACCTCTTTCGCTTCTGACGCTATCCGGGAACTGATGGCAGCCAAATACCTATGAAGATATCCTCTGGTGTCATTCGGCAGTCGTGCCAGTATGAAATTCAGCATCAGTACCTGTACTTCCGGGGATGCGCTGAGAAAGCTTTCGGGGTTTATTATCCAGTCGATATTGACCGGGGAGCCGGCTTTTGCCGTATAGGCTTTATCGATAATATCCCAGGCGATAGGTTTTGACCGGATAAATGACGAAAATGCCTCAAGCTGTATTTTATTCAGCGCACCGGCTGGTTTACTGGCTATCGACGATGCTCTGATTTGTGGCGGTATTTCCATCTCTCTGATGGCGATATTAACAAATGCTTCAAATCCGCTCAGAGTACAGGAAAGGTTGGTTGAGATTTGTGCAACTGATATAAATAACTTATCAATGTTTTCTAATATATATTGCGCATTATTAAATATCATGGTTCGCAGATACTGCCCATCGGCATTCGGGTTATTTACGCAAGATTTCTCCACTGCCCGGCTGATAATATCCAGATAAACCACATCCTCAATATAGACTTCTTTGATGCCTGGTTCCCCGACGGGCAGGGCGTTTCCCCGTCGTTTGTTTCTGGCCATTTCTTTGATAACCAGTTCTTTTTTGAGATGATCTTTTTTTATCTTTCTTTGTAAAATAATTAATGGCGTCGTCATACTATCCGAACTTTCGATGGATGCCAGATTGTGGCTCACGTTTTCGCTCAGTTTCACCGCGCCATCTCCACTGATCAGACCCAGTAGCATAATCTGTATCGATAATATATTTTCGACTAAAGGTTGCCAGAGTGTGATATCTCGCTGTTTTTTTAATGCCGGCACCACATTTTCTACTATTCTCTGTAGGCGCATATTCAGTTCATGAATGCGATCTTTGCGGTTGCTATCACCCTGCATATTGGCATCGATTATCTTTACCATTACTGCGGTTTTATTTTTAATTTTTGGTAGCGATAATAATATTTCTCTGAAAAGGGGCAGGTATTCATCACTGGAAAACACCATCCTTTCAAGAATGTCATACTGCATCAGCGTCTGATTTGCTTCTCGGGTAAATAATTTCCTGCCGTTGACTTTACTCACATCCTGTTCATTAATTACCACCAGAGAGTTATTATCTAATGCAAGGCATTGACCTTTACTGATACGGTTAGTTGGCAGACCAAGGTTTTTATATTGAATCCAGTGTTTAACAAAGATATCAATAGCATTCTCATCGGTGTTCTTATAGATCTCAGCTCTGCTCTCCTCAGAAAATAAGGTGTTAGTCATCAGGATGGTCATGCCGCGGATGATATTGGCGCCCTTTAAGTTTTTTTTGAAGATATTGTTTAATAACTGCCTGGCATAGGGTGGCGAGATGATCATATTGGCCGCTTCGATTAGCGATAGCGTGGCTAAAGGCATGTTGCCATCTTCACCTGCCGCGGCAATAAACTTGTAAAAACGACTGATGGCATAGGGTGCCCATATCTCCGGGGCGGAGTAGATATTATTTATTAACATGCACAGTAGTCTGTCATCGATTCCGAGTTTATCTTTTTCCTCAGGACCATTTATATGCAGGGTAAAAGAATTCATTTCTGCCCGATATTTTGGCCAGTATAACTTAACCAATTCATCATCCGTGCAGGAAATGATGGCCAAAGGCCATAATGCTTCGCTGGCACAATACTGCTCTATTTGACTGAATTCGGACTGTTGAATGGCAGTTATAAAACGGGTGTAATAAAACATTACCTCCTTTTTCGTTATTTCATTTTCAATCGGCTGCTGCCATAAGTCAGCGTAAATAGTTTTTCCAATCTCCTTAAAGAGGTTATGTGGTGAAATGGGCCCATCCCGGTGCAAAAGTGCGGCGAGCATCTGTTTGACCGCCTCGTCGAGCATAGCGGATTGATCTGCCGGTAACCTTTTCGCCAGGTAGTATAAATAAGCGCTGGTACGAATGATTTGTCCCGGATCGCTGCGGAACGTCCCGGCCATGCTGGCGGTGATTATTTTCAGCATCTCGGGGGCAGGGCAGCCAAGATTATCGATTATGATCGGAATAATATTGCATATTTCTGCTGGCTGCTTGATTAAATGGTCGATTGCCGCCTGGAAAAAACTTCTCCTGACAATACTGCTTCCGTGGGGTAGTGCCTGAAATTCGACCGCTATTTCGGCGCATTTCTGGCGCGCAGCCAGTGAGCTTTGCGTATGCGCCACCTTGAAAAACGCAATATATCTATCCAGTCCGGTTTTTATATAGATGATGGTTTCTGGTGCAAACATGGCGCAAATGGCGCTGGCATCGGTAACCGCCAGCAAGTTTTGCGGCAGTTTTTCCAGGATGCCGGCCGGCAGCATAGGCTGGCTAATGGCGCGCAACCTGGTGGTTTTCCCTGCTTCCCTTAGCCTTACCACCCACTCCTCCCCCTGCCGGGAAAGAATAATCGCTTCGCTAACGCTATCCACCGGCCGGTGTTTGGTTACCGCGATTCCGCTGGCAAACACCGTGTCCGACTCCCCGGCGGTTTGTCTGATCACCGGCAATGTCGTAATGCAGGAGAGAACCAGCGAGAAGTCCACCTCACACCTATTGATGGCCTCTTTCTGCTTAGCGGTCAGAGTCAGTGGCGCCGCCCTGCCATGTTTAGCCGCCACCACCGTTGATTGTGCGCTGGTCGCTGCGGCTCGCGGCTGTGACGATTTGGCGTTCTTCTCTGGCTGCTTCGTGGTTGGTTGTTTAAAACTCTGCGCGCCGACATTACGCTGGAGCAATGCTTCATAGTGCTGTCCGTCCGCATTCTGAATATGCACTACGCGTCCGCTACCATTGGCTGCACCTGTCGCACTGAGAAACTCTTTTACCGCGCCGTCCACCGTACGTGAATACTCATGGAAGATGATCCTGAGCGGTAATTCCCCCTCCCGTTGTAATTTCTCATTTATCGCTTTTACTAATGCCAGCGTCGAGGCGCTGGCGGGCGCCATATAGCCATCCGGACCAAAACCGCCGGGCACCTTCGGCTCTGACCAGCCCTGCTCCACCAGCATCTGGCGATACTCTGCCACCAGCCGGCGGTTTTGCTGGCTTTGCTGGTCATAGTCGCCGGTCATATGCTGTACCAGCGAAAATAGCAGACAGTCGGAGTAGTGGGTGTCGGCGAGGAAAGGATCATTTTCGATAACGGCAAAATATTTAGCGGAGAGGCATTCTTCTATGCTGACACTGCTGTCAGGGTCCAGTTCAGCATGGGCGCGCTCTTCGGCGCTGGTACGCTGGGCGCTGGCGTAGCTCTGTTGCTCCGCCAGGCCCCATTCCTTGCTGGCGGCGCCCGTGGTTTGTTGGTTGTCAGGCGTCGTCTTCTGCCTGGCTTTACCCGCCGCTTTTTTTTTACGAACGCTGGTTTGTAACGGCATGGCAATAATATCGGTATGATTATTACTTATCTGGCAGGGATCAAATTGGAGACACGCCTCGATCTCGCTCTGCAACTTGAAGGCCGCGTGCATTTGCGACCGCATGCTATTTTGGCTGCAGGCGTTATTTGTCGCCAATATATGCCGTGGGCCCGGCTGAGTATTTCTTGGCCGCCGGTCAATTGGGCTACCTGTTGCTGACGGTGCCGGTTCAATATTTCTGACCACAACCGACAGTGGTGGTGTATTGGCGCATACCGCTGCGGTTATTTGCCCGTCTGGCCGCTGTGGCGGATGCTCTCGTCGGTTGCCGGCGGCTACCGTAAAGGGCGGTAACGGCTGAGGTGCTGCCCTCTGCGGGAAGGTTCGGCTGCTGGCAGCAGAATAGTCACTGCCGGGGGCAACAGGAGTATTACCCACTGACGTAAAGGGCACAACTGGCGCTATTGCCGGCTCTTGCTGCACGCCAGGTAGGGTAATGCTATTTGCCGGCACCAGCGAAAGTGAGCGTTGGGTTGTATCCATACGATCGATCCTTAAATAAGAGGGTGATAAGTGAGAAAAATAGCAGCAGAAAGTTGAGGTCAGGATGATGCAGTTATCACTCATTGAGGTGAATTGATAATATTATTCCATTGGCGGGGGCTCTATAAATAAACGCCCATACCTGTTGTTACTTTTCACTATCCAGGGGTTGCTAATTGTCTGCGACTCATTAAGCGATTTTCTTAATATGCTACTTTAATTTAAAATAACAATTTATGGTTTTTTATGTTTAACCATTTTTATATCCACTGGTGCTGTGGCGATGATCATATTTCCTGATGCTGGTTGCGATGATCTATTGCTAATTCCCTGCGGCGAAAATAGTATGGTGATGGCAAAACAGGGAGGCTGTTTTATATGCAACGTTAATTATTAACCGTAATAATATAAAAGGGAATTTTATGTCTGTGCCAATGGAAATGCGCAAAGCGCTGGTGTTTGCCAGCGCCTGTATCACCGCTACGCCGCTGCTGGTGATCTCTGCAGAGACCCGAGCCGAAGGGTTTATTGACGATGCGTCGTTAACCGGCGGGATTTATTACTGGCAACGTCAGCGCGATCGTAAAAACCTCGATCCCGGCAGCGATGGTGAGTATCAAAATAACCTTCATCACTCCACCGCTAACGGCAGCCTCGATTTTAAATCCGGCTATGCTGCTGATATCGCCGGGCTCGATCTGGGGGTTTACGGCGCGGCGGAACTGGCCAGCAGCGGCCCGGCCGCCCCGGATGAAATTGGCTTTAGCAAGGCGAAAACCCGCTGGGATGAACGCTGGAGTGGTGATAAAGGCGGCCTGAGCTTTTACCAGGCGGCAGTTAAGCTAAAGCACCACGGCTGGTGGATGCGCGGCGGCTATCTGCAACCGGCGGGTCAGACGTTACTGGCTCCGCACTGGAGCTTTCTGCCGGGAACTTATCGCGGTGCGGAAATCGGGGTCAGCGAGGATTATGGCGACAGCGGCGCCTTCTCGCTCTCCTGGCTATGGGCCGATGCCTATAAAGCGCCGTGGTATCAGCATCTGTACCGCTTCCGCCAGGCCGATGGCCACAGTGAGATTGCCTGGCTGCATTCGCTCGGCGCTAAATACGATTTCAAAAATAATCTGATGCTGGAGGGCGCCTTTGGGCAGTCGGCCAGCTATATCGATCAATATTTTGCCAAAGTCTCGTATGGGTTTCCGCTGGCGGGTAACGATCTGCGTACCAGCTATCAGTTCTATGGCGCCAGGGATAAACAACAGGGCGGCGCCGGCAATCTGAACGATATTTACGACGGTCTGGCGTGGTTGCAGGCACTGACGCTGGGTTATCGCCACGGCCCGTTCGATTTTCGCCTTGAAGGCAGCTGGGTGAAAGCGCAAGGCAATCAGGGCTATTTTCTGCAGCGGATGACGCCGGGCTATGCCAGCTCCAACGGCCGGCTCGATATCTGGTGGGATGCGCGTTCAGACTGGAATGCCAATGGGGAAAAGGCGCTGTTTGCCGGCGTGCTGTATGACCTGAAAGGCTGGCAACTGCCGGACTGGCAACTGGGTGGTTCTCTGGCCTGGGGTTGGGACGCCAGGCCCGCCACCAGTCCGCAATGGGACCAGAATCAGCGGCTGAAAGAGTCGGCCTGGAGTGTCGATCTGCTGTATACCATCCCGCAGGGCGGCGCCAAAGGCACCCGGTTTAAACTGCATTACACCCAATATAACAACCACAGCACGCTGCCCAGCTACAGCGGCGGCTACGGCAATATCTTTCAGGATGAGAAAGATGTGAAGTTTATCGTGATGGCTCCCTTCACGATTTTTTAACCCGCACGTAATAACAGGAGTATGCACGTGAAACGACACAGAACAGGGATAGTGCTGGCCGCCTTAAGCGGGCTGGCGGGCGGCGGCTGTATGGCCAGTGAGCAACAGCTGGCCGATCAAATCAGCCAGTTCGGCGTTAGCTACCAGGTGACGGATAACCATGCGGCGCAGCATGGCGTTGACTGCGCCGCTCTGGGCGCTGACTGGGCTGCCTGCAACCGCGCGCTTATCCGCCTGACCAATCCCGGCCCGGCGCTGAGCAGCCAGAACTGGGCTATTTATCTCAGTAGCATTCGCCCGATACTAAAAGTTGAGAGTGACCAGTTCCGTATTAGCCATATTATCGGCGATCTGCATAAACTGCAGCCGACGGAGAAATTTACCGGCTTTGCCGCCGGGGAGACGGTCAGCATCCCGATTATCAATGAGTACTGGCAACTGGCGGTCAGCGATGTCATGCCGCGCTGGTACGTTAGCGCGGGGGATGCCGCCATCAGGGTGATCGCCAGTACCGACAGTGAGGATCTGACGCGTTTTGTCGCGCCCTTCGGCGCGCAGTGGCAGCGCACCGCGGAAGATAAAAATGTGCTGATGAATGCGCAAACTCGTTTTGAAAAAAATCGCGATATTAAAACACTCGCGGCGGCCAGCTTACGTGGGCAGATTACGCCGACGCCGCTGCAACTGACGGTAGGCGCGGAAGATGTTGATTTGCAGGCCGGGGTCGCGCTCGATCTGTTATCCCTGTCGGCGGATAAAGCGGCGGTTATCCGCCAGCATTTTGCCCGCGCCGGGGTTGAGCCGCGCGCCGACGGTTATCCGGTCGCTACCGCTATCGATCGCGCGGGTTTTCGCGGCGCACTGGCGCGCTCGGGCGCTTACCGCTTAGTTATCGCGCGCTCCGGGGCGCGGGTGACGGGCTATGATCCGGCAGGGGTGTTCTATGGTCTGATGTCGATCCTTTCACTGCTGCCGGCTGATGGCGATAAAAAGATCGCCGCCCTTGAGGCCAGCGACGCGCCGCGTTTCGCTTATCGCGGCGTGGCGCTGGATGTGGCGCGCAATTTCCACAGTAAGGCCGCGGTTAAACGTCTGCTGGATCAGATGGCGGCATGGAAAATGAATAAACTGCATTTTCACCTGACGGATGATGAAGGCTGGCGTATCGAAATCGCCGGGTTGCCGGAACTGACCGCGGTGGCAGGGCGTCGTTGTCACGATCCGTCTGAACAGCGCTGTCTGCTGCCGCAGCTCGGTTCCGGCCCCGACAGCGACAATAGCGGCAGCGGCTATTTCAGCCGGGCCGATTATATCGATATTCTGCAATATGCCGCCGCGCGGCTGATTGAGGTGATCCCCGAAGTGGATATGCCAGCCCATGCGCGCGCTGCGGTGATCGCCATGGAAGCACGCTACCAGCGCTTAATGCGCCAGGGCAAAGCCGCTGAGGCGGCGGAGTATCGGCTGCTGGATGCGGACGACAGCTCGAATACCACTTCGGTGCAGTTTTATGATCGCACCAGCTACCTGAACCCCTGCCTGGATTCATCAAAACGTTTTGTGGCTAAGGTGATCGGTGAATTCCGCGCCATGCATCAGGCGGCCGGGCAGCCATTAACCCGCTGGCACTTTGGCGGCGATGAGGCGCAGAACATTCGTCTGGGGCCAGGTTATACCGACCGTCGCCACCCGGAAGCGGGGAAGGGGATAATCAATCGGCAGCAGGAGGATCACCCCTGGGCGCGCTCGCCGGTCTGTCAGCGTATGGTGCAACAGGGCCGGGTGGCCAGCATTGCCGATTTGCCCGGCTGGTTCGCTATTGAGGTCAGCCGTTTAGCGCAGGCGCAGGGGATTCATCATATGCAGGCATGGCAGGATGGGCTGAAAACGGTCGCTCACGCCAGTGCGTTTGCCACTCCGCAGGTGACGGTGAATTTCTGGGATACCCTGTACTGGGGCGGTTTCGACAGCGTTAATGACTGGGCGAAGAAGGGCTATGAGGTGGTGGTTTCCAGTCCTGACTATCTGTATATGGATTTCCCGTACGAAGTGAACCCGCTGGAGCCCGGTTATTACTGGGGAACGCGCTTTAATGATGAGCGTAAGATGTTCAGTTTCGCGCCGGATAACCTGGCGCAAAATGCTGAAACCTCGGTCGATCGTGACGGTAACCGCTTTAGCGCCAAATCCGCTAAGCCGTGGCCGGGGGCGCAGGGGATTTCCGCACAGCTGTGGAGCGAAACGGTACGCAGCGATCGGCAGATGGAGGCGATGATTTTCCCGCGGTTGCTGTCGGTTGCCGAGCGTGGCTGGCATCGTGCCGGCTGGGAACTGGACTATCAGCCCGGACGCGAATACCAGCAGGGTAAAACTCACTGGGTCGATACCGCGGCGTTGCGTCAGGACTGGCAACGTTTTGCTAATCTGCTCGGGCAGCGTGAGCTGGCTAAACTGGATAAGCAGGGTATTGCCTGGCGTCTGCCGCTGCCGGGAGGGCGCATTTATCATCGGGTGCTGGAGGCAAACAGCGCGCTGCCGGGCATCAGGATCGAGTTTTCAACCGACGGCGGTAAACAATGGCAGCGTTATGATCCGCAGTTGCCGCCGCGCGTCGGCAGTGAAGTGTGGTTGCGCAGCGCCAGTGCCGATGGCGGGCGTTACAGCCGGGTGGAGAAGCTGCAGGCGCCACAGGCGATGGATTAGCGGCATAAAAAAACCGGTGAAGTTTCACCGGTTTTGTCATTAGTTACTGCATAGCATAATTTATTTGTCGTGGAGCGTTTCGTCTTCGCGGCAATCGCCCAGCGCACAGTGACCATACAGGTACAGACTGTGGTTAGTCAGTTTAATACCGTGGCGTGTTGCGATTTCACGCTGACGGGTTTCAATCGATTCATCACTGAATTCAATCACTTTGCCACAGTCGAGGCAAATCAGGTGATCGTGGTGATGTTGCTGCGTAAGTTCGAAAACAGACTTGCCGCCTTCGAAATTATGACGGGTAACGATCCCCGCATCATCAAATTGGTTCAGGACGCGGTAAACTGTCGCCAGACCAATCTCTTCGCCCATATCAATCAGGCGCTTGTACAAGTCTTCCGCACTGACGTGATGGCCCTCAGGTTCCTGAAGCACTTCCAGAATTTTCAGTCGGGGAAGCGTGACTTTCAGGCCGGCCTTCTTTAATGCGGTGTTGTTGTCAGTCATGCGGATATTGTCCTGTTACTTTGCTAGTCACAATGTGGCTGAAAAGCCCTGAACATCGGTCAACGCGAAAACTTATTGCGTCTCATTATAGAACTCGTGCTTCGAAATGAAAACGGCATGGAGAGCGTGCAACAACTGAAGGATGTAATGAGTTACGTCCGTGAGAAGTCCATGCCTCGGAGTCTGTCCTGTGATAGATACTGTGCTAACCCCTTCACTATGCTTCGAAAACGGCAATAGCAGTGTGACCGATGGGGGTATTGTACAGATTTGCCGGTAAAAGTTACAAACATGTATCTATTATTTCTATAGGAAAAACCGCTGACTCAATGTGAGCCAGCACCCACATTGCGTCAGTCATACTAAGCTTCGATGATTTCTTTCAGCTGAAGTTCATCAAAAATTTGCTTCACCCACTTTTCAACCCGTTCGCTGGTCAGTTCGGGTTGACGATCTTCATCAATCGCCAGGCCGAGGAAGTGGTCATCATCCGCCAGCCCTTTGGAAGCTTCGAAGTGATAACCTGCAACCGGCCAGTGGCCGACAATCACTGCGCCATTCGGCTCAATGATATCGCGAATGGTGCCCATCGCATCGCAGAAGTATTCGGCATAGTCTTCCTGATCGCCACAACCAAACAGCGCAACCAGTTTACCGTTGAAGTCGATCTCTTCCAGCGTCGGGAAAAAGTCATCCCAGTCGCACTGGGCTTCGCCATAGTACCAGGTCGGGATACCAAGCAGCAGAATATCAAAAGCCTCAAGATCTTCTTTGGCAGACTTGGCAATATCATGAACCTCAGCAACGTCTTTCCCCAGTTGCTTTTGGATCATCTTTGCAATGTTTTCCGTATTGCCAGTATCGCTGCCAAAGAAAATGCCTACGATTGCCATGAGCTTAATAACCTCTTGAAACTTATTGATATGGTGAATGCTACAGATACACAGTTACTGGCAATGATAGCAGACAGTACCGGGGCGCGGAACTTGAAATGCCGCCGGATTTGTCGCTTTGTGCGTTCAACGCCTCGGTTTATCGCCACTTTTCTGCGCCGGACGATCAGCCGGTGACGTGGAGTTGCGCCAGAATCATCTCTTCAATCAGCTCGCTGCGGCTGATATTACGCTGTTCAGCCATCTGGTTGAGCGCATCAACCGCGTCGCTGTTCATTTTCAGCTCGACGCGACGTAGCCCACGAACTTTGTCGCGTTTTAGCTGATTGCGTTTATTAATGCGCAGCTGTTCATCACGCGTCAGCGGATTGGTTTTTGGTCGTCCCGGGCGGCGTTCGTCTGCGAACAGATCGATCGTCGTGCGGTCGGTGTTTTCTTTTGCCATAGAATCATGATACTGAATGAGCGTCAGCGTCTGAAATCGCCACGCGGGTTCTGACTAAACGGGCCGGTTTGCCGTCGAAAATAACACCGTCCCGCCAGGCTGATTATCTTGCCCGCGGCAAGCCAATGGTCGGTGTTGCCAACGGCGGCAAAATTTTAGCGCGCCATCATACCCCAGTGAAAGTCGTCGCGACAATCATTTCACTGTGGCGGCAACTATTTGCTTTTAAAGCGCAAAAAAGCGGCGAATTGCGCGCAAAACCGCATCAGGTTTTTCAGCATGTACCCAGTGTCCGGCGCCGGCAATCACATGAGCGCGTGCCTGCGGGAACTGATCGATTACCGCCTGACGATGGATATCGTCGAGATAAGGGGAGAGCTCGCCCCGGATAAACAGCGCCGGATGCGGCCATGCAGGAACGGTTTCCCAGCCGGAAATGGTGGTGTAATTGTCCCACAGCACCGGCACGTTAAAACGCCATTCGCCCTCCTGAAAGGATTTCAGCAGGAACTGGATAATGCCCTCTTCCGCCAGATAACTGCGCATCACCTCCGCTGCCTCGGCGCGCAGGCTGACGCCAGCAGCGGTGACGGCGTTAATCGCGGCAAAGATGGTATCATGACGGCGTGTCTGGTAATCCACCGGCGCAATATCGATTAACACCAGCTGTTCGATACGCTCTGGCGCCAGCGCGCTGAGGGTCATGGCGATTTTTCCGCCCATCGAATGACCAATAATCGCCACTTTATCAATCCCGGCAGCATCCAGCGTGTCCAGCATATCCTGCGCCATCGCCGGGTAGTTCATCTGGTTACTGCGCGGCGACAGACCATGATTACGCACGTCAACCTGCAATACCGGGCGATCGGATTTCAGGCCGCGCGCCAGTCCGCCGAGATTATCAAGACTGCCGAACAGGCCGTGGATAAGCAGAACCGGCGTGGCATTAGCGGAAGATTGTTCAGTTTGCAGGCGAGCATTCAAATTCATGGCAAAGTTCTTACAGTGGAAACGAAAGCTTAGGTTATCATGGATTTCGGCTTTCTTGCCGGATGAAAGCACCGCGCGATCAATGAACTTTTTACGGCATATTCTTACTTTTGCCTGCAAAGGTTGCTGGCGCTACACTGCCGTAAGATTTAACTTTATAATCCTTAATGTTAGATCCGGGTCACAATTTTATCAGGTGATTTTTTTACGTATCTGGATAAACATACCCCGGTTCTGCAACACGTAATAACCGTACGGATAAAGATGAAAACGATTGAAGTCGACGAAGAGCTCTACCGCTATATCGCCAGCCATACCCAGCACATTGGTGAAAGCGCATCTGATATTTTGCGGCGTATGTTGAAGTTTACCGCCGGGCAGAGTGCGCCGGTGGCGGCTGTGGCACCGCAAGCGCAGCCTGGGAAAGAAGCCGTGGCGGTGCAAACCGAATCACGTCCGCAGGATCGGGTACGCGCGGTGCGTGAGCTGCTGCTTTCTGATGAATATGCGGAACAGAAGCGGGCGGTTAACCGCTTTATGTTGATTTTGTCGACCTTATATTCACTCGATCCACAAGCGTTTGCCGAAGCGACCGAATCACTGCATGGTCGTACTCGCGTCTACTTTGCCGGTAATCAACAAGTCCTGATACAGAATGGCACCCATACCAAGCCGAAACATGTGCCGGGCACGCCGTATTGGGTGATAACCAATACTAATACAGGTCGCAAATGCAGCATGATCGAACACATTATGCTGTCGATGCAGCTCCCCGCGGAGCTGACAGAGAAGGTTTGCGGCACCATCTAACAGAAGCGTCAGGGAGAAGCGCCAATGGCCAATCACCCCCGTGCCGGGCAACCCGCCCAGCAAAGCGATTTGATTAATGTTGCACAATTAACATCCCAGTATTATGTCCTGCAGCCGGATCTGGCGAATGCAGAACATGCGGTGAAATTTGGCACTTCGGGCCATCGTGGCAGCTCAGCACGTCACAGCTTTAACGAGGCGCATATTCTGGCGATTGCTCAGGCGATTGCCGAAGAGCGCAAAAAAAATGGCATCACCGGGCCGTGCTATGTCGGTAAAGACACCCACGCACTCTCCGAACCGGCGATTATTTCGGTGCTGGAAGTGCTGGCGGCAAACGGCGTCGATGTGATCGTGCAGCAGGATAATGGCTATACGCCAACGCCGGCGATCTCTAACGCGATTCTGGAACACAATAAGCAAGCGGGCGCGCAGGCTGACGGTATTGTTATTACGCCGTCCCATAACCCGCCTGAAGATGGCGGCATCAAATACAACCCGCCTAATGGCGGCCCGGCAGATACCAATGTCACCAAAGTGGTGGAAGACCGCGCTAACCAGCTGATTCAGGGTGGTCTGAAAGAGGTCAAACGTCTGTCGCTGGATCAAGCCTGGTCGAGCGGCCATATCCGGCAGCAGGATCTGATCCAGCCTTATATTGAAGGTCTGGCGCAGGTGGTGGATATTGCGGCGATTCAGAAAGCCGGCCTGAAGATTGGCGTCGATCCGCTTGGCGGCTCCGGCATTGCCTACTGGCAGCGGATTGCGGAGTTCTATCAGCTGGATCTGACGATTGTCAACGATGCGGTTGATCAGACTTTCCGCTTTATGCATCTGGATAAAGATGGCGTGATCCGGATGGATTGCTCGTCTGAATCGGCAATGGCGGGTCTGCTGGCGCTGCGTGATAAGTTCGATCTGGCGTTTGCCAACGATCCGGATTACGACCGCCACGGTATTGTTACCCCGGCGGGTCTGATGAATCCGAACCACTACCTGGCGGTCGCGATCAACTATCTGTTCCAGCATCGTCCGCAGTGGGGCAAAGAGGTTGCCGTCGGCAAAACCCTGGTCTCCAGTGCGATGATTGACCGCGTGGTGAGCGACATTGACCGTAAGCTGGTGGAAGTTCCGGTAGGCTTTAAATGGTTTGTTGACGGCCTGTTTGATGGCAGTTTCGGTTTCGGCGGCGAAGA
Organism: Pantoea sp. B65; assembly: GCF_047308185.1. Classification (NCBI taxonomy): domain Bacteria; kingdom Pseudomonadati; phylum Pseudomonadota; class Gammaproteobacteria; order Enterobacterales; family Erwiniaceae; genus Pantoea; species Pantoea sp. B65. The sequence goes on from NZ_JAHXPU010000034.1 coordinate 19,647, forward strand.
GAGCGCCGGGGCATCGTTCCTGCGTTTTGACGGTACGCCATGGTCCACCGATAAAGACGGCATCATTATGTGTCTGCTGGCGGCAGAAATTACCGCCGTTACCGGCAAAAACCCGCAGCAGCACTACGATGAGCTGGCGCAACGCTTTGGCGCGCCAAGCTATAACCGTCTGCAGGCATCCGCCACATCGGCACAGAAAGCGGCGCTGTCTAAGCTGTCACCAGAAATGGTCAGCGCGGATACCCTCGCCGGTGACCCGATTACCGCGCGTCTGACGGCGGCGCCAGGTAACGGTGCATCTATTGGCGGCCTGAAAGTGATGACGAAAAACGGCTGGTTCGCCGCCCGTCCGTCAGGAACGGAAGACGCCTACAAAATCTATTGTGAAAGCTTCCTCGGCGCTGAGCATCGTCAGCAGATTGAGAAAGAAGCGGTAGAGATTGTCAGCGAAGTGCTGAAAAACGCCTGATACGGCGTGGTGATCATCAGGGGCGCTGAGCAATCAGCGCCCTTTTTTTTATCGGGCAGGCTGGCGGCTAGGGCATAAACCGGTAACCAATCCCGGTCTCGGTAAGCAGATGTTTCGGCTGCGCCGGTTCTACTTCCAGCTTCTGGCGCAAATGGCCCATATAGATGCGCAGGTAGTGGCTGTGTTCCACCGCATTGGGGCCCCACACCTGATTCAGTAACTGGCGCTGGGTAAGCACTTTGCCCGGGTTATTCAGCAAAATCACCAGCAGGCGAAACTCAATGGGCGTCAGATGCAGCTCCTGCCCGTCACGCGTCACGCGGCGGGCGGCGATATCCACCGTCACCGCGGCGAAGTCGATCACTGATGCCTGGGCTTGCGCCGGGGTATGGCGGCGCAAGGCAACGCGCACCCGCGCCAGCAATTCACCCACGCCGAACGGCTTGGAGAGAAAGTCATCGGCGCCGGCATCAAGGGCATCAATTTTATCCTGCTCATCGCTGCGCGCGGACAGCACCACAATCGGCATGGCGCTCCACTGGCGCACGTCGCGGATAAAATCGATGCCGTCGCCGTCAGGCAGGCCGAGATCGAGGATCACCAGGTCCGGTTTGCGCGTGGCGGCTTCGATTAATCCGCGCTGCAGGGTTTCACTGTCAAATACGCGTAAGGATTCCCCCTCCAGTGCGATGCGCAGGAAGCGGCGGATCTCTTTTTCATCTTCGACAATCAGGACTGTTGTCACATTTCCTCTGGCTGTTCGGGATCCCATGCAGGCAGCGCATCCTGCGGCAGACGCACATGGAAACTGGCGCCGCCGGATGGCCGGTTCTCAGCAACAATTTCTCCCTGATGCAGGGTCACTATCGCCTGACAGATCGCCAGACCCAGACCTACGCCCGGAATCGCTGACTCTTTGTTGCCTCGGGTAAATTTATCAAAAATCTGCTTTTCCTGCCCGCGTAAAATCCCCGGACCATTATCCCAGACCTCAATATCCAGCGTATTATCCTGCCGCCGCGCGCGAATGCCAATCTGTGCCGCGCTACCGGCATATTTCAGAGCATTCTCCAGCAAATTGGTCAGAACGCGTTCGATTAACGGGCCATCTACCTGTACCAGCAGCAGTTCATCGGGCAGATCGATCGCAATATGCCGTTCATTCAGCAGCGGCGCCATGGCATTGAGTGTACTGCCAATAATCTCCTCCATCGTCAGCCACTCTTTGCGCAGCACAAATCCCCCTGACTGAATGCGCGCCATATCCAGCAGATTATTTACCAGCCGGGTGGTGTTAATAATATGCTGGCGAATCTGGTTGGCCTGCGGTGCGTGCGGTGAGTTATCGGCGGCTAAATCCAGCGTCAAAATTTCAGCCATGCCGAACAGTACCGTCAGCGGCGTACGTAAGTCATGGGAGAGTGCCGCCAGGAGCGAGTTGCGTAGCTGTTCACTTTCGGCGGAGAAGCGCGCCTGCTCTTCGGACTGCGTCAGCGCCAGCCGTTCAAGGGCGGTGGCAATCAGCACCATAAAGGTCTCAATCAGCCGTTGCTGTTCCGGGATCATCAGCTGACGCAGGCTGGAAGGCTGGATAATCAGTACCCCCCAGGTTTTCTCCTGCATGGTAAGCGGCAGAATTTGATAAGGCACGCCGGGCAGGGTATCGGTACCGGCGCCGGCAGGCTGGCCGTTATCAAAACTCCAGCGGGCGATAGCCGGATCCGCCTGATGCGGCTGCGGCAACTGGCCGTCGGCGTCAGGCAGCAGCAGCTCGCTGTTGGCACGGAAGCTGTTATCAATAAAGTGCTGGCTGACGGCGATAATATCCTGCGAATTGCGCGTGCGGCTTAACGCCTTCGACATCTCATACAGCTGGCGTACGCGCCCCTCGCGATAGCGCGCCACCCGCGCCTGATAGCGCATACCGGCGGTCAGGTTGCCAATAATAATGCCGACCGCCAGCATAATGGCAAAGGTCAGCAGATACTCAAGGTCGGAGACCGCCAGCGTGCCGCGCGGAGCGATAAAAAACAGGTCAAAGCTGGCGACGTTAACCAGTGAAGCCAGCACCGACGGCCAGCGGCCATACAGTAAGGCGACAATCACCACGCCAAGCAGATACAGCATCACCAGGTTGGCATCGGCCACATGTGGGAATAGCCAGTCTGCGCCGACGGTAATCAGCGCACAGAGCGCGATGGCCAGCGCACAGCCTTCCGCCGGTTTACGCCATTTTTCCGCCGCGCTTTTCGCGCTCAGCTGGCGCGGCGGTAGCGGTGCATCCGGCTCGTCGCGCGCCACGATAATCAGGTCGAGATCCGGCCCCAGTTTGCCCAGCCGGTTGGCGAAACCGTCGCGTTTCCAGCGCTGCTCCGGGCGGCGGCCAATAACGATTTTACCGAGGTCGTGTTCGCGCGCGTAACGCAGTACCGAGATCTCTTCATGGGTATCGGACAGGGTGGCGGTTTCGGCGCCGAGATCCTGCGCCAGTTTCAGCGCCTGCAGAATGCGCCTGCGCTGATCGCCGGGTAATTTATGCAGCCGCGGGGTTTCGACATACACCGCATGCCACGGGGCATCCAGTTTGGCGGCAAGGCGTGCGGCGGTTCGTACCAGCTTCTCATTACCGGCGCTTTTGCCAATACACAGCAGAATGGCATCACGGGTATGCCAGACTTTCTCCCGCCCCTTGGTGTCGCGCCAGACGCGCATCTGGTCGTCGACGCGATCGGCGGTACGCCGCAGCGCCAGTTCGCGCAGGGCGATCAGGTTGCCCTTACGGAAAAAGTGCTCAATAGCGCGTTCCGCCTGCCCGGCAATATACACTTTGCCTTCCGCCAGCCGCTGACGCAGGTCATCGGGGGTCAGATCAACCAGCACAATCTCATCGGCAAGGTCAAAAATCGGGTCGGGGACGGTTTCGCGCACCAGAATGCCGGTGATGCTGCTGACCACGTCATTCAGGCTTTCCAGATGCTGCACATTCACCGTGGTCAGTACATCGATTCCGGCATTCAGCAACTCTTCGACATCCTGCCAGCGTTTCGGGTGGCGCGCGCCGCTAACATTACTGTGCGCCAGCTCATCCATCAGGATAATGGCCGGCGCCCGGGCGAGGGCCGCGTCGAGGTCAAACTCCTGATACTGGCGACCCTTCTGGCTATAGCGCTTCATGGGCAGCCGGCTAAGACCGTCGAGCAACGCGGCAGTTTCACGCCGTCCGTGGGTTTCCACCACGCCAATCAGCACGTCGAGACCCTGCTCGCGCAGGCGGCGTCCCTCCTGCAACATGGCATAGGTTTTACCGACGCCGGCACAGGCGCCGAAAAAAATCTTGAGCTTGCCGCGCGGGGCGGCGGCAATCTGCTGCAACAGCTTTTCCGGTGACGGACGCTGTAGCTCGTCGTTCATTGCAGGTCCTTTGGTTTGCTGGCGGCGGCATAAATGCCGCCGGTCGGATTAATGGCTGCCATGCTGTTGCTGTAACGCCAGATTCAGCATAAGGACATTCACCGTCGGTTCGCCAGTAAATTTCACCAGTGGCGTCTTAATCTGGCGCGTAATCAGCGCATTAACCTGTTCCAGCGGCAGACCGCGGGCTGTCGCCACCCGCGGCGCCTGCCAGTAAGCGGCGGCCGGCGAAATATCCGGATCCAGACCGCTGGCGGACGCGGTCACCAGATCCACCGGCACCTGCGGCGCAGCCTGGGGGTTGGCCGTGCGCAGCGCCGTTACCCGTTCCGCAAGTAACTTATCCAGCGCCGGATTACTGGCCGCCAGATTGCTGCCCGCCGACGCCAGCGCGTTATAGGCGCTATCAGCGGTAGCGGAAGGGCGGCCCTGAAAATCTGCCGCACTGTCAAACGCCTGACCAATCAGTTCTGAACCGCGCACTTTACCGGCGATACTGATCAGCGAACCATTGGCCTGCGTCGGAAAAAGCGCCTGCGACAGACCGGTCACTAATAACGGATAAGCCAGACCGGTAATCAGTGACAGCAAAATAAACACCAGTAACGCCGGACGTAAAACAGACATAGTAGTTCCTTAAACCAGATCGGTAACGGTTAACAGCAAGTCGATAACTTTGATGCCGATAAACGGCACCACAATGCCGCCGGCGCCATAGATCCACAGATTGCGGCGCAGCAGTGAGGCGGCGCTGAGTGGACGATAGCTGACGCCTTTTAGCGCCAGCGGGATCAGAAACACAATCACCAGCGCGTTAAAGATCACCGCCGACAGGATCGCCGAGGCCGGTGAGTGCAGATGCATAATATTCAGCGCATTCAGCTGCGGCCAGGTGACGGCAAACGCCGCCGGAATAATGGCAAAGTATTTCGCCACGTCATTGGCGATACTGAAGGTGGTCAGTGAACCGCGGGTCATCAGCATCTGTTTACCGATATGCACCACTTCAATCAGCTTGGTGGGGTTGGAGTCGAGATCGACCATATTTCCCGCCTCTTTTGCCGCCTGGGTACCGGAGTTCATCGCCACCGCCACATCAGCCTGCGCCAGCGCCGGAGCGTCGTTAGTCCCGTCGCCGGTCATCGCCACCAGTCGCCCTTCCGACTGATACTGACGGATCAGCGCCAGTTTGGCTTCCGGGGTGGCTTCGGAAAGAAAGTCATCGACCCCGGCTTCGGCGGCAATCGCCGCGGCGGTTAGCGGGTTATCACCGGTGATCATCACGGTTTTAATCCCCATGGTGCGCAGCTCGGCGAAACGCTCTTTTATGCCGCCTTTGACGATATCTTTTAATGCCACCACACCCAGCGCCACATTGCCTTCCGCTACCACCAGCGGCGTACCGCCGGTGCGTGCCACCTGTTCCACCAGCGTCATCACTTCTGGCTGAAACTTGCCGCCGTTGGCTTCAACATGGCGTTTAATGGCGTCCACCGCGCCTTTACGGATCATGCGCTGCTGGATATTCACCCCGCTCATACGGGTTTGCGCGGAGAACGGAACAAAAGTGGCATCCAGCGCATGCAGGTCGCGCTCGCGCAGGTTAAAGCGTTGCTTCGCCAGCACCACAATACTGCGGCCTTCCGGCGTTTCATCCGCCAGCGAAGCCAGCTGGGCCACATCCGCCAGATGCTGCTCATCCACGCCCGGCGCCGGCATAAACTCCGACGCCTGACGATTGCCGAGGGTAATGGTGCCGGTTTTATCCAGCAGCAGCACATTGATGTCACCCGCGGCTTCCACCGCGCGACCGCTGGTGGCAATCACATTGGCGGCCAGCATCCGGCTCATCCCGGCGACGCCAATCGCTGAGAGCAGGCCGCCAATGGTGGTCGGGATCAGGCAGACCAGCAACGCGACCAGTACCGTGACGCTTATTGCTTCGCCGCCATACAGGGCGAATGGGTAGAGGGTGGCGGTGGCAAACAGAAATACCAGCGTCAGCGCTACCAGCAGGATGGTCAGCGAAATTTCGCTCGGGGTTTTACGGCGTTTGGCGCCCTCCACCATGGCAATCATGCGATCAAGGAAGGTTTCCCCGGGGTTGGCGCTGCACTGAATGACCAGCCAGTCCGACAGCACCCGGGTACCGCCGGTCACCGAGGCGAAATCACCGCCGGATTCACGGATCACCGGCGCCGACTCACCGGTAATGGCGCTTTCATCGACCGAGGCGCCGCCTTCAATTACTTCACCGTCACAGGGAATGGTGTCACCGGCTGATGCCAGCACAATATCGCCTTTGCGCAGCGACTCGGCCGGTACGCGTTCTGTCGGCGCATCATAACGTGCTTCAGACAGCTTGTTCGCCCAGCTGGTTTTTTTCATCCCTTTCAGCGAATTTGCCTGGGCTTTACTGCGGCCCTCGGCAATGGCTTCGGCAAAGTTAGCAAACAGCACGGTAAACCACAGCCAGATGGCGATAGCGGCGGTAAAACCGGCGCTGCCGCTGCTGTAACCAAGGGCCATCGCCAGGGCGATGCCGCTGGTGAGAATCGAGCCAAGGTACACTACGAACATCACCGGATTACGCCACTGCACGCGCGGATCGCATTTTTTCAGCGCATCGACTAACGCCTGTTGCGTTATTGCCGCATCAAATAAAGGTTGTTGCTTGCGAGTCATTATCTACTCCGGCACTCAGTGAGTCAGTAATTGAAGATGTTCCGCCACCGGGCCAATCGCCAGCGCCGGGACAAACGTCAGGGCGGCAACCAGTAGTACGGTACCGGTCAGCAGGCCAATAAACAGCATGCCGTGGCTGGGCAGGGTGCCAGCCCCCGCCGGCTGCGCTTTTTTCTCCACCAGCGAACCGGCAATCGCCAGTACCGGCAGAATGATGCCAAAGCGGCCGATAAACATGGCAAATGCCAGCAACAGATTCCAGAACGGCGTATTGACGCTGAGTCCGGCAAAAGCGCTGCCGTTGTTATTCGCGGCCGAGGAGAGGGCATACAGCACTTCACTGAACCCGTGCGTACCCGGATTGAGAATACCGGCGCGTCCGGCATCGGTGGCGATCGCCAGCGCGGTGCCAATCAATACCAGGCTGGGGGTGACCAGAATCGCCAGCGCGGTCATTTTCATTTCGCGGATTTCAATTTTTTTACCGAGATACTCCGGCGAACGGCCAATCATCAGTCCGGCGATAAATACCGCCAGCAGCACAAACAGGATCATGCCGTACAGACCGGAGCCGACACCGCCAAATATCACTTCGCCAATCTGCATCAGTAACATTGGCACCATGCCGCCGAGCGCGGTAAAGGAGTCGTGCATGGCATTGACCGCGCCACAGGATGCCGCGGTGGTTACCACCGCATACAGCGCGGAGTTAAGCACGCCGAAGCGCGTCTCTTTCCCTTCCAGATTAAAGGCGCTGTCGGCGCCGGCCGTCAGCAGATGCGGATTGCCGTTCAGCTCGGCCCAGATCACCACGATGGCGGCGAGAATAAACATCAGGGTCATCGCCGCCAGCAGCGCATGTCCCTGACGACGATCGCGTACCGCTTCACCAAAGGTGAAACAGAGGGCCGCCGGGATCAGCAGGATCGCCAGCATCTGCGCGAAATTGCTCAGAGCATTCGGGTTTTCAAACGGATGTGCTGAGTTAACGCCAAGGAAGCCGCCGCCGTTGGTACCCAGCAGTTTGATCGCTTCTTGCGAAGCAATCGGCCCCATCGGCAAGGTCTGGCTGTGACCGGCCAGCGTCTGCACGCTTTGATAGTCATTAAAGTTTTGCAGTACGCCCTGGCTGACAAAAAACAGCGCCAGCAGCAATGACAGCGGCAGCAGCAGATAGAGGGTGATGCGCAGCAGATCCTGCCAGGCGTTGCCAAGGGTCTGCACGCTATGGCGGGAGAAGGCACGGATCAGCGCAAAGGCTACCGCGATGCCGCTGGCGGCAGAGAGAAAGTTTTGTACTGTCAGGCCGACCATCTGGCTGAAGTAGCTGAGGGTATTTTCCCCGCTGTAGGCCTGCCAGTTGGTGTTGGTGACAAAACTGATGGCGGTGTTCAGCGCCAGATGCCAGCTCAGCGCCGGGAACTGTTGCGGATTGAGCGGCAGGACATTTTGCAGCATCAGAATGGCGAACAGCACCAGCACGCCGAGCAGATTAATGGCCATAATCGCCCGGAAATAGCTGAGCCAGCCCATCTCTTTCTGGCGAATACCGCACAACCACCACAGACGACGTTCAAAACCGGCGCGCAGTGGTCCGGGATCGCCGTCCACCAGTTTTGCCATGCTTTTGCCCAGTGGCTGTGCCAGCAGCAGCAACAGCAGCACAAAGCTAAACAGTAAGATAGTTGTTGATGCGGCCATCAGAAGGCCTCCGCATAAATCAGGGCATAAATCAGATAGCCCGTCAGCAACGCAACCAGCACAATGCCTGCGACAATCGCAATACTCACACGACACCTCCAGAGGTGTTATTCAGATAGCAGCAGGTTAATCATCGACGCGCAAAGAAGCTGTATAGAAAGCGGTGAGGGGTATAAAGAAAGTGTAAAAATGGCTGTTAACAATTCTGCCGGTACTAATTAACAATGATGTAACCCGGTTACAGAAATTGGCTAAAAAATGCGTTTTTTTGCGCCGGAAGTGGTCGGATCAGTAGTAAAATTACCAATCCGGCGGTAAGATAGTGTTCAGATTACATACAGCAATCTGTTTTACCTTAATCTGCAGCAAACAACTTTCGGAGGGCGTGGGGCATGTATCATAACTATTCATGGCTTAAAATTATCCTGCGTCGCACGGCGGCGCTGGTGATTGGCTTACTGGCGTTGCCAGTGATGTTATTCCGCCAGGATCGTGCGCGTTTTTACAGCTGGTTGCACCGTTACTGGAGCAAAACCAGTAACCAGCCGGTGTGGCTGGCACAATCAGAAGCGGCCGGTGGCGCATTCTGGTAATCATCGCTGCCGCATGCCAGCCATTGCATGGCAGGCGTGCGGCGGTATGACGGTGATCTTCCCTTTCTGACGGTTTTCTCTTCTCTCTTTGCTGTTGCGCCTGGTTCCCGCGCGCTGACCCTTCTCTGTTTTTCTCTCTCGTCGTTGCCCCGGGCCAGCCTGCGCCAGACGGCGATGATGGCGATCGATTTGGCCGCCAGCGGTACAACCGATCACACTTTGTGAAATAAAACCGGTTGTGATGATCCTTTTTAGAGCCAATCTGATTTGTTTCAGCTACACTGAAAACCTATACAAGATTCTTAAAGGTGTACAACTATGAGCGAGAAAATTCCGGTTGGTATCAGTGCCTGTTTACTCGGGGATAATGTCCGCTTTGATGGTGGTCACAAACGCTTTGCCTTCGCCACCGACCAGCTCGCTCCCTTTGTACGCTTTGAACCGATCTGCCCGGAAATGGCGATTGGTCTGGCAACGCCGCGTCCGGCATTACGGCTGGTGAAAGCTCCGCAGGACCAGGTGGCGCTCTGTTTCAGTAAAGAGGGCGGGGAAGATGTTACCCGCCAGATGGAAAACTTCTCCGCAGATAAAGTCAGCCAGCTGCATCATCTGTGTGGCTATATCGTCTGCGCCAAATCACCCAGTTGCGGGATGGAGCGGGTGCGGGTGTATGAATCCGTCACCAATAACAATCGCAAAGCGGGGGTTGGCCTTTTTACCCGTGAACTGATGCGCCAGATTCCCTGGCTGCCGGTGGAAGAGGACGGGCGGCTGCATGATGATGCGCTGCGGGAAAATTTTGTCGCGCGGGTGTATACGCTGTATGAGTTTAACCAGCTGTGCAAAGCCGGCTTAACCCGCTTTAGTCTGATGGAGTTTCACAGCCGTTACAAACTGCTGCTGCTGGCCCATTCGCAGGCGGAATATCGGGCGCTGGGGCGTTTTGTCGCCGCCATCGATCAGTGGGATTCGCTGGCCGACTATGCGGTCGAGTACCGTCAGCGGCTGATGAATTTGCTGGCGCATCCGGCCACCCGGCGTAACCATACCAATGTGCTGATGCATGTGCAGGGCTATTTCCGCCGCCAGCTATCATCGCCGCAGCGCCAGGAGCTGGCATCGCTGATCGATCGGTATCGTCAGGGTATACAGCCGTTGCTGGCTCCGGTCACCTTACTTAAACACTATATGGCTGAATACCCGGATGCTTATCTGACGCAACAGCGCTATTTCGAGCCTTACCCGGAAGCACTGCGTCTGCGCTACGGTTATTAATCCTACAGGAGTTTTATGGCCACCCATCTGGTCTGGCTGCGTAATGATTTGCGCATCAATGATAATACTGCGTTATATGCCGCCTGCCGTGACCGGCAGGCAAAAGTCATCGCCCTGTTTATTGCCACGCCGCAGCAGTGGCGGCAACATCAGATGGCGCCGCGTCAGGCGGCGTTTATCTATGAAAATTTGCAATTATTACAGCAGGAACTGGCGCAACGCGGTATCCCGCTGCACTATCATCAGTGCGACGATTTTACCACTTCGGTGGCGTGGATTACCGCTTTCTGTCTGCAGCATCAGGTGGACCATCTGTTCTATAACTACCAGTACGAAGTCAATGAACAACAGCGCGATGCCTTAGTCGAAAAAGCGCTGTTCTGGCAGGACGTGGTGGTGCAGGGGTTTGATGACAGCCTGCTGTTGCCGCCAGGCAGCGTGCAGACCGGTAATCGCGAAATGTATAAAGTCTTTACCCCGTTCAGCAAAGCGTTGGTCAAACGGCTGCAACAGGGGGTGCCGGAGTGCCTGCCGGCGCCAGCGGCGCGTGATGGCGCGCCGCTGCAACATCTGTCGCCGCTGGAACCCTTTGACTATCCGCGTCAGCCCTTTGATCAACAGCTGTTTCCCGCCGGTGAGCAGGCGGCGATTAAACAGCTGCGTCATTTCTGCCAGCAGCCGGTGAGCGATTATCCGGCACGGCGCGATATTCCGGCAGTGGACGGCACCAGTCGCCTGTCGGTGTATCTGGCGACCGGCGTGTTATCGCCGCGTCAGTGCCTGCAGCGGTTGCTGAAACAGCATCCGCAGGCGCTGAGCGGGGATCACAGTTTTGTCTGGCTGAATGAGCTGATCTGGCGTGAGTTCTATCGTCACCTGCTGGTGGCCTATCCGGCGCTGTGTCGCTATCAGCCGTTTACCGCCTGGACACGCAAGGTGCAGTGGCGGCCGGCTGACGAGCAATTGCAGGCCTGGCAGCAGGGTAAAACCGGCTATCCGATTGTTGATGCGGCGATGCGCCAGCTGAATGCCCTTGGCTGGATGCATAATCGTCTGCGTATGATCACCGCCAGTTTTCTGGTTAAGGATCTGCTGATCGACTGGCGCGCAGGTGAACGTTACTTTATGTCGCAGCTGATTGATGGCGATCTGGCGGCGAATAATGGCGGCTGGCAATGGGCAGCCTCAACCGGTACTGACGCCGCCCCCTATTTTCGTATTTTCAATCCCACCACCCAGGGCGAACGTTTTGATCCGCAAGGAGAGTTTATTCGTCACTGGCTGCCGGAATTGCGTGATATACCGGACGAGGGTATCCATCAGCCCCAGCTATGGGCAAAGAAAAATCAGCAAATACTCGATTATCCGCAGCCAATGGTAGACCATAAGGAAGCACGTAAGAGGACACTGGAAGCCTTTGAGGCAGCACGAAAATAGGCGGGTACTACCATGCGCAACTTTGAACTGGAACATATTATTAACCAGCAGCTGAATACCGCTGCCTTTAGCGATTACGCTCCGAACGGCTTGCAGGTAGAAGGGCGCGCTGAGGTTAAGAAAATTATTACCGGCGTCACCGCCTGCCAGGCGCTGCTTGATGAGGCGGTGCGTCTGCAGGCGGACGCGGTGCTGGTACACCATGGCTACTTCTGGAAAAGTGAATCCCCGGTGATTAAAGGCATGAAGCGCAATCGTCTGAAAGCGCTGCTGGCCAATGATATTAATCTCTATGGCTGGCATCTGCCGCTGGACGCCCATCCGCAGCTGGGTAATAACGTCCTGCTGGCGAAACAGCTGGATATTGAGGTGCGTGGCGAGATTGCCCCGCTGCTGCTGTGGGGCGAGCTGGAAGATGTGCTGACCGGCGATCAGCTGGCGCAGCGCATTAGCCAGAAGCTGGGACGCACGCCGTTGCACTGTAGTGATAATGCTCCGAAACATATTCGTCGGCTGGCCTGGTGTACCGGTGGCGGTCAGAGTTTTATCGATGACGCGGCAGAGTTTGGCGTTGACGCCTTTATCAGCGGTGAAGTTTCGGAAAAAACCATCCACAGCGCGCGGGAAAATGGCATGCACTTTTTTGCTGCCGGTCACCATGCCACTGAACGCGCCGGGATCCGCGCATTAGGTGAATGGTTAGCGGAAAGCTATGGCCTCGACGTCACCTTTATTGATATCGACAATCCTGCCTGATTCTCCTGCCGTCGCCCCCGCGCAACGCCTGCCGGGGGTGCAAAGTGATTGACACTTAATGCGTTGTTAAGCATAACTGTTTGTCTTAAATGAATAAGCTTATACCCGACCTTACTGGCGTAGTGGTACGTCCGGCGGTGGGGTATTGACATTTTAGTCTGTCAGGAGGTGCATATTGCAACGAGCACGCTGTTACCTGTTAGGGGAACGCGCTGTAGTGCTTGAGTTGGATCCCCCGGTTTCCCTCGTCAGTCAGCAACGGATATGGGGACTGAGCGAACGTCTGAAAAGCAATCCGCAAATCGTTGAAACCATTCCGGGAATGAACAATCTGACGCTGGTGTTAGCTAACCCGCAACAAACCGCGCTGGATGCGATTGAGCGTTTACAGCGCTGGTGGGAAGAGAGCGAGGCGATGCTGCCGGTATCGCGGCAGGTGGCGATCCCGGTAATTTATGGCGGTGCCGCCGGTCCCGATCTGGAAGAGGTGGCGCGCCATAGCCAGATGACGCCGCAGCAGGTAGTGGAGTTACATGCCTCCGTTGATTACGTGGTCTATTTTATTGGTTTCCAGCCGGGCTTTCCCTATCTTGGCGGGCTGGATGCGCGCCTGCATACGCCGCGTCGTGCTGAGCCGCGGCTGGTGGTTCCGGCGGGATCGGTGGCGATTGGCGGCAGTCAGACCGGTATCTATCCGTTAGCCACGCCAGGGGGCTGGCAGCTGATTGGCCGTAGTGATATCCCGCTGTTTAATCCGCAACATGAGCCGCCAACCTTGCTGCGCCCGGGCGACAGCATTCGTTTTGTGCCACAGAAGGAGGGCGTGTGCTGACAATTATTCGTGCCGGAATGAGCACTTCGATTCAGGACGCCGGTCGCTTTGGCTGGCGTCAGTACGGTATCGGTCTCAGCGGCGCGCTGGATCTTCCGGCGATGAAAACCGCCAATTTGCTGGTCGGTAATCCGCAGGATAGTGCGGTACTGGAAATTACGCTGGGTCAGTTTAGCGCCGAATTTGGTCGTGACGGCTGGATCGCCCTGACCGGCGCCGGCTGCGGCGCCCAGATTGACGGCAAACCGGTATGGACCGGCTGGCGTACCGCGGTAAAAGCCGGACAGCGACTGACGCTGGGTATGCCGAAGCGCGGTATGCGCAGCTATCTGGCGCTGGATGGTGGTTTCGATCTGCCGCCGCTGCTGGGCTCATTAAGTACCGATCTGAAAGCCGGTTTTGGCGGCCAGTATGGACGCCGGGTAGAAGATGGCGATCAGTTGCCATTGGCCACCCCGACGCGTCAGTTCCACCGCCAGGCTGGGGTGCGTCAGCTGTTGTGGGGCAATCGTGTCCGCGCGCTGCCAGGCCCGGAGTATCATGAATTCAGCCGTGAGGCGCAGGAAGCTTTCTGGCGCAGCACGTGGAAACTGAGTCCGCAGAGTAATCGTATGGGTTATCGTCTGCAGGGGCGGGTATTAACCCGTAACAGCCAGCGCGATCTGCTGTCGCACGGCTTGCTGCCGGGAGTGGTGCAGGTGCCACCCAATGGCCAGCCGATTGTACTGATGTCCGATGCGCAAACCACCGGCGGTTATCCGCGTATTGCCTGCGTGATTGAGGCCGATCTCTTCCATCTGGCTCAGGTGCGCCTCGGCGAGCCGCTGCATTTTGTCCATTGCACGCTGGATGAAGCGCTGCTGGCAAAACAGCAGCAGCAGCGCGCTATCGATCAAATGGTATGGGGATTAGAAGATGAAAGTTGATCTCAACGCCGATCTCGGCGAAGGCGGCGGCAGCGACCGTCAGCTGCTGCAACTGGTGACTTCCGCCAATATCGCCTGCGGCTTTCACGCCGGTGATGCGCAAACCATGTTGCAGTCAGTGCGCTGGGCGCTGGAGTTTGGCGTCGCCATTGGCGCCCATCCCGCTTTCCCTGACCGGGAGAACTTTGGCCGTAGCGCGATGCAGCTGCCGCCGGAAACGGTCTATGCGCAGGTGATCTATCAGATCGGGGCGCTCAAGGCGCTGACGGAAAGCGAAGGCGGCATCCTGCGGCATGTGAAGCCGCACGGTATGCTCTACAACCAGGCGGCGCGCGATCCACAGCTGGCTGACGCCATTGCGCGCGCGGTAAAGGCGGTCGATCCGGCGCTGATTCTGGTCGGGCTGGCGAATAGCGAATCGATTCGCGCCGCCGAACATCTCGGACTGACCACCCGGCAGGAGGTGTTTGCCGATCGTGGCTATCAGGCCGATGGCAGCCTGGTGCCGCGCAGCCAGCCGGGAGCGCTGATCGACAGCGACCAGCAGGCTATTGCGCAGACGCTGAGTATGGTGCAGTACGGTAAAGTCCGCAGTATCAGCGGTGAAGAGGTGGCGGTACGTGCGGACAGTGTTTGTCTGCATGGCGACGGCGCCCATGCGCTGGAGTTTGCCCGCCAGCTGCGCGCGGCGTTTGCCGCCCGGCATATTAACGTCACCAGCCAGTAATTCCGTTTTAGCCATTATTTATTCTCTCCGGCCGTCCGGCCGGAGATTTTGTATCATCCCGGGGGAGTCACTATGGAAAATGCTGTTAATCTCTGGCCGCTCATTGGTATTGCGGCGATTATTATCGGTTTCTTACTGCGCTTTAATCCGGTACTGGTGGTGATCGCCTCCGGTATTATTACCGGTATTGCCGCCAGTATGCCGCTTGCAACCATTCTCGAAAAGCTCGGTTCCGGCTTTCTGAATACCCGCAACCTGGCGTTAATTCTGTTACTGCCGCTGGCGGTAATTGGTCTGGTAGAGCGTCATGGTCTGAAAGAACGCGCGCAAGGGTGGATTGCCCGGATTAAAAGCGCCACTGCCGGACGTTTACTGATTGTCTATCTGTTGCTGCGTGAGCTGACCGCCGCGCTGGGCCTGACCAGTCTTGGCGGCCATCCGCAGATGGTGCGGCCACTGCTGGCGCCCATGGCGGAAGGGGCGGCGGAAAGCCGCTATGGCGAATTGCCGCCACCGGTGCGCTACCGGCTGCGTGCCATGTCCGCCGCGACTGATAATGTCGGTCTGTTCTTTGGCGAAGATATATTTGTCGCCTTTGGCGCCATTATCTTTATGCACAACTTTATGCTGGAGTCCGGCGGTATTCAGACGGAACCGTTACATATTGCGCTGTGGGGAATTCCGACGGCAATCTGTGCGTTTATTATTCATGCGGTGCGCCTGCGTCGGCTGGATAAAACCCTTGCGGCGGAACTGGCAGCGATTAATAGCCGGTCCTTACAGGCGAAGGGAGAGATATAATGTTTCAACAACAATATCTTTTCTGGCTGGCGGGGGTGATCCTGCTGATCGTGGGGATGATGTCATGGCGTGATAAAGCCAACCCGCGTCGTTTAACTACCGGCCTGTTCTGGGCGCTATATGGCCTGATCTTCCTGGTCGGCGACTGGGCCTACCAGCTGATGAGCCAGTTCGCCGGCTCCACGGCGGCTGGACAGCGCAGCCTGAATATTGTGGTCGGGGCACTGGTGGTAGTGATGGCGCTGATCGCCGGCCTTGGCGGCGTAAAACTGGGTAGCTACCATCAGCGCAGCGAACAGCAGCGCAAAGAGAGTGCCACGCGTCTTGGTAATCGGCTGTTTCTGCCGGCATTATCGATTCCGGTGGTGACGGTGATCGGCGTACTGGCGTTTAACAATCTCCCGGGGTTGCAACAGGCGGTGTTTGGCAGCGGCAATCATTCCACGCTTATCACGCTGTTTTCCATGACCGTCGGCTGCCTGGTGGGCTGGCTGATTGCGCTGAAGCTGACGCGTGAGTCACCGGCGCAGTCGCTGCAGGAAGCCCGCCGACTGCTGGATTCCATTGGCTGGGCGTTTATTCTGCCGCAAATCCTCGCCACCCTTGGCCTGCTGTTTACCACCGCTGGCGTCGGCACGGCAATTTCCCATCTGACGGAAAGCTATCTGGCGGTTGATAACCGCTTTGTGGCGGTAGTCACCTATACCATTGGTATGGCGTTGCTGACGATGGTGATGGGCAACGCTTTTGCCGCTTTTCCGATTGTGACCGCCGGTATCGGCATTCCGATTCTGGTATTGCAGCATGGCGGCAATCCGGCGGTGATGGCGGCGATTGGGATGTTCTCCGGTTATTGCGGCACGCTGATGACGCCGATGGCGGCTAACTTTAATATCGTTCCGGCCGCCCTGCTGGAGCTGCCGGACCGCAATGCGGTGATCAAGGCCCAGCTGCCGACCGGCGTGCTATTGTTAATTGTAAATGTGTTCCTTCTGTACTTCCTGATGTTCTTGTGAGGCAGGCATGAAAACGGTATTAATCACCGGGTTTGAACCTTTTGGTGGCGAGCAGGTTAATCCGTCATGGGAAGCGGTACGCCAGCTACATGGGCACAGCGTGGGCGGGGCGAAAGTGGTCGCCCGCCAGTTGCCCTGCGTATTTGGCGACGCGCTAACGGCGCTCTATGCGGCTATCGACGAGCTGGATCCGCAGCTGGTGATTGCGGTAGGGCAGGCCGGTGGGCGTGCCGATATCAGCATCGAACGTATTGGCATTAATGTTGACGATGCGCGGATTGCCGATAATCAGGGCCATCAACCGATTGATCAGCCGATTGTTGTCGCAGGACCGGCGGCTTACTTCTCGACGTTGCCGATTAAAGCGCTGGTGGAGGGTATCCGTGAGGCGGGTATTCCGGCTTCAGTCTCGCAAACGGCCGGCACCTATGTTTGTAACCATGTGATGTACGGTCTGCTGCACCGGCTGGCACAGCAGGGCGGCGAGGTGCGTGGCGGTTTTATTCATATTCCGTATCTGCCGGAGCAGGCGGCGAAGTTACCGGGTGTGCCAAGTATGTCGTGCGCGGCGGTGGTGCTGGCGCTGGAGATGGCGATTACCATCGCGTTACGCACCCAACAGGATCTGCGCCTGGTGGGCGGCGCGACACATTAATTAGCGGGAGTTTTCCCCATATGGGTGGGGAAAACTTTGCAGCTCCGAATGTGACCAATGCCGGCGGGGAAACACCCCCACGTGCGTGGGGAAAACCCCAATATATAGTTAACAATCCCGGTATTCAAACAGCATATAGCGATTTCGCCAGCGCTGGTTTGTTTTTCGATAACGAGCGGCGGCCGGATATTTTAGTCAATATTTCCCATGGATATAAAACAGAACGGTGATTATCTTTCCTTGCATAGCCCTTGCTGAAAGTATCTTGAACCCGAGGCGTCTGAACACAACCATCACCGGATTCGTACGCAGCGAGCCGCGTAGCTCTGGTCGTCGTAACTTAAAATGACTGTCAGCCTATCCGTTAAAGGTTATCTGATACTGCGATTTTTTATTAGATAATATGCACCGTCTATTGCATGAGATAGAGTAAATGCCCGCGGTTTATTGGCTGCACGGGTTCACTAATGCATTAAAGGATTGTAGGGAGTCACGATGCCAGAAGGTCCGGAGATCCGGCGGGCGGCAGACCAGCTGGAGCAGGCGATATTGGGGAAACCATTAACCGACGTCTGGTTTGCCTTTGCGCAACTGAAAGCCTGTGAACCGGCGCTGCTGGGTGAGCGGGTAACGGCGATTGAAACCCGTGGCAAAGCGCTGTTGACGCACTTCTCTAACGGCCAGACGCTGTACAGCCATAACCAGTTATATGGCGTCTGGCGCGTGGTGGCGCCTGATGAAACGCCGCACACTCACCGCGTATTGCGGGTGCGGCTGGCGACGGCGGATCGGGCGGTATTGCTCTATAGCGCCTCAGATATTGCGCTGCTGAACAGTGAAACCCTCGCGGCGCACCCTTTTTTGCAGCGCGTCGGGCCCGATGTGCTGGACAGGCGTTTGACGGTGGCCGGGGTGACTGAGCGCCTGTTATCACCGCGCTTTCGCCGGCGTCAGTTTAGCGGTTTGCTACTGGATCAGGCGTTTCTCGCCGGGTTAGGGAACTATCTGCGGGCGGAAATTCTCTGGCAGGCGCAGCTGTTGCCACAGCATAAAGCGCAGGATCTGACGCAGCAGCAGCTGGCTATCCTGGCCGAGGCACTGCTGGCGATCCCGCGTCACTCGTACCAGACGCGCGGCGACGTCGATGAGAACCGCCATCACGGCGCCATTTTTTGTTTTAAGGTGTTCCATCGCAGCGGCAAGCCCTGTGTCCGCTGCGGCAGCACTATTGAGAAAGGCACCCGCTCATCACGGCCATTTTACTGGTGTCCGGGGTGTCAGTTTTAACAGGCTCTCTGAGCCAGCGGTGGATTCACCTGGCGTTTTCCAGATGCTGAATTAATTCTGGTAGCCGATTCTGGATCGTGTTCCATATGGTTCCCAAATCAACATCAAAATAACCATGGGCTACCTGATTGCGTAAACCACGAATCTGTTGCCATGGGATGTGGCTGTTGGCCTTAATAAAATCAGGATAATTATTTATTATTTTTGTTACTGCTTCCCCGATAACAATGAAGTTCATCAGTACGGCATCCTGCGTCATGTTGTCGCAGTTAAAGTCAATCTGCTCCATTCTCTCTGACATAGAATCTGCACTTACGGGATGCAGTAAGGATCTGGTTTTTCAGATCGTCCAGCTGAGGTTGGCTCATAACGGGCGCGCTTCTGCAAGTACCTGGGTTCGAAAGAGCGGAGAAATATCCCCCGGGCTGCGGACGTCCAGTTCGATACCCAGTGCATCATGCAGCTCCACATAAAGCCCGCCCATATGAAACAGGTCGGTCTCAGGTAGGGTATCAACAAGGAGATCCAGATCGCTGGCTTCGGTGTCAGTTCCCTTCGCAACTGAGCCGAAAACGCGCGGGTTAGTAACCGGATAACGGGAGATGATATCCAGTATCAGCTGTCGATTTTGCGTTAACACCTCTGACGGTTTCATCATTGCTCCAGATTTCATCATTACCTGTTTCAATCTTACCACAAGCAAAGAATTGGTCATCTCCTGCCTCACCTTCCGCCCATAGCCTGAAGTTATACCCTTGCGCTAAACAAGCATTCGTCAATTCCTCTAAGAAATGAAATAGTCGGATCAGCCTAAACTGGAGAAACATCATGCTGATCCCACAACCCTATTTATTATTCCTTGGCGACGTCACCGATCCGCTGGCAGCGAAAACCGCGCGCGGCATTCAGGTGTGGCGTCCGGAGCAGTGTGTCGGCGAAATGCGCCTGCCAGGCTGTACCGTCACCCTGGGTCTTGACGAGCTGGATATCGCCACGGCAAAAGCCCGCGGCGCGAAAACGCTGGTGCTGGGCACTGCTAATGCCGGGGGATACCTGCCGGAACACTGGCTGGGTTCAGTGCGTGCCGCGCTGGAAGCCGGAATGAACGTCGCCAGCGGTCTGCATCACCGTCTGGTTGATGAGCCGGAACTGGTGGCGCTGGCCAAAGCCCATAACGTTGAGTTATTCGATATTCGCCATATGCGTCCGAAACTGTCGGTCGGCAGCGGCAAAAAACGCAGCGGTAAGCGCGTGCTGACGGTTGGCACCGACTGCTCGGTCGGCAAGATGTACACCTCGCTGGCGCTGGAAGCGGCGATGCGCGCGATTGGCCTGAAGGCTGATTTCCGCGCCACCGGTCAGACCGGCATCCTGGTCGCGGGCGAAGGTATCGCTATCGACGCGGTAATCGCTGACTTTATCGCCGGCGCGGCGGAAGCGCTGTCACCCGCTAACGACGATGACCACTGGGATATCGTTGAAGGGCAGGGTTCGCTGTTCCACCCATCCTACGCTGGCGTCAGCATGGGGCTGATTCACGGCGCACAGCCGCACTGGCTGGTGATGTGCCATGAAATGGGCCGTCCACATATGCGTCATCTGCCGCATTCACCAATGGTGAGCCTGGCGGATTGCGTTGAAGCCAATCTGCGTGCCGCGCATGTCACCAGTGATAACGTGCAGCTGGCCGGTTTTGCCATCAATACCTCCAACGCCAGCGAAGAAGAAGCCCGCGCTTATTGCCAGCAGGTTAGCGCCGAGTTCGGCGTGCCCGCGACCGATCCGGTACGCTTCGGCATCGCGGATATTGCTGCGCTGCTGAAAGAGCGAGGTTAATTATGCGGCGGATGCATTTTGAAGTGGTGGAGTTGCCGCTGGCGCGACCCTTTGCCATTTCCCGCGGCATCCGCACCGCCGTTACGGTGGTGCGGGTTACGCTGGAGGAACAGGGATTTATCGGACTTGGCGAATGTACGCCGACCGCGCACTACAACGAAAGCGCACAGAGCGTCAGTGCGCAGCTCAGCGCGCTGCAGGCTGATGTCGAAGCCGGCCTGAGCCGTGCCGCACTGCAAAAGCTGCTGCCTGCCGGTTCGGCCCGCAATGCGCTCGACTGCGCGCTCTGGCGGCTGGATGCGGCGCTACAGCAGAAAACCCTGTGGCAACTGCTGGATCTGACGGCGCCACAGTCGGTGATCACCGCTGAAACCCTGAGCCTCGATAGCGTGGAAAATATGGCAACGGCGGCGGCGGATGCGGTATCACGCGGCGCCATCCTGCTGAAAATTAAGCTGGATCGCGATGCGATTCTGGAAAAAGTGGCGGCTATTCGTGCCGCCGCGCCGAAGGCCACGCTGATTATTGATGCCAACGAAGCCTGGTCGGGGATCGATCTCGGCAGCCTGTTCGATGCGCTGACGCAGTACCACATCGCGATGATCGAGCAGCCGTTGCCGGCGGGCAAAGATGGCGATCTGCAGCGTTTTCCGCATGTGATCCCGGTGTGCGCCGACGAAAGTTGTCATCAGCGCGGCGATATTGCCAGCCTGCGTAATCGCTACGAGATGATCAATATCAAACTCGACAAATGCGGCGGGCTGACGGAAGCGCTGGCAATGGTCAGTGAAGCGCAGCAGCAGGATCTGCGGGTGATGGTCGGCTGTATGCTGGGCTCTTCACTGGCGATGGAGGCTGCGCTGCCGGTGACGCTAACCGCAGAGCATGTTGATCTTGACGGACCGATCTGGCTGGCGGCAGACAGCTCGCCGTTCCTCTCTTACCACAATGGCCATATCTGGCTTTAACCCCTTCCCGGAGTGACGATGACGGATATCACGCTAACTTCTCCTGACACCGCCGCGCCCTCCGGTTCTTTCACGACGCCGGTACTGGCGGTGAACGATCTGAGCGTCAGTTTTCATGGACGCAGCGGCCGCAATCTGGCGCTGAAAGGCGTCTCCTTCAGCGTCAATAAAGGCGAAATTGTTGCGGTGGTTGGCGAAAGCGGCTCCGGTAAATCCGTCACCTCGCTGGCGGTGATGGGTTTGCTGGCGCCTTCCGCCACCGTTGAGCGCGGCAGCGTGCAGTTTTATGGCCGTAACGGCCAGACGCAGGATTTGCTCAATCTGGAGCCGGAACAGCGCCGCCAGCTACGCGGGCGCGATATGGCGATGATTTTCCAGGAGCCGATGACCTCGCTGAATCCGGTGCTGAAAGTGGGCGATCAGCTTACCGAAGCGCTACGCGATCATCAGCTGTGTAACGGCAAGGAAGCCGATAAAAAAGCGCGCGAGTTGCTGCGTAAGGTACGTATTGCCGATGTCGATCGGGTGATGAAAAGCTATCCCCACTCGCTGTCAGGCGGCATGCGCCAGCGCGTGATGATTGCTCAGGCGCTGGCCTGCGATCCGCAACTGCTGATTGCCGATGAACCTACCACGGCGCTGGACGTCACCGTGCAGGCGCGCATTCTGCAAATTCTGCGCGACCTGCAGCAGCAGACCAATATGGCGGTGATGTTTATCACCCACGATATGGGGGTGGTGGCGGAAGTTGCTGACCGGGTGGTGGTGATGTACCGCGGCGAGGTGGTGGAGCAGGGCAGCGTAGAGCAAATTTTTACCGCGCCACAGCATGCCTATACCCAATCGCTGCTGGCGGCGGTGCCGCGTCTCGGCGATATGCGCGACAACCGCTGGCCGAAGCGATTCCCGTTACCGGGCCAGCAGAACGACAGCCAGCAGGATCAGCAGATCACCGCCCGTTATGACCAGCCGCCGTTACTCGATATTCGTGGGCTACGCGTTTACTACCCGGTGCGCAGCGGCGTGTTCTCAGCACTGACCCACCGGGTACATGCGGTGGAACAGATTGATTTCAGCCTGTGGCCGGGCGAAACGCTGGCGATTGTCGGCGAGAGCGGCTGCGGCAAATCGACTACCGGACGTGCCCTGCTGCGGTTAATCGACAGCCAGGCGGAGAGCATCCTGTTCCAGGGAGATGAAATTTCCCATCTCAAGGAGCAGGCGTTTCAGCCATTGCGCCGCGCCATGCAGATGGTGTTTCAGGACCCCTACGCTTCACTGAATCCGCGTTTAACCGTCGGCTTTACCATTGCCGAGCCGCTGTTGCTGCACGGACTGGTGAAGTCACTGGCAGAGGCGACGCCGCAGGTACAGGCGTTGCTGAAAAGCGTTGGCCTGCTGCCGGAACACGCGCAGCGCTATCCGCACGAGTTTTCCGGTGGTCAGCGCCAGCGTATCGCCATTGCCCGCGCCATGGCATTGCAGCCGCAAGTGATTATCGCCGATGAGGCGGTCTCCGCGCTGGATGTGTCGATTCAGGCGCAGGTGGTCAATTTGATGATGGATTTGCAGCAAAGCACCGGCGTGGCATGGATTTTTATCTCCCATGATATGGCGGTGGTGGAACGTATCGCCAACCGTGTGGCGGTGATGTACCTCGGGCAGATTGTCGAAATCGGCCCGCGTCAGTCGGTATTTAATAACCCACAACACCCTTATACCCGACGTCTGCTGTCATCGGTACCGATTGCCGACCCGCGCAAGCGTACGTTGCGCACTTTCGATGACAGTGAAATCCCTTCACCGCTGCGCAAAGTGGGCACTGAGGTGAACAAAACCCGTTATCGCCAGGTGGCCGCGCATCACTGGGTTGCCGAAGGCGAATTTTCGCAAGCATAACTTTACACTCTGGAGAGACACCATGAAGCCAATACTTCGCCGTACCGCCGTTGCCCTCGGGCTGTCATTGTGTCTGGCGGCTGTTGCCCAGGCACAGGATTTGCGTATTTCGGCCTATGTCGATATTACCGGGATGGATCCGCACGATACCTCAGATAACGCCAGCTACTCGGTGCAGAGTGGCGTTTTTGAGCGTCTGTTCCAGTTCGACAGCCAGATGAAACTGACGCCATGGCTGGCCACCGATTACACCAGCAACGAAACTGCCACCGAATTTGTGCTTAATCTGCGCAGCGGCGTGACTTTCCAGGACGGCACGCCATTTGATGCCGCCGCAGTAAAAGTTAACCTCGATCGGCTGGCCGATCAGACCAAAGGTCTGAAGCGCAACAGTCTGTATAAAATGATTAAAACCGTTACCGTGGTTTCGCCAACCCAGCTAAAAGTCGAGCTTAACCAGTCTTTTGGCGCCTTTATTAACACCCTGGCGCACCCGTCGGCGGTGATGTGGAGCCCGGCGGTACTGGCACAGTATCCGGATGAGGCGCAGTTGCGTTTGCATCCGGTGGGCACCGGTCCATTCAAATTTGTTGAGTGGCAGCCAGGTAAACTGGTGAAGCTGATTAAAAACGACAAATACTGGAAACAGGGCTGGCCGAAAGTGGATAGCGTCACCATCACGCCAAGCCCGGAAGATGCCACCCGCGTCGCCGCGCTGAAATCAGGCCAGGTTGATGCCATCTACCCGCTGCCTGCCGATCTGATTGCCACGGTGCAGAGCGACAGCAAGCTGGCGATCCAGCGCGACCCGAGTATCTACCTCTATTATATGGCGCTGAATACCCAGCATAAGCCGCTGGCCGATGTCCGCGTTCGTCAGGCGCTGAACTATGCGGTTAATCGCGATCTGTTCCTGAAGGTCGGTTTTGCCGGGATGGGCACGCCAGCCACGTCGGCGATCCCGTCCGGCGTGCAGTTCTATCAGAAACAGACGGAGGTGGATTACAGCTACAACCCGGAGAAAGCGAAGGCACTGCTGAAAGAGGCCGGTTATGGCGACGGTCTGGATCTGAAACTGTGGAGCACTAATACCACCGTTGCCGTGCGCGTGGCGCAGTTCCTGAAGCAGCAGCTTGGCGCTGTCGGCATTCGCGTCACCGTGACGCCAATGGACTCCGGTTCGCGTAACGCCAAACTGTGGGGCGTGAAGGATCCGAAACAGGCGGAATTCGACCTCTATTACGGCGGCTGGTCTACCTCTACCGGCGATGCTGACTGGGCGTTGCGGCCACTGTTTGCCACCGAATCCTGGGTGCCAACCTCGTATAACGTCTCCTACTACAGCAATGCGGC
This sequence comes from Pantoea sp. B65, assembly GCF_047308185.1. Lineage (NCBI taxonomy): Bacteria > Pseudomonadati > Pseudomonadota > Gammaproteobacteria > Enterobacterales > Erwiniaceae > Pantoea > Pantoea sp. B65. The sequence continues at coordinate 44,274 of NZ_JAHXPU010000034.1, forward strand.
GGTTGACAAAGCGATTGCCGCCGGCCTGGAAACCGCCGATCCGGCGAAACGTGCGCTGGCCTATGCCGAAGCCCAGAAGCTGCTGTGGAAAGACGCGCCAATCGCCTTCCTCGGCACGCCGGATAATCTGGTGGGCAAAAGCAAAAACCTGAGCGGCGTCTCCATGCTGGCTGACGGCAATCTGCTGTTTACTCAGGCGGAGTTTAAATAATTGCCAGTTAACGGGCGGCATGTCTGTCGCCCTGACAATCAATACCCTGTTTAGCTGACGAGAAATCACCATGTTTGCTTATATTATCCGACGTCTGTTGGAAATGATCCCGGTACTGCTGGTGGTCTCGCTGTTGGTGTTTGGTTTTATTAAATTATTGCCGGGCGATCCGGCGCGAATCTACGCCGGGCCGGATGCGGGCATTGAGGCGATAGCCGCGGCGCGCGTGCACCTCGGGCTAAATGATCCGTTACCGCAACAATATCTTCACTGGCTGGCGGGCCTGTTTCGCGGCGACTTAGGGGTTACCTTCCGCACGCAACAGCCGGTAACCCAGGTGATCGCCCAGGGCTTTATGCCGACCATGCTGCTGGCGCTGGCCGGTTTCGCCTGGTCGGTGATCCTCGGGCTGATTATCGGGGTGATTGCGGCGCTCAAACGGGGCAAATGGCAGGACTGGACGCTGATGAGTATCGCCGTTGGCGGTATCTCGATGCCGCCATTCTGGCTCGGACTGCTGCTGGTGCAGTTTGTCGCTATGCCCTTTGGTCTGTTCTCGGTCAGCGGTTTTAACAAAGCCAGCGATATTATTCTGCCGGCGCTGACGCTCGGGGCATCGGTGGCGGCGGTAATGGCGCGTTTCACCCGCTCGGCATTTCTTGAAGTGGCGCAGGAAGACTATGTGCGTACCGCCAAAGCCAAGGGGCTGCGCAACCGACTGGTCACCTGGAAACACGTGATGCGTAATGCGCTGATCCCGGTTATCACCATGCTTGGCCTGCAGTTTGGCTTTTTGCTCGGTGGCTCCATTGTAGTGGAGAGTGTATTTAACTGGCCCGGTCTGGGCTGGCTGCTGATTGAATCGATCAAGTCGCAGGACCAGCCGGTGATTCAGGCGCTGGTGATGCTGTTTGTTTTCGAGTTTATTGTGATTAACCTGCTGGTGGATCTGCTGTATGCGGTGGTCAACCCGGCGATTCGACTGCGCCAGGAGCGATGATGACGATGCCAACTAAATCCGTGATCCCGGCAGTAACCGGGGAGAGCGCTATTCGCTCGCCAGGACGCGATTTTCTCCACGCGCTGCTGCGCAATCCGCTGGCGCTGGTCGCCGGGGGTTTTGTGTTGTTGCTGCTGCTGGTGGCGGTGTTTGCGCCGTGGCTGGCGCCGTGGAACCCGATGGAACCTGACTGGATGGCGCTCTCGTCGCCTCCGTCCGCCAGCCACTGGATGGGCACCGATGATCTCGGTCGCGATGTGCTGAGCCGGATTATTTATGGCGCGCGCATCTCGCTGTATATCGGCGTACTGTCGGTAACCCTTGGTATGCTGGTCGGTATTGTGCTTGGCCTGCTGGCGGGGTATTACGGGCGCTGGGTCGATATGCTGATTATGCGCGCCTCCGATGTGCTGTTTGCCTTTCCGGGGATGCTGCTGGCGATTGCGGTGGTGGCGATCCTCGGTCCGGGGCTGAATAATGTGATTATTGCGGTGGCGGTATTCAGCGTACCGGTATTTGCCCGTATCGTGCGCGCCTCGACGCTGTCGTTAAAACAGGCGGCCTATGTGGAAGCCGTACGCTGCGCCGGGGCGCCCGATCGGGTGATTCTGCTGCGCCATATTCTTCCCGGTACGCTGTCGAGCGTGATTGTCTATTTCACCATGCGTATTGGCACCAGCATTCTGACCGCGGCGGGCCTGAGTTTTATCGGCCTCGGGCCGGAACCTGACGTGCCGGAGTGGGGCAATATTCTGGCGATGAGTCGCAATATGATGATGGCCGGGTTATGGCATGTCAGCGTTTTTCCGGGCGCGGCGATTTTCCTGACGGTACTGGCCTTCAACCTGCTGGGCGATGCCCTGCGTGATACCCTCGATCCCAAATTAAATAGCTGAGAAAAGTCATGGATTTTCAACAGATGCAGCGCGATCTGCTGCTGCAACGCTGGCGCGAAACCCGCACTCTCGGTCAGCCGCGGATGGCCTGCGGCCCGGCGAATACGCTGGCCGATGTGCCTGGGGTGCGGGTTGGTCACAGCACGCTGGATGCGGGCGAAGTGCAGACCGGCGTTACCGCCATTGTGCCGCCGGGTGAAAATCTGTTCAGTCAGCCGCTCCCGTGTGGCGCTGCGGTACTGAATGGTTTTGCCAAGCCGGTGGGGCTGGTGCAGATCGCAGAATTAGGTCTGTTGCAGACGCCGATTCTGCTTAGCAACACGCTGGCGGTCGGTACCCTGTTTACCGCACTGGTGCGTGATGCCATCAGCCGTAATCCGGAGCTGGGACGCAGTTTACCGACGGTGAACCCGCTGGCGCTGGAGTGCAATGACGGCTGGCTGAATGATATTCAGGCGCTGGCGGTCAGCGATGAGATGGCGCAACAGGCGTTGCAGACGGCGAGCGCGGAATTTGCCCGCGGCAGCGTCGGCGCCGGACGCGGCATGAGCTGTTTCAGCCTGAAAGGCGGGATTGGCAGCGCCTCGCGCCTGATCCCGACGCTGGATGCCACCCTTGGCGTACTGGTGCTGGCGAACTTTGGCGCCCTGAATGCGCTGACGCTGGACGGCGTACGCTTTGGCGCCGCCATTGAACCGCTGCTGCCGGAACTGACGCCGCAGCGCGATGCCGGCTCAATTATCATTATTATGGCGACCGATGCGCCGCTTGATGCACGCCAGTTAACGCGTATTGCGAAACGTGCCGGGGCCGGTTTAGGGCGACTGGGCAGCTACTGGGGACACGGTTCGGGTGATATTGCCGTGGCGTTTTCCACCCGGCCGCAACCGGCGTCGCTGGCGGACGCCGCGCTGGAACCGCTGCTGGCGGCAGCGGCGGATGCCACCGAACATGCGGTGCTGGATGCTCTGCTCAGCGCTGAAGCGGTGACCGGTTTCCGCGGTCACTTCCGCCCGGCGCTGCGCGATATCCTCGATCGCCTCTCCTGAAGGAATCAACGATGAAAATTTTTATCTCTGCTGATATTGAAGGTATTGCCGGGGTGATGCGCCCGGAACAGTGCAGCCCGGGCACCGCTGAGTATCAGCTGGCGCGCGGACTGATGGAGCAGGAAGTCAATGCCGCCATTGATGGCGCCTTTGCCGGCGGCGCGACTGAGGTGGTGGTGGCCGACAGTCATGCGGCGATGACCAATCTGCGCGCTGAAAATATTGATGGCCGTGCCCGGCTGGTGCAGGGCAAGCCACGCGCTCTGTCGATGGTGGAAGGTCTGGAGCAGCAGCAGTATGACGGCATGATGTTTATTGGCTATCACAGCGCGGCTGGAGAGTCTGGCGTGCTGGCGCATACCATTAACGGGCGTGCTTTCTACCGGGTGAAGATTAACGGCAAGGTGATGGGGGAGAGCGATATTTACGCTGCCGCCGGTGCTGAGCAGGGGACGCCGCTGTGGCTGGTCAGCGGTGATGATACTTTGCAGACGTGGATGGCAGAGCACTACCCGTCGGTCAATTACGTTTGCGTCAAGCGGGCGATTTCCCAGACCTGCGCCGAATCATTAAGCCCGGCAATGGCGTGTGAGGCCATTCGTCAGGCGGCTGCCAGCGCGGTGCGTCAGGCGCCTGCGGCGGCAACCCGCCGGATTGCTGCGCCTTATCAGCTGGAACTGATGGTGGCGAAACCGCTGCTGGGCGATCTGTTCTGCCTGATCCCGGCAGTTACACGGATTGATGCTGTTACGGTAGGTTATCGCGCCGATAAGATGGCGACGATTGTGAGTCTGCTGAGTGCGTTCTCTTATCTGGCGACCACGCAAAATTAGTTCCGCCAGCGGCCGGTCTGATCAGACCGGCCGATGTAACTCCGCCACCCCTCTGCGGGAATGCCGCTGTCAGTATTTAAAATAACCGCTGATAAAGTGATACGTTTTTATCGGGGAATATGATAAAAAGAGTGCCGTGGCCGGAGGTGTGAATATTAATAGAATTAACTTTCCGGCGAATAGTTATATTTTGAATTAATTTTTTATATATAAACAATATGCCATATAAATAAAACGGAATTAATTATTATCGGGATGGAATCCTATGCCTGAACGTATTTCTGTGCAATTACCTGCCGAAGGACTTCTTTTCTGGAAACTGTCCGGTACCGAGGAGTTGTCCCGCCCGTTTACGCTGAATGTCTGCCTGCTGAGCAGCAATGCGGACCTTGATCGCAAAACACTGCTCGGGCAACCGATCACTCTGACCCTCCCCACCCAGCCGGTGCTGGCCGCGTCACGCTACCTTAACGGTAAAATCACCGCGGTGAATGTGCAGAGCACTGAACTGAGCGGGACACGTTATACGGTATATAGCCTGTGTATGGAGTCGGACTTATGGCCACTGCAGCGCGATCGCAATCAGCGTATTTTTCAGCAACAGCGGGTGCCGGATATTATTAAAACCGTACTGGGCGAATATAGCGTTGCGGTCGAAGACCATCTGACCGGCGAATATCGTTGCTGGGAATACTGCGTACAGTATCAGGAGAGCAGCTATAACTTTATTTCGCGGCTAATGGAGCTGGAAGGGATTTTCTATTTTTTCCGTCATGAAGCCGACAGGCATACGCTGGTGCTGATGGACTCCGCATCCCGGCAGCCATTCAGCGGCTATGAGGTTATCCCTTATTACGCCACCCCGTCCGCAGGCCGCATCGGGGAAGAGGGCATTACGCAGTGGGCGATCAGCGAGCAGGTGACGCCGGGTCTCTACAGCCTTGATGACTACGACTTCCGCCAGCCAAACGCCTGGCTGTTTCAGGCACGACAGAATCCGGCGTCCACCGCGCCGGGGCAGATTGACTACTACGAATGGCCGGGGCGTTTCGTGCACCATGCCCAGGGCGAATACTATGCCCGTATCCGCCAGCAGGCATGGCAGACGCAGTATCAGCGCATTGATGCGCGGGGCAACGCCCCCGGGGTGGCGCCGGGGTACACTTTTACGCTCAGCAATCCGCCCTTTGCCAGCGACAGTGATGACTATCTGGTGGTGAGCGCCAGTTACGAACTGGAAGAGAACAGCTACGCCAGTGGTGATGATGGCAGCCGCGTTTATCAGATCAACTTTATGGTGATCCCGGCGGATGTCACCTTCCGTCCGCTGCAGGGCAGCGAGTGGCCGCGCACCTGCGGCCCGCAAACCGCGCGGGTGGTGGGGCCGCAGGGGGAGTCTATCTGGACGGATAAATATGGCCGGGTAAAGGTGAAGTTCCACTGGGACCGGCTGGCAAAAGGCGACGACACCAGCTCCTGCTGGCTGCGCGTCTCCAGCGCCTGGGCCGGTCAGGGTTTCGGCGGCGTACAGATCCCGCGCGTCGGTGATGAGGTGGTGATCGATTTTATTAACGGTGACCCGGATCGGCCGATTATCACCGGTCGGTTGTATAACGAAGCCAGTATGCCGCCGTGGACATTACCAGCCGCCGCCACCCAGATGGGCTTTATCAGCCGCAGTAAAAACGGCACGGCGGACAATGCCAATGCGCTGCGTTTTGAAGATAAACGCGGTGCGGAACAGCTGTGGCTGCAGGCTGAGCGCAATATGGATACCCGGGTGAAGAATGATGAAACCCATGCTGTCGGCGGTAATCACTCCATCAGCATTGAGAAAAGCTTTGCCAGCAAAGTCAGCGGCCAGTACGCCCAGCAGACGCAATACGCCCGCAGCGAGCTGGTCGGCACTGACTATATATTGAAATCGAACAGCAACGTTATGCTGGCGGCCAGCAGCGGCATCACCTTTGTCACCGGTGACAGCCTGCTGGTCATGAACCCCAATGGCACCATTTCATTACAGTGCAGAAACTTCCAGATCAATGCTTCCGGGCAGGGTGAAATCAACACCGGCGGCACACTCGATCTGAATATCAATCAGCCAGCCGCGGCGCCGGCGCCGGCGCCAACGCCGGAGGAAATTGCCGCAGAAGTCCGCAGGGTGTTCGCCAGTAAAGATGCCGGGGGGAGCAAATGAACCTGCCCGTGCAATATGTCTTATCTGAGGGCTCGCTGCATCTGCCCGCCGTCGTCCAGGATCAGAGTATCACCGTCCTGCGTCTTGCCGGTTTATGCGCAACGCTGGTGGTTACCCGCGACTGGCAGGTAACGGCCGATCAGATGGATGCCTTTTTGCAGCAGCAATTGCAAAAAGTGAAGCGCAAGATGAAAAAGTTTAGCGCGCAGTTACCCGAAGAGAGCACGCTGGGCCCGCTACCCGCGCAGCAGGTGGCGATGCGCTTTGAAAATCAGGGTGTGGTAGTGGAACAACAGCTGCTGGTGGCCTGGGCGCAGGATCATTTACTGGCATTAACCTTCAGCACCGCGGGTCAGTTTACTGCGCAGCAGCGTCTGGCCTGGCAGGCGATTCGGCAGGCGTTTATTCCCGGTATGGCGGAAGTCTGACTGATGGCAGATAAGGTCGCCGCGAGAATCGATGATCCGTTGATCCACAGCTCACTACTGAGTGACTTTGTCAGCGGGGTGGTGGAAGGAGCCATCTACGCCGGGATTTTTCTTGCCAGTACCGCCATGGTGGCGGGCGGCGTGGGTATTGCGCTGGGAATTGGCCTGACCATTGGCGCCATCGCTACTGGTTTTCCTGAACGCTGGGGCAATGCCGCCGGCGGGGCGGTGGAGCGCCTTATCGGCGCACTGGGTCTGACCGGGCCACCGGATGCGGTGATCACCAGTGGTTCCGGCAATGTGCGTATTAAGGGCAGGCTGGCGGCGCGCGCCGCCGGCACCGTCGATCATGCCTTTCTTAATGCGCCCGCCGGTGCTGAACAGGAGCAGGGGCCTTCCGCATGGGAAATTGCTGTCGGCATGGCGGCGGGTATCGCCGCGACCGTCGCCCGCCCGGGCGCTTTTTTCAGCGCGCTGGGGGAGAAAATCAGCCAGGCCGCCGCAGCGGATGTCGCTGACTTCTTCAGCACGCTGTGGACAGACCTTTCTCAGCCGATGGTCGCCGCTGCCAGCCCTGAGAGTACGCCAGCCGACAGGGATACCGTGTCATGCAAAAAGCACAGGGACAGCAGCCGGATTTTCCTCGCCGAAGGATCTAAAAAGGTACTGATTAATGGTCATCCCGCCGCGCGCAATGGCGACCGCAGCACCTGCGAGGCAAAAATCGAGGTCGGCGACGATCCGCGGGTGCGTATCGGTGGCGACAGCATTGTGGTCCGGGATATTCGCAGCGGTAAAAACTTTCTGGCCTGGTTTATCGGCGGGATGGCTGGCGGCGGTGAGCTGAAACAGCTGCTGCAACTGGCGGGCCGCGCTTTTGACCGGGTGATGGTGCGCAGGCTGCTGCGCAGTATTCCCTGCCCGATCTTTTCCGCCGCGGCGGGCGAAGCGGCAGGCGGCATTGCCGCCCGTGCGGTGCAAACCCTCCATCCGGTCAGTATCGCCACCGGCGCCAAGATCCTTGCCGGCGCTGAAGATCTTGATTTTGTACTGGAAGATCGTATCCCGCTTTACTGGCAGCGTGTTTACCACAGCCGTAATCCGGCGACCGGAATGCTGGGCCAGGGGTGGATGCTGCCGTTTGAAAGCCGGCTGATTCGCTATCGTGCGGCCAGCGGGGAACTGCATTTTCGCTGGCGGGATATGGCGGGTCGCGAGCTGGAGATGGGGGCGGTGCGTGCGGGGGATGTGATTCAGTTCGCTGAGGACGGCCTGACGCTTTACTGCACGTCTGAGGGCGTGGTGGTGTTACAGACCAGTGAAGGTGAGCATCAGCTGTATGAACCGGATCCGACACGTGAGGGCGAATGGCGCATTGCCCGCATCTATGACCGTCACGACAACTGCCAGCATCTGAGCTGGAATGAAGCGGGCCAGCTGATTGCTGTCGCCGGTGATAATGAGGCAATGGTGGCAGAGCTCAGCTATGAACCGGTGCATGGCCGCCTGGCGGCGGTGCATCAGCGGGTTCAGGGGCAGCGTTATCCGCTGGTACGTTACGGCTATAATGAGCAGGGACAGCTGGTCAGCGTCACCGACGCTGATGACGTCACCACCCGACGTTTCAGCTGGGATCGCGCCAGCGATATGCTGGCCAGCCACCGCTATGTGACCGGCCTGACAGTAAATTACCAGTGGCGACCGGCAGCGGATGGCAGCTGCTGGCGGGTGACCGGTTATCAGGTGGTGGACGACCGGCAGCAGACGCTGGAAAGCTGGATCATTGACAGCGATGAGCTGGCGCGTAACGCGACGGTGACCTGTCTTTCCGGTGGCAGCAGCCACCATCAGTGGGATGCGCAGCATCGTATTACCGCCTGGACAGATATGTATGGCGCGGAGTGGCGCTATCAGTGGGCGGATCAGGGCGAGCTGCTGCAGGCGGTCACCGCTCCCGACGGCGGGCGCTGGGAATATGACTATGATGAGCGCGGCAATCTGACTGCCATGCATAATCCGCTGGGGGAAGCCCGGCTGACGGTCTGGCATCCGGTCTGGTCACTGCCGCAACAGGAAGTGCTGGCCGGCGGCGCCTGCTGGCGTTATCAGCATAACGCACTGGGCGATGTGGTGGCGGTAACCGATCCGCTGGGTGGCGTTACGCGCCTGGAATGGAACCCGCAGGGGGATTTGATTACCGAAACCGATGCGGCGGGCAATACGCGCCGTTTCGGCTGGAACCAGCGCGGCCAGATGATCAGCGCTGAGGACTGTTCAGGCTACCGCAGCCATTCGCAGTATGACGCAACGGGCAGGCTGCTGAGTACCACCGATGCGGAAGGCAACACCACCTCCTGTCGCCGGAGCGCCGCCGGGCGTATTCAGGCGATTATACGTGCGGATAACCGCGAAACCCGCTACGAATACGATATGCACGGACAGCTGGTCGGTGAGAATACTGACGGTTTTTCCGAACGCAGAGTACGGCGCAACGTGCGCGGACAGGTGATTTGCCAGACCGATCCGGCGGGTCATCACACCCGTTTTGATTATGATCGTTTTGGCCGCCTGACCCGGCTGATTAACCCGAACAATGACAGCTGGCATTTTGCCTGGGACAGCGGCGAACGCCTGCTGGCGCAGACCGATTACGCCGGACGGCGGGAAAGTTATGGCTATAATGCGCGTGGTCAGGTCACCTCGGTGACACAGCAGCCGCTGGCGCAGAACGGTGAACCGCAGGCGCCGCTGGTTTCGCGGCTGGAATATGATCTGTCGGGCCGGCTGGCGACAAAAAGCAACGCGGAGAGTGTCACCCGCTATCAGTATGCCGGGCGCAGCGTCACCATTCAGCGCACCACGCAGGCTGAATGGCAGGCGGCGCAGCAGCAGGCCGTGGAGCCGGAGTGGGATGAGCAGCTGAGCCTGACGGCGGATGCGCTGGGCAGTCTGCAGAGTGAGCAGAACCACAGCGGCAGCTGGCAGTATCAGTACGATGCGCTGGGCAATCTGCAGCAAAGTCAGGGGCCGGACGGCAGCACGCAGAGTTTCCTGCGTTACGGCAGCGGGCATCTGTTGCAGCACAACTGGCAGCATGGCGGGCAGCAGGCTGAAATTGCCGCTTATGGCCGTGACCGTCTGCATCGTGAAATCAGTCGCAGTCAGGGGCCGCTGACGCTGGAAACGCGCTACGATCCGGCAGGCCGTATTGTAATGCGCCGGAATGCGGTGCTGGAACGCCGTTATCAGTGGGATCGTCTCGATCAGGTGGCGCAGCAGATGCTGATGTCGCTGGCACCGGGAGATCCTGCGCCAGCCTTCAGTCAGCAGCGCTTTGGTTATGATGCGGCGGGGCAGCTGACTCACCGCATTGCAGACGGGCTGGAAGAGCGTTGTTATTACGACCCGGCGGGTAACCGTACCGACACCGCCGGTGAGGTGGTGTGGCATAACCTGCTGCGCAGGCTGAAAGGCGCGCGCCAGCAGTATGATGGCTTTGGTCGTCTGCTGTGGCGCAGGGCTGAACAGGGCGCACCGGAACAGCACTTCAGTTATAACGCGGAGCATCAGGTCACCGGAGTGCGGCTGAGCGGGCACCCGGAATACCAGCGGGTACAGTACCGCTATGATGTACTGGGCCGGCGCACGCATAAAATACTGTATCGCCACGGGCAGGCAGAATCTGACGCTGAAGTGATTACTTTCCACTGGCAGGGTCTGCAGATGGTGGGCGAGCAGAGCAGCCGCACGCCGGATCGCAGCGTGCGCTATCTGTACAGTGAAGGCAGCTGGGAGCCGCTGGCGCGGGTGGATATCACCGGTGACAGCCGGCAGATCCGCTGGTATCACAGCGAACTGAACGGTTTGCCGGAACGACTGACCGACGAACACGGTGAAGTGGTGTGGCAGGGACGTTTCAGCAGCTGGGGCGGGACCCTGTATGAAAGCCATACCGCTAAGCTGGTGGTGCCGCAGAATCTGCGCTTTCAGGGACAGTATCTGGACAGAGAAACCGGGCTGCACTACAATCTTTTCCGTTATTATGACCCGGTGACCGGGCGGTTTACCCAGCCGGA